>JAVEVO010000179.1:0-13726 GCA_034005005.1 Myxococcota bacterium
ACCGCAGAGGAGTACAAAGGGCCCGGAGGGTAGGAACCGTGACCGATCGCTACCAGCACTTCGAGAAGCGACGCGCCGAGCTGCTGCTCGGCGGCGGCGAGGAGCGCATCCGCAAACAGCACCAGCAGGGCAAGCTCACCGCGCGCGAGCGGCTCGGCCTGCTCCTGGACCCCGACAGCTTCGTCGAGTTCGGGCTGTACGCCTGCCCGTCCAGCGGCGACCTCCGGGAGCAGACCCTGCCCGCGGACGGCGTGGTCACCGGCAAGGGGGTGGTGGACGGTCGGCCCCTGTTCGTCTTCGCCCAGGACTTCACCGTCTCGGGCGGCTCGGTGGGCGGGCGTCACGCCAGCAAGATCGTCTCCTGCATGGAGTACGCCCTGAAGTGCGGCATCCCCGTGGTCGGGATCAACGACTCGGGCGGCGCCCGCATCCAGGAGGGCGTGGAGGCCCTGTCCGGCTACGGGCGGATCTTCTACCACAACACCCTGCTGTCGGGCGTCGTGCCGCAGATCTCGGTCATCGCGGGCCCCTGCGCGGGCGGCGCGGTGTACTCGCCGGCCCTGACCGACTTCGTGATCATGGTCGACGGGCTGGCGCACATGTTCATCACCGGCCCGGAGGTCATCAAGGCCTCCACCGGCGAGACCATCGGCGAGGACGAGCTGGGGGGCGCCGCGGTCCACGAGTCCATCGCCGGCAACATCCACTTCACCGCGCAGGACGAGCGCCACGCCTTCCAGATCGTCCGGGCGCTCCTCGGTTACCTCCCCTCCAACAACCTGGAGTCCCCGCCCGTCGTTCCCTTCGGCGAGGTGGTCGCGGACGACCCCGTCCTCGACACGATCCTCCCCGAGGGCTCCCGGCAGGCGTACGACGTCAAGGAGATCATCGCGCGCCTCGTCGACCCGGGGAGCTTCCTCGAGGTGCAGGCCGGCTACGCGCAGAACATCGTCATCGGGCTCGCCCGGCTCGGCGGCTTCCCCGTCGGGCTGCTCGCCAACCAGCCCTCGGTGATGGCCGGCGCGCTGGACATCAACGCCTCGGACAAGGCCGCCCGCTTCATCCGCACCTGCAACGTCTTCAACCTGCCGCTGGTGACCCTGGTCGACGTGCCGGGCTTCCTCCCGGGCACGGCCCAGGAGCACCAGGGGATCATCCGTCACGGGGCGAAGATGCTCTTCGCCTACTCCGCCGCGACGGTCCCGAAGCTCACGGTGATCCTCCGCAAGGCCTACGGCGGCTCCTACCTGGCGATGTGCTCCAAGGACCTCGGCGCGGACGCAGTGCTCGCCTGGCCGGAGGCCGAGATCGCGGTCATGGGCCCGGAGGGTGCGGCCCGCATCCTGCACCGCAAGGAGCTCGCCGGCGCGGCGGACCGGGAGGCCTTGCTCGCCCAGAAGATCGCCGAGTACCGGCAGACGCACGCCAACCCCTACCGGGCGGCGGAGGCGCTGCACGTCGACGACGTCATCCGCCCGAGCTGGACCCGCCGGCTGCTCATCGAGCGACTGGGCATCCTCCAGGCGGTGCGCAACCTCCGCCCCCACAAGAAGCACGGGAACATCCCCCTGTAGCAGGCCATGAGCACCACCCTGACCCACGCCCTCGTGCTCGCGGCCACCGCCCTCGGCGTCGTGCTGACGAGCATGATCCTGCTCTTCCTCGTGCTCTCCGGGCTCCGGCGGCTCGGCCAGCCGAGCCCGCGGCGCGCGGCCCCGCCGGCCGAGACGGACACGGGCGACGAGGCCCCCGGCGAGCTCGACGGCGCGACCCTGGCCGCGTTGAGCGCGGCGGCGTTCGTCGCGCTCGGACACCCGGTGCGGATCCACCGCGTGCACCTGCACCGGGAGCGGGCTCACGAGCGCTGGGGGCGGGCCGGCCGGATGGACATCCTCCTCTCCCACCAGCGAGGTCCGAACCGATGAAGAAGCTGCGGATCACCGTCGACGGCAAGGTCTACGACGTCACCGTCGAGGTCCTCGAGGACGACGAGCCCATCGGCACGGCCGCCGCGGGGCTCGGCCTGGGGCCGGCAGGGCCGAGCCCGGTCCTGCCCCCGCCACGTTCGGCCCCGGCCCCGGTGGCCTCCCCGGCCCCGCCGGCCGGCGGCGCCGTGAAAGGTGGCGGGAAGGACACCCTCGCCGCGCCCCTGGCCGGCTCCGTGATCAAGGTCTTCGTCACCGCGGGCACACGGATCGAGGAGAAGGCCCCGGTCTGCCTGCTCGAGGCCATGAAGATGGAGACGTACATCTACTCCAGTCGCACGGCGAAGGTGGCCACGGTCTGCGTCAAGCCGGGCGACGCGGTGGCGGCCGGTGACCCGCTGATCCATTTCGAGCCCGAGGGCTGAGCCGTGCTCGACCTCTGGCTCTCCACCGGCTTGCCCCACCTGACCTGGCGCGAGGGGACGATGATCCTCGTCGCCGGGCTCCTGCTCTACCTGGCCATCGCCCGGCGCTTCGAACCCTTGCTGCTGGTGCCCATCGGCTTCGGTGCCCTGATGGCCAACCTGCCCCTCAACGGGCTGATGGCCACCCCGGCGGACGGCGCCATCGGCGGCCTGTTCTACTACCTGTTCCACGGCGTGGAGCTCGAGATCTTCCCGCCCTTGATCTTCCTCGGGCTGGGCGCGCTCACCGACTTCGGCCCCCTGCTGAGCAACCCCAAGACGCTCCTGCTCGGCGCGGCCGCGCAGTTCGGCGTCTTCGCGACGTTCCTCGGGGCGATCCTCCTCGGCTTCACCCCGGAGCAGGCCGCGAGCATCGGCATCATCGGGGGCGCGGACGGGCCGACGAGCATCTACCTGACCATGAAGCTGGCGCCGGAGCTCCTCGGGCCCATCGCGGTCGCCGCGTACTCCTACATGGCTTTGGTACCTTTGATTCAGCCACCGATCATGCGGCTGCTGACGACCCGCCAGGAGCGGCTGATCCGCATGGACGACCCCGTCGCGCCGACGCCCCGCTGGCTGCGGATCTGCTTCCCCATCGTCGTCACCGTGGTGGCGGCCCTGCTCGTCCCCGCGGCCACCAGCCTCATCGGCCTGCTGATGTTCGGCAACCTGCTGCGCGAGTGCGGCGTCACCGAGCGGCTGAGCCGGACCGCCCAGAACGAGCTGATCAACCTCATCACCATCCTGCTGGGGCTGTGCGTCGGCGTGACCATGGCCGGCGAGCGCTTCCTGCAGCCCGCCACCCTGAAGATCCTGCTCCTCGGCTGCGTCGCGTTCGCCTTCTCCACGGCCGGCGGCGTGCTGCTCGGCAAGCTGATGAGCCGCTTGCCGGGCCGCAAGATCAACCCGCTGATCGGTGCGGCGGGCGTCTCCGCGGTGCCCATGGCCGCACGGGTCGCCCAGACCGTCGCCCAGGAAGAGGACCCGAACAACTACCTGCTGATGCACGCGATGGGCCCGAACGTCGCGGGGGTCATCGGGACGGCGATCACGGCCGGGGCGCTGCTGGCCTTGTTGAAGTAGCAGCGCGGCGGCAGAGCGCGGGAGAGGGGCGCGGGGGACTCGCTCGGGAAGCCTTCCCGTACGAAATCGAGTCGATGATCGGGAGCGGGGGGAGGGGCGCGGGGGACTCGCTCAGGAAGCCTTCCGGTGCTGGATCGAGTCGATGGTCGCGGTCATCCCGGAGGCGACCTCCGCCGCGTTGGCCTCGTCGGTGTCGATGTGCAGCTCCAGGGCGTACTCGGGGTGGACCCGCACCAGCACGTCGCCGAAGATCAACGCCCGGCCGTCGGCACCGACCTTCACGCGCACCGTGTCCCGGTCCCGCAGCCCGTAGACCTGGGCGTCGTCGGGGTGCATGTGGATGTGCCGCAAGGCGCAGATCACGCCCTCCTTGAGCTGCACCTCGCCCACCGGCCCGACCAGGGTCAACCCCGGGGAGCCCTTGACGTCCCCCGAGGCCCGCACCGGCGCGTCGACGCCGAGGATGTACTGCTCCGTGCGGGAGATCTCCACCTGGCTGGCCGGCCGCACGGGCCCGAGGACCCGCACCCGGCTGATCCGCCCCTTGGGGCCGACGAGCTCGACCTTCTCGTCGCAGGCGAACTGCCCGGGCTGGGACAAGGGCTTGAAGGGGGTGAGCTGATGGCCCTTGCCGAAGAGGACGTCGACGTCGGCCTGGCTCAGGTGCACGTGATGGGCCGAGATACCCAGGGGGACGTGCTTGTCCCGCCGCGCCTGGAGGATCTCGGTGACCCCGGAGCGCTTGAGCGCCTTGACCGTCTCCGCGGCGAGCACGACGTCCTCTTCCGTGGGCACCACGAGCACCGGCACCTTCCCCTCCGCCCGGGAGATCCGGCGGATCTGCCGCCCGCCGCCGGCCGGCTCCGTGCCGTTGGCGCGCTCGTCGAGCTCGATCCCGAGGAAGCCGAGCCCCTGGCAGACCCGGCTGCGGATGCTGGAGCGGGTCTCGCCGATGCAGCCGGTGAAGACCAGCAGGTCGAGCCCGCCCATGGCCGCGGTGTAGGCGCCGATGTACTTGCGCACCCGGTAGCAGTAGGCGTGCAGGGCGAGCAGGGCGCCGGGGTGCCCCGAGTCCGCAGCCCGCTCGAGCTCCGTGAGGTCACCGGAGAGCCCGGACAGACCGAGCAGGCCGCTCTCCTTGTTGAGCAGCCGGTCGATGCCCTCGCGGCCGTAGCCCAGATCCAGCAGGTGCAGCACCAGCCCCGGATCGAGGTCGCCGGAGCGGGTGTTCATCATCAGGCCCTCGAGGGGCGTCAGCCCCATGGAGGTGTCCACGGAGCGGCCGTGCTCGATGGCCGCGACCGAGGAGCCGATGCCGAGGTGGCAGGTGATCACCTTGCCGGCGTCCGCGGGGTGGCCGAGGAAGGTGTTGGCCGCCCGGGAGACGTACTTGTGGCTCGAGCCGTGGAAGCCGAAGCGCCGGAGCTGGTGCCGATCGGCCAGCTCCCGGGGGATCGCGTAGCGGTAGACGTGCTCGGGCAGGGTCGCATGGAACGCGGTGTCGAACACGCAGACCTGGGTGATGCCCCCCGGCAGCAGCCGCTCACAGAGCTCGATCCCCAGCAAATTCAACGGATTGTGCAGCGGAGCCAGGGAGGTGAGCCGCCGCAGCTCCTCCTTGACCTCGTCCGTGACGACCGTGCTCTCGGTGAAGCGCACGCCACCGTGGACGACCCGGTGGCCGACCGCGTGGATCTCCTCGAGCCGCTGCAGCGAGCCCACCTCGGGGTGGAGCAGGGTGTCGAGGACGACCTGCAGGGCCGCCTCGTGGTCCCCGGCCGCGACCGTCCGCTGCAGGTTGCCCCGGGCCGAGCGGTGCTGCTGGAGGGCCGCGCCGGAGGCGATCTTCTCGATCTCGCCCTCGGCCGTCCGCTCGCCCTCCACGAACAGGGCATAGCGCAGGGCCGAGGTGCTCAGGGAGAGCATCAGCATGGGCTGGCTGCCGAAATCACGGTCCTCGCCGGGCGCGCCCGGGGCCCGCAGGGCGGAGAGCAGGGGCCGGGTGCCGACCTCGTCGCGCTGGGCGAGCCGGGTCGCGAGCAGGGACGCGAGCCGCTGGACCAGCCGCGGCGTGGTGGCCATCTCCCGCCGCAGGTCTGCATTGGGGATCCGGATCAGCCGGCAGGGGGCGATCGCGGTCACCTCGGCGATGGAGGGCTCGCCGGTGAGCAGGCTGACCTCACCGCAGAGCTCCAGGGGGCCGAGCAGGACGGGCTGGCGCGGCGGCGTGCTCTCGGGGTAGTGCAGCACCTGGATCCGGCCGCTGCCCACCACGGTGACGTTGTCCACGACCTGACCGGGCCGAAGGATCACCTCACCAGTACTATAGTCCTCCTCCCACGAGGTCGCCGCGAGCCGCTCGAGGGCGGCAGGCTCCAGATCGGAGAAGATCTCCACGCTGCGCAGGACGGCGAATCGCTCCATGGTCGCACACCTCCGGCCGGACCGACGCACGGATCCCCGCGCGCCCGAGGCGCCATCTTGCCGGTTCATCGGATCGAAGCAAGCGGAAAAATACCGGGACGGGGATCGGGCCCGTGGCGCTACTCGCCCGCCCCGCAGCAGCGGAAGCCGACATCCTCCGCCGGGACGACGGTGATCTGGGCGCCGCAGGAGTCGAGCCGCTGGGAGACGGCCAGCGCGGTCAGCCGGTAGCTCCCACCGAAGACATAGGGCTCCGCGGCGCCCGTGGCGACCCACTCGTGGAGGTTGCCGACGAGGTCGTGGACACCTTCCGGGGTGACACACCCCGCGAAGTCGCCGCAGGAGGCGAGGAGGTTCTCCGCCCCCCGGTAGCCGTTGCACACACCGGCCTGCCAGAAGGAGCCGTAGGGATAGGGTCGGGCGAGCGCCTCGCCCATGCAGGCCGTCTGCCACTCTTGCTGCGTGCAGAGGTGGCCACCCGCGGCCTGGCAGGCCGCCTGGGCCTCGGCGTAGCCGACCTCCAGCCAGGGGAGGACGCCGGCCCGGGAGCAGGCGCGGGCGTCGCTCACCCCCGGGCTGACCGCGCTGGCGTCGGGCCGCGACGCCTCGTAGCGGTCGATGACCACCCGGCGGCCGTCGCTGCCGACGAGCACGGCCACGTCCCGACAGGGCAGCCGGCAGAGCGTGGTGCAGCCGTCCGCGTCGTTCAGGTTGCCGTCGTCGCAGGGCTCGTCGTCGCCCAGTAGCCCATCGCCGCACCCGGGGGGAGCGCAGACGTCGAGGGTCGCCAGCAGGCCGTAGCGGGCGCCGTTGTCCACGCCGCAGACCAGGCCCACCGCACAGGTCGCGTCCAGGAGGCAGGGGCCCGCGCCGGCCGGACAGGGGCAGTCCACGGTGCAGTACCCCGCACCGCCGGGGACCGTGCCGGGTGGCGGGCAGGGCGGCGTGAGCCGGCAGTCGTCCCGGCAGGCGTCCGTGGGGTCGAGGTTGCCGTCGTCGCAGTCCTCGCCGGCCTGCACGATGCCGTCGCCGCACCCCGCGGGGGTGCAGACGTCCAGGCCCGCGGGCAGACCGTGGCGGGGGCCGTTGTCCACGCCGCACACCAGCCCGGCGACGCAGTCCCGGTCCCCGTCGCAGTCGCCGCCGCCCGTGGAGCACGGGCAGGTCGCGCTGCAGTAGTCGGGGTGACCGAGGGTGAGACCGGCCGGCGGACAGGCCCCGACGAGGGTGCAGTCGCTGCGGCAGCCGTCGGTCTCGTCGAGATCGCCGTCGTCGCAGACCTCGCCGGCCTGGACGATGCCGTCGCCGCAGCCCGCGACGGTGCAGACGTCGACGCTCGCGGCCAGGCCATGACGGGGGCCGTTGTCCACGCCGCACACCAGCCCCGCCTGGCACTGGCCGTCCCCGTCGCAGTCGCCTTGCCCCGCGGCGCACGGGCAGTCGCTGCTGCAGCGGTCGTCGTCGCCAGTGACGGTGCCCGGGGGCGGGCAGCTCAGGGGCAGAGTGCAGTCGTTCCGGCAGCCGTCGTCAGCGACCAGGTTGCCGTCATCGCACTCCTCGGCCTCGTCGGGGAGGCCGTCGCCGCACCCCGCGACCGCGCAGGCGTCCACCGCGGCGGCCAGGCCGAAGCGGGCGCCGTTGTCGTGCCCGCAGACGAGCCCGGCCCGGCAGTCGCTGACCTGCAGACAGCCTCCCCCGCCTTCCCCGCACGGACAGGCGAGGGAGCAGTAGCCGGGGTCCCCGGGCAGCTTGCCGGCCGGGGGGCAGGTGGGCGGCAGGGTGCAGTCGTTGCGGCAGCCGTCGTCGTCGACCAGGTTGCCGTCGTCGCACGGCTCGCTCCCGCGGACGAAGCCGTCACCGCACCCGGGGAGCGCGCACGCGTCCACCGTGGCGGCCAGCCCGAAGCGCGCCCCGTTGCGCTGCCCGCAGACGAGCCCCACGAGGCACTGCCCGTCGTCATCGCAGTCTCCCGCGCCGAGGCTGCAGGGACAGCTCGCGCTGCAGCGATCCGCGCTGCCGGGGCTGCTGCCCGCGGGCGGGCAGACGGTCCGCACCGTGCAGTCGTTGCGGCAGGCGTCCCCATCGTCGAGGTTCCCGTCGTCGCAGCCTTCCACCCCGGTGCGCAGGCCGTCCCCACACCCGGGGACGGTGCAGACGTCGAGATAGGCCGCGAGCCCGTGACGGGCCCCGTTGTCCTTGCCGCAGACGAGCCCGGCCGCGCAGCGAGTGACCACCGCGTCCTCGCAGACGCCGCCGGCCGCGACCACCAGCCGGCAGGTGCCATCGAGGCAGGTCAGCCCCTCCTGGCAGACGGCCCGCCGAGGATCGACGCAGCTCCCGCCCCCAGGCAGCTCGGCCTTGCACAGCCCGTCGAGGCAGGTCAGGCCCTGCTGGCAGTAGGTCGTGCGGACGTCGGCGCAGGCCCCGCCCGCGGTCACCGCGACGCGGCAGGTGCCGCCCGAGCAGGTCGACCCGACCGGGCAGGTGGTGGTGAGCGGATCGCGGCAGTCGCCCCCCAGGGCGAGGAGGGTCCGGCAGCGCCCGCCCGAGCAGATCGTCCCCTCGACGCAGAAGGAGACGCGCGGGTCCACGCAGCTCTCGCCCGCGACGCTGGGCCGGCGGCAGACCCCGTCGCGACACTGGGCCGGTGACCGGCAGACGGTGGAGTTGGGATCGGCGCAGCTCTCGCCCGGATCCCGCAGGAAGCGGCAGCGCCCCTCGAGGCAGGCGGTGCCGGTGGGACAGCGGGTGTTCACCGCCCCGCAGACCTCCCCCGGGAGCAGCATGGTCACGCAGCGCCCGTCCTGGCACGCGAGGCCGCTCTGACAGCGGCTCAGGGCCGGGTCGTGGCAGTCCCCGCCCGCCGGCACCAGGTGGCGGCAGGTGCCGTCCACGCAGCCCAGCCCGGGGCTGCACAGGGTCGCGTAGGGATCCGCGCAGCCCTCGCCGAGGCTCGCCAGCACCCGGCAGAAGCCCTCCACGCACAGCAACCCGTCCTCGCAGAACGCGAGCCGGGGATCCGCGCAGCTCCCGCCGGCCGCCTGCTGCTGCCGGCACAGCCCGCTCGCGCAGGTGAGGGGGGCGCGACACCGGACCCACTCGGCGAGCTCGTCCCCGCAGGCGCCGCCGGCCCCCCGCACCTCGACGCAGAGCCCGTCGAGGCAGGTCAGACCGCTCCGGCAACGCGCCGCGAGGGGATCGCCGCAGTCCTCCCCGGGCCCCCGGGGCTGCAGGCAGAGGCCCTCCAGGCAAGCCAGGGGGGCCCCGCAGAACGAGGTCCGGGCATCCCGGCAGTCCTCGCCGGGGCCGAGCTGGGTGCGGCAGGTCCCCTCGGCGCACACGAGGGGAGCCGCACAGCGGACGCGCCGGGAATCGAGGCAGCTCTGCCCCACCCCGACCGTCTGGCGGCAGAGCCCGGACACGCAGTCGAGGCCCGCAGCGCAGCGGGTGAGTGCCGGATCCAGGCAGCTCTCGCCGGCCTGGACCTCGCGACGGCAGAGCCCGTCGAGGCAGCGGGTGCCGAGGACGCAGCGCGCCAGCTCGACGTCGGCCGGATCGCAGACGCCGCCGAGGGGGATCAGCCGCCGGCAGACCCCCGCGTCGCAGGTCAGGCCATCGCCGCAGCGGCTGGCGAGGAGGTCGGTGCAGTCCTCGCCCGCGCCGAGGATCCGCCGGCAACGCCCCGCGTCGCAGACCGCGGGCGCGGGGCAGTAGGTGGTCTGGAGGTCCCGGCAGTCGTCGCCGGGCAGCAGGGGGGCGCGGCACCGCGCGGCGTGACACACCAGGCCGGCAGCGCAGCGGTCCAGCTCGGGATCGCCGCACTCCTCGCCGGCCGCGCGGACCGTCCGGCACCGCCCCGCGACGCACTGCAGGGGAGGCCGGCAGGCCACGCCGGCGGCCGCGCATGGATCCCCGGCGTCGAGGACCTCGCGACAGGTCCCTTCGATACATTCGAGCGGCTCGACGCAGGCAGTGGTAGAACTTTGGGAGCAGTCACCGCCCGCCGCCACGACGATCCGGCAGCGGCCCTCGAGGCAGCTCAGCCCGGGGGGACAGTCGTCGGCGACCCCGGGATCGCACAGCTCGCCCGTGCCCTGCAGCAGCACGCAGCGGTCCGCGACGCAGCCGTAGGGGGCCCGACAGCGGGTGGTGGCCGCGTCCGCGCAGTCCCCCCCCAGCCCGACCCAGCTCCGGCAGAGGCCGTCGATGCAGTCCCGCGGCCAGAGGCAGACCGTCGTGAAGGGGTCCGCGCAGTCCCCGCCCGCCTCGATGCCATCCCGGCAGAGGCCCGCGGAGCAGAGCAGCCCGACACCGCAACGAGCGGTGAGGGTGTTGTCGCACTCCTCGCCCGCGGCGAGCAACTGCAGACAGCGCTCGTCGAGGCAGTGGCTCCCTGCAGCGCAGGCGCTGGTGCGGGGATCGGCGCAGTCCCCGCCGGGGGGCAAGAGCCGCCGGCAGCGCCCGTCGAGGCACTCGAGGCCCTGCTCGCAGCGGACCGCGTCGTCGCAGCGCTCTCCCGCGGCGACGATGCGCTGGCAGACGCCCGTGAGGCAGACCAAATCCGCGGCGCAGGTCTCGGTGACCGGATCGGCGCACGACTGGCCGGCTCCCTGCTCCCGCCGGCAGAGCCCGTCCAGGCAGCGCAGCTCGTCCTGGCAGCCGGGCTCCGGCGGGGGCCCGCACGGCTCGCCGGGACCCGCCAGCTCGACCAGGGCGCAGACCCCCGCGACGCACTGCAGCTCGCCGGCGCAGGTGAGGCCGTCGGGCCCGGGGCAAGGCTCGCCGGGACCCAGCCCGCCGACGCAGCGCCCCTCGTGGCAGACGAGGGGGTCCGCGCAGCGAGTGTCCGGGGCCGTGCAGTCCTCGCCCTCGGTGAGCACCTGCACGCAGCGGTCCGCCTCGCAGACGAGGCCGGGCAGGCACGCGGTGACCTGCGGGTCCGCGCAGTCCCCGCCCACGGCCAGCAGCAGGACACAGCGATCGTCGAGGCACTCGAGCCCGGAGGCGCACGGCAGCCCCTCGGCCGCAGGCCCGCAGGCCGCACCGGCCGCAGCCTCCCGGCGGCAGCTCCCCGCGACGCAGTACAGCCCCGGGACGCAGACGAGGTGCTCGCCGGGATCGCAGGGCTGATCCAACTCTGCGGGAATACTACAGATTTCCCCGAGACAGCGAAGCCCCGGCGCGCAGCTCGGCGGGGCTGCGGGATCGCAGGCGTCGCTCAGCCCCGGCAACGCGACGCAGCGCCCGGCCTCGCAGACGAGGCCCGCCTGGCAGGCCGCGGCGTGGGCGAGACCACACTCCTCGCCGACGGGGACGAGGAGCTGGCAGATCCCCTCCCGGCACTCCAGGCCCGTCTGGCAGGCGGCTTCGCCCACGCGACAGGGCGCCCCCCGGAGCAGGTCCCCGCCGCCGCCGAGGTCGGGATCACCGGTGGGTGGCGCGACCGCTTGCTCGGCGCAGGCCGCCAGCAGCAGGACCAGCAGCAGCGGGAGGCCCCGCTCCCGGGTGAGTCGACCAAGCATCCCCAACCTCCCCGGTCGATGGCCTCTCCCAGAGTAGCAGAAACGCCGGCCGCGCTCCGCACTTCTCTCCCGGGTCCCGCCGTGACCGGGCGCGGCTCCCCCTTCCCCCGGCCGTGGACCCGTGCTACCTCCTCGCCCATGGCCCCCGACCCTCCCGATCGTCGCCCGCTGATCCTCGGCGCGAGCCGCCGCACCGACCTGGTCGGCTGGTATCCCGCGCGGCTGGTCCAGCGGCTCCGGGAGCGGGTCCGGCGGATGCGCCGCTACGAGCTGTACGGGCTGGTGCTCTGGACCAAGCGCCCGGCCGCGCTGCTGCAGCACGCCGGCCTGGCGCGGCTGGCCGACGAGGTCGGCAACCTCGTGCTGCAGCTCACGATCACCGGGCTGGGCGGAAGCCGGATCGAGCCCGGTGTCCCCCCCACGGCCGATATCCTGCGGCTGCTGCCCGCGCTGGTCGCCGGCCCGCTCCGGGGGCAGCCGGCACGCCTGCGCTGGCGCTGCGACCCGGTCTGGCCCCGCGTCGACCTGCTCGACGATTTCCAGCGGATCGCCGACGCCTGCGCCCGGGTGGGCGCGACGAGCTGCACCCTCTCGTTCCCGACCCGGTTCTGCCAGCTCGGGCCCATGGCCGACTGCTATCGGCGGCACGGCCTGCCCGTGCCCGGGGTGGCAGAGCGCCGGGAGCTCCTCGCCCGGCTGCACGAGGCGGCCCGCCCCCGCGGGCTCCGGCTGCTCGTCTGCGCGCAGCCGGAGACCCTCGCGCTCCTGCCGCCGGGGGTCCTGGAGCCGGCCCAGTGCGTCCCCCGGGAGGTCCTGGAAGGGCTGCACCCCGCCGGTCGCCGCTTCCCCGCGGCCGACCACGACCGGAGCCAGCGCCAGGCCTGCACCTGCCTGCCCAGCGAGGATCTCGGGAGCTACGAGGCCGACCCGTGCGGCTCGGGCTGCCTGTACTGCTACAGCCGCGCGGGCGGCGAGGCCGGGCGACGACGGTGGGAGGCGAGGCCGGGTGACTACTCGTCGGGCAAGGCAGCGGAGACGGGCTCCGGGGAGGTGGAGACGTAGAGCAGCTCGCCGGTGATGGGCTCGAAGCGATCCGCGACGTCGAGCAGATCCACGGCGGTGGCCTGCTCCACGCCCCAGACCTCGGTCGCCACGCCGAGGGCCCGCACCCGCTCCACCACCGGGACGAGCTCACCGTTCCCCGAGGCGAGGATCAGGGTATCGATGCGGGGAGCGAGCGCGAGCGCGTCGAGCGCGATCCCGACGCTCCAGTCGCCGCGGGTGGTGCCGTCCGGGCGCTTGCGGGAGGTCTTCACGCGCAGGTCGAAGCCGCACCCGTGCAGGGCGTTGAGGAAGCTGCCCATCTCGACGTCCGGGTCGCGCACGACGTAGGCGAAGGCCCGCACCAGGCCCCGGCCGCCCACCATGACATGGAGCAGGCGCTCGTAGTGGATGCGCCCTCCCAGGACGTGCTTGGCCGCGTAGAAGAGGTTCTGCACGTCCACGAGCACGGCGACACGCTGATCCCGTCGCAGCGGCATGGTCCACCCCTCATCCTGGTCGGATCGCTCAGCGACCCTCCCCTTCGCCGGCGTCGCCCGGGTCGACGCCACAGAGATCGGCACACCCCCGCACCTCGAGGCACTCTTGCGGCGGCTCGAGGAGGCAACTCGTCGCGGCCGGCTGCTTCCCTCCCGTGCGCAGTGGCAGGTAGAACGGGTGGGCCAGCAGCACGGCCTCGGCGAGCAGGTGCACCCGCTCCCGCGGGATGGCGACCCAGCTATCCGGGCTCCATGCGGATGGCGTCCGCAGTCCCGTCCCCTCCTGGGTCACCACCGCCAAGGCGGCGCGCGGGGTCCCGTCGGCGCGCAGCAAGCCGGTCGCCTCCTCCCCCGCGTCCCGCCAGCTCCTCCCCACCACCCCGGACAGGGCCAGGGCCTGGGCCGCCTGGAGGGTCCGGCTCCAGACCCCCGCCTGGACGAGCTCACCCGCGGCCGCGCCGCCGGCGAGCTGGGCGTCGCCCGAGAAGCCGGCGAGCAGCACGGGCCGGGCACCGTGGCCTCGCGCCCAGAGGGCCGAGATCTCGAACAGGTCGAAATCGCTGGCGTGATCCGCGAACTCGGCGGCCAGCGGGGCCGCCTCGAGCGGGGACACGGGCACCCCGTCCCAGGGGTCCCCGACGAGCAGCAAGAAGTCGAGGGCCGCGCCCGCCTGGCGCGGGTCGAGGGGGCCACCATCGACCGCGCAGGCCTCCCGACTCGGGTGCGCGGGCCCGGCGAGGGGGGCCTCGAGGCTGGCGGGGTGC
>JAVEVO010000322.1:0-2967 GCA_034005005.1 Myxococcota bacterium
TGTCCTGCTACGTTCCCGCACGGAGAGCCGATGGTCATGGTCCACGAGGACTACTTCGAGATCCTCGGCATCCCCGAAGAGCACGTCTACCCCGGGACGCGCTGGCGGCTGTGCAACTCCGCCACCTGGCCCAAGGTCAGCGTCCGCACGGTGCTGCAGCAGCGCATCGTGCCCCGCATCCTCCTGGACCTGATGGTCGCGGACCTGGCCGCCGCGGGGACCCTCGACGGCGTGCTGCGCGAGCTCGGCCTGAGCCTGCACGTGCTGTACAACGTCGCGGGCCGCGCCGGTTCCCTGGCCCGCTTCGAGGAGCTCTGGGCGGAATGCTCCGCCTGCTAGTCGCCCAGCGGGCCTGGGAGCGGATCTCCCGGGAGGCGGAGCGGCGGCGGCCCGCGGAGGCCGTGCTCTACCCCCTCGCGGCCCTGGTCCCCGAGCCCGCGGTCTCGCCCCTCGAGGAGCTCGACTGGGACGCGGTCTCCCAGCTCGTGATCACCGACGTGCTGCTGCCGCCGCCCGAGGCGGTGGACGCGGGGCCGACCCACGTCCGCTTCTTCCCCACGGCGGCCGGGGAGGCCTCCCGGGTGCTGCAGGGGCAGGCCGAACAGCTCGTCCGGCAGCATCCCCGGCTGGCCCTGCTGACCAAGCTGCACAGCCACCCATTCCCCGGGGGGGACTTCCTCTCGGCCGGAGACGTGAGCTGCAACGTGCAGCGGCCCGCGTCGCGCGCCTGGTGGCAGGAGCGGGGACTCGCCGCGGCGCTCCTCGGCGTGCTGTATCCGGGCGATCCCTGGCGGCTCGCCTGCTTTCGCGTCGATTTCGCCGGCGAGATCCGGCGGTTCGCGGACGGCGTGGTCGTCCCCGATGACGATCCGGCCGTCGTCCGGGCGCTCGCCCCGCCCTACTGGCGCAGCGCGGCCGGGGCGGCGTGGTGCGACCGGACCAAGGCCCGCCTGCGTCGCCAGGGCTGGGAGGTGAGCCGCAACCTGCTCCCCCGGGGGTGGCGGCGGCTGCTGGTGCGGCCGGCCGGCCAGGCCTGGCGCGTCCTCTGCCTGCCCCCGGATCTGCCTGCGGCCGGGGTGCGGATCCTCGAGGTCGTCGATGCAGCCCGGGACCGCTTCCACCTCCAGCGGGTCTTGCCCCCCGTGGCCGATATCGAGGACCTCGACCTGGTGGCTGCGCTCGCGGAGGAGGCCGAACCGTGAGCCTTTCTTCCCAGGGCTCGCTGCGGGACCGGTACTATCAGCGTATTCGCCCCGTGGTCGGCGGCCTGCTCCACGGCAAGCGGGTCGGGGTGACCTGCCCCGAGCTCCTGGCGACGGCGGTCGATGCCCTGGCGCGCAGCGGGGTGCTGTCCTGGCGGGTCTGCCCGGGGCCTCTTGTGGCGGTCGGCAGCCCGCTGGCGGTCGCGCTCGGCGAGCGCTGGATCGGCTGGCGCGCCGGGGAGGCCTTGCTCGCCCACCTGCGGGAGCACAACCAGTGGGAGGACCGCTGGGACCTGCGGGTCGTGGACGAGCCCCTGGCCGACTCCCCGGACCTGCTGCTCACGTCGCGTCCGGCCCTGCTGGCCGCGGCCGCGGCCGCGCAGGTGCCCGCGGCCGCGGCCCTCGTCCTCGAGGGCGGCGCGGCCACGGGGCTCTTGCTCGGTCACCCGACCCTCCCCCCGCCGCCCGCCGAGCTGCTGGAGCTGCTGGCCGCGGCCGCGTGCCTCGCGCCGGGAGCCCCCGCCCGGCGCCTCGACCTGCTCGACGCGGGCGACCTCGCCGCGGCCGTCGGGCGGTTGCTGCTGCTGCAGGGGAGCGGCCGGGAGGCGCCCGACCTGCAGGCCCGCACCCTGGGAGTCGGCGCCACCCTGATCCTGCGGGGGAGCCCCCGCTGGCCCTGGGAGGTGACCTTCGTCCCGCCCTCCGCCCGGGAGTCCCTCGCCCGGATGCTGGGGCAGCCCTGGCCTCGCCCCGACGACGAGGCCGTGCGGCAGGGGCTGTGGCGCCGGCAGCGGCTGCTCGTGATCGGCTGCGGCACCGCGTCCAACTGGCTGCCCGAGCTCGGTGCCCGCTTCGGCACCCTCGGGCTGATGGACGGCAAGGCCTTCTCCGTCGAGAACCCCGTGCGGCAGCTCGTCCGCACCGCGCTGGTGGAGGGGCAGCTCAAGCCCTTCGCCTTGATCGAGGAGCTGTCCCGGCGCGCCGGCCCGGAACGCGCAGACGACTGGCGGTCGCGGCTCGTGGCGTGTCCCCTGCACGCGACCCTGGAGGATCCCGCGAGCGTCGACGCGTACACCCGGCTGCTCGACGAGCTCCGGCCGGACCTCGTGCTCGTCGGCGTCGGTCGCAGCCCCCTCGGCGACGACTACCTGCTCACCCGGGAGCTGCGGCGGCGCGGGATCCCGCACCTGGTGGCCACCGCCTTCCCCGGGGTCACCCACTACAAGCACCTGGTGATCGACGGGAGAGGTGGGCTCGCCTACGATCAGCTCCAGGGCCGCCTCGCCGTGGACCGGGGGCCCGCACCTGCGCTGGACGAGGAGGCGCGGCAGCTCTTCTACGGGGGCACTCAGCCCGCGACCCTCGTCGAGACCTTGCCGTCGGTGCACTCGGGGCTGCGGCTGCTGGAGCAGCTCGCGCTCCCCGCGGCGTTGCGTCGCCCCTGGTTCTCCCGGCTGCTCGGCAGCGAGCGCCCTTGCCTGGTCGGCGCCAACCGGGTCGCGTCGACCGCGTCCGGCCCGCTGTACGGGGTGGAGCACCCCTTCCAGCTCGTGGCCTACGGCCCGACCGGCGAGCTGCTGGCCGCGGCCGACGCGGCCGCGACCCCCTCCCTCCCCCCGGGGCGGCACCCCGGAGGGGTCGGGGAGTGACGATGCACGGAGGAGGTACGAAGGTCATGGTCGACCGCGTCCTGGTCTCGTCCGTCTCGCTTTTACTGGGGCTCTCCCTCGTCGGCGGCGGCTGCCGGGACCCGCGCCAGGGGTTG
>JAVEVO010000323.1:0-2937 GCA_034005005.1 Myxococcota bacterium
GTCAGCTACAGGTCAAGCAGCAGCGCCCCCACCTGGGCGACCCGGGGATGGGCGTCCACCGGCCCTCGCAGAAGCGCCCCCACCTGGGCAACCCGGGGATGGGCGTCCACCGGCCCTCGCAGCAGCTCCCCCACCTGGGCGACCCGGGGATGGGCGTCCACCGGCCCTCGCAGAAGCGCCCCCACCTGGGCAACCCGGGGATGGGCGTCCACCGGCCCTCGCAGCAGCTCCCCCACCTGGGCAACCCGGGGATGGGCGTCCACCGGCCCTCGCAGCAGCTCCCCCACCTGGGCGACCCGGGGAGGGGGATCCTGGACTACTTCCTTGCCCTGGCCGACCGGCTCCGGGGCGTGCGGGTCTGCTGCGGCGACTGGTCCCGGGTGCTCGGCCCGAGCCCGACGAGCCGGCTGGGCGTGACCGGGGTGTTGCTCGACCCGCCCTACCTCACCGACGACGACAGCCGGCAGGCGGACCTCTACGGCTGCGACTCGGGCTCCGTGGCCAACGACGTGCGGGCCTGGGCGATCGAACACGGGGACGATCCCCTGCTGCGGATCGCCCTCTGCGGCTACGAGGGCGAACACACCATGCCTGACACCTGGGACTGCGTCGTGTGGAAGGCGGCCGGCGGCTACGGCAGCCAGGGCAACGAGCGGGGCCGGGCCAACGCGACCCGGGAGCGGGTCTGGTTCTCACCGGCCTGCCTGCGGCCCCAAATGAGCGTACAGACTGACCTATTTTCCGAGCGGATGGGGGTGCAGCCGTGACCCGCACCCGCCGCAAGCCCCACGCCCAGGGTGACCGCCGGCGCAGGTACGACGAGATCCCATGGCACGCGCTCCGGCCCTGCTACCGGCTAGGCGAGACGCCAGACCACGTCATCGCCCGCAGCCTGCACGCCACAGTGGCTCAGGTCGCCCGCTACCGGGCCGAGCGCGGGATCCCCGATCCGCCGATCCCGGGCGCCGGGAAGTGGCCCTCGAACAACGAACTCCGGCGCCAGAACGAGGAGGCCGGCATCCGTGGGCTGGAGGCCGCGGCCCGACGGGCGACGCTCGGGGAGACGAACGGGTGGATGACGGGGACGGTGGACCGGGGGGATGACGACTAGCACCCCCTATGGGGTGAGCGGAGATCGGGCTTGCGACGGAGATCAGGACGTGGTAGGCTCAGAGACTCGAAAGGCCCGGGGATGGCGCCCCGAGCCTCTCTCAGCGCCGACGGTGGGATGGCACCGTGAGCACCTGCACGCAAGATAGCACCTCGGCGCGTCACCCGCAACGGACCGAGGTGTAGACCATGATCATCGTTTCATCCTCCGAGCTTCGTCTCGACCTCCGCGACCTGTCGCCGGGGGTGCTGGCCAGCATCCAAAACGAGCTCAGCTTTCCCAATCCCGAGTACCTGGCGGCCCAGAAGGCCGGACGCTGGACCGGGCGGCTGGACGAGCTGATCCACGCGACTGAGATCGAGGAGCAGGCCCTCTACCTGCCCCGGGGCTGCCAGGGCTGGCTCGTCGGCTACCTGCAGGCCCGCGGCCTCGCCGTCGAAGTGGTCGACTACTCTGGGCTCGGCTCGCCGCTCATCGTCGGCGACCTCCGGCAGCCCCTGCGCGACTACCAGGCCGAGGCGGTCGACGCCCTCTGCGCCGCCCGGCAGGGGCTCGGCGTGGCCCCCTGCGGCGCGGGCAAGACCCAGATCGGGGTGGCCACCATCCAGCGGCTCGGCCGCTCGGCGCTCGTGCTCGTCCATACCCAGGATCTCGTCGACCAGTGGCGGGAGCGCATCCGCACCGTGCTCGGGCTCGAGGCCGGGGTGGTCGGCGGCGGCAAGCGGGATGTGCAGCCGGTCACCGTGGCCACCGTGCAGACCCTGGACCGCTGGAGCGCAGCCGAGGTCGAGCGCTTCGGCGCCGGCTTCGGGGTGGTCATCGTCGACGAGGCGCACCACGGCCCCGCCCGCACCTACCGCCGGCTACTGGCGCTGCTCTCCTGCCGCTACCGCTACGGCCTCACCGCGACCCCCGAGCGGGACGACGGCCTAACCCCGCTGCTCGGCTGGACCTTCGGGCCGATCCTCCACACTGTCGAGCGCGGCCGGCTCATCGACTGCGGCGCCCTCGTGGCCCCCCGCCGCGTCGCGCTCCGCACCGGCTTCCGCTGGGACGGCGACCCGGTGGCCGACTACAGCGGGCTGGTCTCGGCCCTCGTCGACGACCCCGATCGCAACGCCCAGATCGTCGACCTGGCCGGGCAACTGGTCCGCTCCGGCGAGACGGTGCTGGTCCTCTCGTCCCGCGTCGAGCACTGCGAACGGCTGGCCACCCTGCTGCAGGAGGCCGGGACGGCGGCAGTCGCGGTGACTGGCACGCTCTGTGCAAAGAGGCGCAAGGCGGCGCTGGCGCAGGCCCGCACCGGCGGGATCCGCTGCCTGATCGCGACCCAGCTCGCCGACGAGGGCCTCGACGTGCCCCGGCTGTCGGCGCTGATCCTCGCGGCTCCCTCCCGGGCGGCTGGCCGGACGATCCAGCGCATCGGCCGGATCATGCGTCCGGCGCCCGGCAAGGAGGACCCGGTGGTGTACGACCTGGTTGACGCCGAGATCGGCCTGCTGCAGAGCCAGGCGTGGAGCCGGGCCCGGGCCTTCCGCCGGGCGGTGGGCCAGTGAGCGCGCAGCAGGCCGACGCACCAGTCCCCGACATCCTCGCCGAGGCGCTGGCCTTCGCCCGCTTCGGCTGGCGCGTGCTGCCCCTGCACGGGATCGTGGATGGTCGCTGCACCTGCGGCGCCCCAAACTGCGGCAAGTCCTCTGGCAAGCACCCCCGGATCCGCACCGGGATCGACCACGCCGACGGCGCTACCGTCGACCGGGAGACCATCCGGGGCTGGTTCGGACGCTGGCCCGAGAGCAACCTCGGAGTGATGACTGGGCCGATCT
>JAVEVO010000180.1:0-13502 GCA_034005005.1 Myxococcota bacterium
CATCGTGTAGGCGAGGGTGGTCAGCGGTCGTACAGATCGTCCTGACAGCGGGATTCGTGTGGGATAATGAGGCAATACCCGAGCCCAAAAAGACCCTTGACCGAGCTAAGATAGGCCGGCACCCACCCGGCAGCAGGCAACCAGTCAGAATCCCTGTGACGGGGTACTAGTGGGGTGAATCCATAGCCCGATCAGTAAGTTATCCGACGACTGGCCGTCAGTCCTCGTCGAAGAAGATCGGCTCGCGCGCGGCGATGAACTCCCGGATCAGGGCGGAGTCCTTGGGGGTGAGGTCGAGGAAGCGGATGCCCATGCCGGGTGCGCTCTCCAGGTTCTGCTCGTTGTAGTCGCGGATCCAGGCCACCTCGCCCTGGGTGCTGATCGCCTGGCCGCCGGGCAGGTGGAAGAGCAGCTCGACCTGCCGGCCGACGTCGAGGGTGTTGTGCGTGGCGATGAACAGGCCCCCGCTGGAGATGTTCTGGGTGAACCCGGTGTAGAAGTTGTGCTCGCTCTCCATGCCGATGAAGACCTTCAAGCCGATGCGCGGCGGGCGAGCCTTGGCCGGCGCCTCCACGCTCGGCTCCCGCCGCGGTGCGGGCGGCACGGACTGCTCCACCGGCGCCTTGCTCGCGAGCAACTGGTCCACCCGGCGATCCCCGGGTGTCTCGAGGGCCGAGGCGGGGCGGGGGGTCCGCGGGGCGGGCGGCAGGGCCGCCGCCAGGGAGGCCTGCTCCAGCTCGTCGAGGCGCTGGCTCATCCGGGAGACCTCCTCGTCCCGGAGGCGGAGCAGCTCCTCGTGGTAGACCAGCATGCCCTCTTGCTGCTCGAGGGAGCGGAACCGGGAGGTCACCGCATCCAGGCGGCCGATCAGCGTCTCCTCACGCCGGGCGACAGCCTCCAGCCGGGCGTCCCGGGCCACCTCGAGGGCCTCGTAGCTCTGCTGGCGCGGATCGAAGACCCGCGGGCTCTTCTCGGGGGACGTCAGGCGGGCCATCACCTCGCCCGGGGGACCGATCTTGCTGGCGCGACGATGCAGCGCCTCCTCCCGGATCCGCAGGGAGGCCTCCCGCTCGGCCAGGGCGAGGTGCCGGCCGATGTAGGCCCGTTCCCGGCGGAGCACCGCCTCCTCGCGCTCGAGGAGTTTCTGCTCCCGCTCGGCCAGGAGCTTCTCCTGGTCGGCGAGGCGCGCGGGGGCCCGGGCAGGACGGTACGGACGAGGATCGCTCATGGCTCTCTCTTCCCATGACCCGCGGCAACCGTCAACGGCCAGCGGCTCCCGGTCAGGGCGTGAAGGTGCCCTGCCGGCCGAAGTCGTCCTGCAGCCGGACGACGTCGAGGAGCTCGGGAGTGGAGACCTCGACCAGGTCGCAGTCGGAGATCGCCACCATTCGGTGAATGGTCTTGGGTATAATATGGTACGATTCGTTCTTCTTCAAGACAACCGACTGCAAATCTTGTGCAGAATTTCCGACAACAAGCTCCATCTCCCCAGATAGTACGAAAATCGTCTCATCTTTCTTTTCGTGGTACTGAAGACTCAATCGTTGTCCGGCATTGATATGAAGGATCTTCCCTACATACCGATCCGTTTCGGCCCAGATCAGTTCATGACCCCAGGGTTTCTCGACTCGCCTCACGTTCACCTCCGGGCGCCGGTGGAAGCAGGCGCGCCCATCCGGCTGATGAAGGTCTCGAGCCGCTGCTTCTTCTCGAATCGCCGCTGGAAGGCCTCGGCAGCCGCCCGCTCGGCGAACTTGCCCACGCGTACCCGGTACCAGGAGCCACCGGACGCCGCGGGCGCGACGTCGAGGTAGGGATTGTAGCCCGCGAGGCGCAAGGTGCGCACCAGTTCTTCGGCATCCCGGCGCTCCTGGAAGGCCGAGACCTGCAAGGTGTAGCTCGGCCGCCGGGAGGCCGGCGGTCGCGACGCCTCACGGGGACGCGGGCGCGGCGCGGCCGCCGCTGCGGGTTTGGCCCCGGAGGGGGGCGCGGCCGCGGTCACGGGCTCGACCCGGGGTGAGGGTGCGGCAGGCGCGGCGAGGGCCCGGACGGCTGGCTCGGCCTCCTCGGTCCCGGCCATCTGGCGCAGCTCCTGGACCGCCGCCTCGGCCCGGGCGCCGAGGCGAGCGAGCCGCTCGACGTCGCCGGGGGTCGGCGTGGCCGACGGCGGGGACGCCGCGGCGCCGGTCGCGACCGGGGTCGCGGCGGGAGCCGGCCCTCCCGGAGCGGCGGTCCCGGGCGCGTCCACGCGCTCGACGCGGCTGGCGGTGGCGGGCACGGCGTCCGCGGGCTCACCCGCCACCGGGGCCGCGACGCGCCCACCGTCCGCCTCGTCCACGGGCACCGGCCCCACGGGCTGCCAGCCCCGACCGACGAGCACCCCGAGCAGGAAGAGGAGCCCGGCCGAGACCGCCACCCCGGCGAGCAGGAAGAAGACCTGCCGCGGCACGAGATGGAGCACGAGGGGTTTGCCGTCCCGCTGGAGCAAGGGGTTCATGATCCTCCGGCGCCCCCGACGAGCCGCCCGGCTCCCCGGACGGGGAGCGGGCAGCAACCATCAAGCGTAGGAGCGCGAGCCGACGGGTGTCAACCGCGAGGCGACGACTCAGGGGGTGACCGTGGTCAGGTAGCGCAGCAGGAGGCTCTCGCCGGCCTGCGGTGCGCCCGAGTCGAAAGCGATGCAGCCGCCCGCACCGGTCGCGGTGGAGGGGCCGAGGGTGTACGTGGTCGGGCTCGGGTGGAAGCGCCAGCTCTCGCCGGGGACCCGGGACACCACGCCCGCGGCCGAGCGGATCTCGACGACCAGTTGCTGGGGCTGCAGGCGAGCCGTCTCGCTCGTCTCGTTCCAGACGCAGAAGGGGGGCGACCCGTTGAGGGTCCCCGCATCGGTCAGACACCGCCCCCCCGCGAGGCAGTCCGTGTCCTTGGCGCAGGTGGGCAAGGGCTGGACGAGACAGTAGCTCGAAGGGACCACGGAGGCCACCAGACCGGCGATCTCCTGGAGCGCGTCCGCGATCTGACCACGGCAGATGGACAGCGTCACCGCGTGGTCCCCGAACTCGTCGAGCAGCTCGTGGTACCTTCGCCCGGAGTACGCGGAGCCGAAGGTGGGATCCTGGCAGGTGGGGGGGATATCCCGCACGCCCTGCTTGTAGGTCCGCTCCGCGCAGACGAGGCCCTCCGGGCAGGGTGCGCAGTCGTCGCTCAGCTCGCAGGTGCGGCCATCGGGGGCCGGACAGCCGGTGGTGCAGAAGAGGTTCCGGTCGCCGACGATGCCGGCCATGATGACCCGCCCCGAGTCGCGGGTACACTTGCCGAAGCGGGGTGAGCAGTAGGTACCGTCGTCGGGGCAATCGCTCGGCTTCGTGCAGCTTCGGTCGGTGACGAGCGCATCCGTAGCCTTGAGGTCCTTGAACTGCGCGGCCAGCCCCTGGACATCCATCAGCCGGTTGCTCCAGTACTCGCACTCCTGCGTCTCCCGCTGGGGGATCCGGCAGTAGCTCTTGCTGGGGTCCACGGGGTCCTTCCGGCACGCGTAGTTCTCGGGGTCGGGGCAGTCCGCCTTGGTGGTGCAGCTCTTGCCCCGATCGGAGCAGTCGTTCTCGTCGCTGAGGAACACCACGACGAGGTAGGCGCCCTCGCGGAGGAAGCCGGCGTTGGCACCACCCGGTGCGGCGAGGGGCGGCGTCAAGGCTCGCTCCGCGGCCTCGAGCCCCTTCTCGTAGGTGCTGCCGTCCGTGCCGAGCAGGGCGAGGCAGCGGAACCGATGGCGCAGCTCCTCGAGGCTGAGCTGGCCGGGGGCACCGGGGGCGGCGTCCGGGTCGAACTCGAGGATCGGCGAGAGGGACTTGGGGCAGTCGCAGGTCTGCGGCGGGCAGAAGCCCACGGACTCGCAGGTGCCGGCCTCGGTGCAGACGGTGTCGAGGGGGCAGGGGGCCCCCCGGGTGCCGGGCGTGCAGGTGATGCCCGGGGCCCGGAAGCGCCGGCAGGCCTTGATCGCCCCGTCCTCGCTCTCCACCGGGAGGCAGCGCTGCCCCGCCGGGCAGCCCGCGTCGTCTTCGCAGAGCTGGAGCTGGCAGCGCCCGTCGAGGCAGTGGAGGGTCCGGGCCGCTGCGGAGATCCCTCCCTGGCACTCCTCCTCCGCGCCGCAGGCCGGGGCGCAGTAGGACAGCACGGAGCGGCCGCCCTCGGGGAGCGGGTGGGACAGACAGACCTCGCCGGCCTCGCACTCCTCGTCCCCCGCACAGCGCCGGACCCAGGGCAACCCGCAGAGACAGCCGCCGGTGCCGCAGTGCAGGTCCCGGGAGCAGGCGACGTAGTTGACGCAGTGTTGGCTGTTGACCTTCGCCGGGGCATAGCGCAGCCGGCCGGCGACGTCCGGTCGCTCGTGGTCGACCTCGGTGGCGACCACCCCGAGGTGGAAGTTGGCCTTCAACCCGGCGAGCCCTTCCACGAAGGTGTTGAAGTGCGAGGACAGGCTGGCCTGCTCCTCACACATGGAGGAGGAGTTGTCGACCACCCAGAGGACGTCGATCTCGGTCCGGCTGGCCTGGGTGTAAATGTCGGCCCGCTGGATCTTCACCTGCGAGGAGAGATCGATGAGCGGGTGCTCGTTGCAGCCGGAGGGTGCGGCGAGGACGGCCAGCGCCAGGAGGGCCAGGGTCGGCCGGCGGCTCGAGGGTCCTGTTCGAAACGGCATCGTCTCGCTGTACTCCGCGGTCCAGAGCTCGGTCCTTGGCTCGAGGCCGAGCGCTGCTCGACCCCCCCTGTTGTCGCGCTAGAGCTTCACCCCGGCCACATACTGGATCTCGATGAAGTCCGCGGGGCCGGGTCCCTTGCCCGCGGTGAAGCCCAGGCAGCCCTCCTCCTTGTCGGGGAGGAAGCTCCAGTCGGTGGCGGGGTCGAGGAAGGCCCCCTCGGTGGCGCCGCTGCGGCGGATGAAGACCCGCAGATCGGCCGGGCTGCCGCCGTGGGCCGCATCCCAGCGGCAGATGCTGCGGGTGTCGCAGGTCCCCCCTTCCCCGCACTCGGCGTTGCTGGTGCAGCCGTTGACCGTGGCGAGCAGTTGCCCCTCGGGCCCGAGGCACTGCCCCCGGCCGAGCTCCCAGTCGCTGCGCCAGTAGGAGCGGCAGGTCGCCTGCCCGTGGACCTCCGACGCCGGACAGTCTTCGTCGGCGTCGCAGCTCCGCAACCCGTCGGTCAAGCAGTAGCTCGAGTCGACGGACTTGATCAGGTCGGCGAGGTTCCCGAGGGCCTCGGCGAAGCTGGCCTGACAGATCGACATGTCCATGCCGTAGTTGTCGAAGGCCCGGGAGAACTCGATGTAGCGGTCGCCCGAATAGGCCAGGCCGTTGGGGCTGGAGCAGGACTGGGCGGGGTCCTCGCCCCGACCGGCGACCTCGTCGTAGCGGAAGACGCGCTCGGCGCAGAAGGTCGGGACGGGACACTCGCCAGCGCAGCCGCTCGCCTCGACGCAGCTCTCGCCCGCCGGGGTGGGGCAGCCCTGCACGCACTTGAGGTCCTGGATGCCGACGATGGAGGCGACGACGACCTCGGCCGGCGCCTTCTTGGCCTCCTTGACCCGGGCGACGAAGTCGGCCACCGAGTCGAGCTGATCCTTGTACCAGACGCAGGCGCGCAGGCCGAGATCGCTGGGGAGCCGGCCGTTGTCGAAGCCGGAGCAGTCGTCCTCGTCGGCCACGATCACGATGACCAGGTGGGCCTTGGGGCGCAAGAACCGCTCGGCCTCGGGGAGCTTGGCGTCGCGGTCGAGGAACATCTGGATGGCCTGCAGCCCTCGCTCCGTACCGCTGCCCTCGGTCCCGACCGTGGCCATGCAGCGGAAGTTGCGTGCCACCGCGGGGTCGACCGCACCGCCGGCGCTGTTCATGACCAGCGCGGGGGGGAGCTGCGCCGGACAGTCGCAGGTGGGCGCCGGGCAGATCGAGTAGGTCGGACAGGTGTCCGTGACCGGGTCGCAGGCGCCGCCGGCCGGGCAGCGGCCCTGGCTGCACTTGAAGTTGAAGTTCTCCTGGCGCCGGCAGTAGGAGACGCCCGGCTCGCCGGCGTGGGGGGCGCAGACGTACTCGTACTTGACGCTCCCGTTGCCCTGCAGGACGTCCGCGGGGCAGTCCTGGTCCGCGGTGCAGGTCCGCAGCAGGCAGTGGTTGCCGTCACGGCCCGGCGCTTGCCCGCAGACGAACACGCCGTTGGGCGCGGTGGGATCGAGGCAGCTCTCGTCGCCGGCGACGCAGCTCCGGGAGCAGAAGCGGAGGCTGCTCTGACCGCTGGAGGCCACGCACGCGGGCCGATCCGCGGGGCAGTCCGCGTCCTGGGCGCAGTGCTGGATGAACGGGACGCCGCACAGGCAGCCCCCGATCCCGCAATCGCCGTCGGTGACGCAGTAGTTGTCGTCGACGTGGTAGTTGGCCCGGATGCAGGCGAGGAGGTCCTGCGCGGGCTTGCTCTGCAACTTGCCGGAATGATTGGAATCTTCGACGTCGGTGGTGATGACGCCCATCTTGAAGTCGGCCTCGAGCCCGGCGAGCTGATCGATGAACTGGGTGAAGTTCCGGGTGAGGTTCTCCTGCTCCTGGCACATGGAGTTGCTGTTGTCCACGAGCCAGAGGATGTCGAACTGGGTCTTCTTCTGCACGGAGCCGGACTGGAAGACACCCTTCTTGACGTAGGTGTCGAAGGGGACCAGACCGTGCTCGTTGCAGCTCGGGAAGAGGATGGCCGCGAAGCCCAGGGCGAGCCCCAGCGTCGCCAGCGGCGCGAGGAGTAGCCGACCGCGATGCAGCACCGTGAAACCTCCTCCTGCTCGGGGCGGCACGCCGCGCCCGCGACGAGCACCGCGCTTGCCCACTTCGGCAGCACACAACCTAGCAGAGGAGACGGCAACCTGGCAAGGCCAGCAGCGGCCCCCCCACCGACCACGGCGCCGGTCGACGAGGCCCGGGAAGAGGAGGAGGCGGGCCTCCGGGATGCCGGGGATCTTGCCCGGGCGGGCGCTTCGCGCTACCCTCGGGCCCGGACAGGGATCGGGAAGGAGGAACCGTGGCACAGCGACTCGTCTATCCCATGCTGCCGAAGGTCGAAGAGGCCCACTACCTCGACAAGCTGAACAAGGTCCTGATCTTCATCGACGAGCAGCGTCCGACCCAGCGTGAACTCCGCGAGTTCATGCAGGAAGAGGAGATGTGGGACAAGGAGTTGCTAGGCCCCGATTTCTGGGACTTTCATCAGATCATTCGCGAGAAGCGCTACAAGCTGGGAAAGCTCGCATCCAAGATGCTCGACAACCGGCGCGAACCTGCCGTGGAGAAGGAGCTGTTGTTCCGGCATATCCTCCGTGAAAACGAGCTGCTCTCCAAATACATCTTCGATGCCCTCAATGAACGGCTGCATTCTGACGCCGAACTCTACCGATACATGACGTCCTATGTTTATCCTGGTCAAAAAATTCGCCGTCCAGACTTCCTTTCCTGGCTGAAGCTCGTCACGATCCTGGGCTACATCCGGATCATCGGCATCCGCTACGGCCTGACGGACGCCGGAAAGGATGCCATGCGCTGGATCGACCAGATCGACGTGGAATCGCTCCTCGAGGAGGAGCGCCAGGAGGAGGCCGGCGAGGGCGAGGACGAGGACGAGGACGACGAGGAGGAGCTGGCCCAGGCCGTGATCAAGGCCACCGCGCGCAAGCCGGCGCAGGCCAAGGACGAGGACGAGGACGAGGACGAGGACGGAGACGAGCCCGGGGCGGACGACGCCGGAGACGAGGAGGCGCCGGCACGCGGCTCGGCCGCGACCGACGAGGACGAGGACGCGCTGACCGCGCGGCTCGCGGCCAGCCTCGGACACCCGTCCTCCACGCCGGCCCGGCCCACCGCGGCCGACGCGGCCGACGTGGACGACGCGCCGGCCCCTCCGCCGGCCTCCGCCGGCGACGACGCGGACGACGACGAGGCCGCGCGCCGACGGTTCCGTCGCCGCCCCGAGCCACCGCCCCTGCAGGCCGCCGCCCGGGCGAAGCCCGCGCCCGCCCAGCCCCCCGCATCCTCGACGCCGGCCGTCGCGCCGCTCGTCGTGGCCGAGGAGCCCGCGCCGCCGGCGGCGGAGCTCGCCGTCCGCCAGCCCTCCCGGCGCCCGCCCAGCCCCCGTGAGCTGCCCTTCGGACCGACGCAGCTCGCGGAGAACCTCGAGCGGCTGACCACCTGGTGGGCCGATTTCGACGGCCGCCAGCTCCGGCACGCCACGGACTTCGGCCTCAGCCCCCTCGAGCACGAGCTGGCGCCCCAGGATTTCTTGCTGAAGCTGGTCAGCCTGGCGACCCTGGTGATCGGCGACCCGCGGGAGGCGGACCGGGCCGGCTTCGTCAATCGCCTCGACCGGGTCCGCTTCTTCCCCCGGCTGATGGCCGACGGCGGCGCGCTCTACCCCTTGCTGCTCGAGCTGGGCCACTTCGACGACGACGGCGGCCACCGGCTCCTCGGCGAGAACCTCCTGACCCTGCTCCGCCACCGGGAGCGGCTGGCCGCGCAGCCGGACCTCCCGGCCCGGCTGGCCGCGCTCACCAGCGGCGAGGAGCTCCTCACCCTGCTGCGGACGGTCTTCTTCGACGGGCTGCCCGGCTGCGAGCCCCACTGGGTGGTCCGCGAGATGGTCCTCCTCGGGCTGTGGAAGGCGGCGGAGCTGCGGGGCGTCGCCGCGGTCCCCCAGCGCCCGGCGCGCCAGGCCGCCTACCGCCTCGGACTGCTCGCCACCGCCCATGCGGGCAGCGCCCGCGAGCTGCTCGATGCGGCGCGCCGGATCGCCGCCGTGCTCGGGCCGGAGACGGCGTTCGACGAGCCCCTGGCTCACCTCGGGCGCGCCCTCGGCTGCCGGGCCGCGTGCCCGCACGTGGATGAGTGCCCGTATCACTGCCGGGAGAAGCTGGACCTCCCGTAGCGTTCCAGCAGCGCGGGGCGAGGCGATGGCGAGCGAGCAGGCCGACGGCAAGGGGTTCTTCGGGAGGCTCTGGCCCTGGCGCCAGGATCCGGTCCCCGCGGTCGCGCCCGGCGAGCCGCGCGTCAACCTGCTGGTGGTCAGCGACATCCACCTCGGCGAGACGGCCAAGGAGCGCAGCCGGATCGAGTTTCTGAAGCACACCGAGGGTGCGGACCGGGAGTTCTGCCGCTTCCTCGAGTACCACCGCGCCTACCGCCCCGGAGGCCTGCCCTGGCAGCTCGTGCTGGCCGGGGACGTCTTCGACCTGGTCGCGGCGCCCTTGACCCCCGACCGCGCCCTCGCCTCGGCGCGGCACGGGCTGGCCGTCAGCGAGGAGGAGCGCCGCCGCGGCCTCGACAACAGCGAGAGCCGGATCGCCTGGAAGCTCGAGCGGATCCTCGACCGCCACCCGGCCTGGGTGAGCTACCTCGCGGATTTCGTCGCCTCGGGCAACCGGCTGCTGCTGATGGCCGGCAACCACGATGCGGAGCTGTACTGGCCCGCGGTCCACGGGAAGCTGGTCGAGCGGCTGGTCGACGCCTACTTCGGCGGCGAGGAGGTCGAGGGAATCACGCCCGCCGAGTTCGTCGCGCGCATCGAGTTCTCCCCCTGGCTCTTCCACGTCCCGGGGCTGGTCCACATCCAGCACGGGCACCAGTACGACGCCTACTGCGCCCTGCTGCGCCCCCTGTACCCGCTGCGGCCTGGCCAGGAAGAGCTCATGGAGCTCTCCTCGACCTCCATCCTGATCCGCTATGGCCTGGCCCAGGTGCGGGGGGTCCGCAGCCACGACAAGGACGAGTTCTCCTTCGGCGACTACCTGCGCTGGATGGGGCGGCTGCCCCGCGGGAAGGCCTGGGAGCTGATCCGGGCCTACGCCCGGGCGGTGCGCGAGCAGGTCGGCTACTGGCGGGCAGTGCGCCGGGCCGATCCGACGAGCCTCGAGGAGCGCTTCCAGGCGGCCTTGCTGCGTGAGGCCGGGCGCCAGGGGCTGTCGCCGGCGACGCTCCAGGCCCTCGCCGGGCTGGCTGCCCGGCCTGCGAACCTCGGCTACGATGCGATCCTCTCCTCCATGTTCCTCGACACCATCCTCACGGTGGTCGCCGCCCCCTTCTTGCTGCTGGCCTGGCTGCTGCTCGCCCCCGGCCGCTGGCCCCGCAAGGTCCTGGGCGGCGCAGCGATCCTCGGCGGCACGGCCCTGGCCTTGCACCTCTTCTCCACCAAGCGCGGGAGCACCGAGGTGAGCCCGCGCCTGGTCCTCGCGGCCCGCCGCATCGCGCCGGTGGTGAAGACGCCCTTCGTCGTGATGGGGCACAGCCACAAGGCGGAGCTGACGCGGCTCAGCGACGAGGCGACCTTCGCCAACAGCGGCTCCTGGCTGCTGCCGGACGAGCCCGCGCCCCTCCACGGCGACCGCTGCGACTGCCCCCTGACCTACCTCGAGCTGACCGCGCTGCCCGCGCAGGGCACGGGCGAGGCGAAGCTGCTGCGCTGGTGTCAGCGCGAGGGTCGTCCGGTCCTGGTGAAGAGCGAGCAGCGCCCCCTGAGCTCCTGACGCCCCGACACCGGGGTCTACCTAGTACCTCGACACAGCGAAGATGACCGGTTGAGCTTCGGGTGGCGACCGGCCTCCGCGCCGGTCGCGCAGGTGCCGGCGCGGAGGCCGGCACCCACCAGAGCAACTGATCAGAATCCCTGTGACGAGGTACTAGGTTGCGAGGGGTCCGCGAAGGCTCCCGGCCGCAGGCGACCGCCGGGGTCAAAAGATTCCAGTCGGACTACTCGCCGTACACCCAGCGGTTCCCCCACTCGTCCTGGACCTCCACCCGGGCGACCTGGTAGGGCGGCCCTCCCCCCGCGGCGAAGCTCGCGGTCAAGAGGGTGGCCGGCTTGTCCGGGTGCTCCACCACCTGCTCCACCCCCTGCGCCCGCCGCGTCACGAGCCGCGCGGTGTAGCGCGTCCGCTGGAGCTGGACGTCCGTCACTGCCACGGCCGCCCCCTCGCCATCGCGCACCTGCACCTCGACCGTCGCCGTGACGGGCGCGGGCGCCCCGAAGCGGCCGTCGACCTCGAGGGAGCGGAGCCGGTGGCCCAGAAGGTGCAACGTCTCGAAATCATTGACCCCATCGTCGTCGGTCGGCGTCGGCGGGTACAGCAGCCGGACCTGCACGGTGCGGCCGGGCCCGTCGATCTCCGGTCCGGGGAGGGGCATCCGCCGAGGCGTCAGCACGAACTCCCGGCTGGCGCCGGTGTAGGGCTGGACCTCCTCGCCCAGCAGCGCCTGGCCCGTGATCGCGAAGCGATAGCGCCCGGCCGGGAAATCCTCCCGCTCCTCCCAGCGGATGGACCAGACCTGCGGCCCCGCCGCGAAATCCCCGAGGTAGTCCATGACCATCCGGTAGTCCCGGTCGTCGTAGATCCGCCCACCGGGGAGCCGGAACGGGACGAAGGCCTCGCCGTCCCAGCGCTGCAGCACCACGTGGGGGATGTCCAGGGCCGGATGTCCGCCCTGGAAGCGGAGGTCCACCAGGTCGAGCCGGGAGACCTCGGCCGGGGGCTCTTGCAGGATCTCCCCGGGCTGGCCGACGGTCGGCTGGGGAGGAGGCAGCGGGTACAGCTCGGGTCGATCGCCGTACCAGGGCGCCTTCAGGGGGACGAAGGGATCGTCGGGCGCGCCGGGCAGCAACTGGCGCGCCAGGTCGACCGTGCGGTGGACGACGTGCTCGCCCAGCTTCCAGCCCCAGAGGTTCATGCCCGCCTCGTAGCCGCCCTGGAACCAGTCGTCCGCGGTGACGAGGTAGAGGTTGTGGTCCTGCGAGTAGCCGAAGGTCGTCACCTCGCCGTCCCAGGGCAGTTCCCGCAGCTCCTGCTCGAGGAGCGCGCCGAGGCTCCCCACGGACTCCCCGGGCAGGGTGCCGACGAGCAAGGACCCGAGGCGCAGGACGCTGATCACCGTCTTGGTGCCCTGGACCAGGGGACGCCGGAGGTTCAGCTCCTCGATGTCGAAGACGCAGCCGAGGCGCCCGTCCTCGTAGCGCGTGGCCGGATCCCGATCCCCCTCGGGGACGCACTGCAGGGCCCCGTAGCGGTACTCCCCGGCCGCGGGATCGCCGAGAAAGCGCGGCTCCGCGTAGAACTCGCCGGGCTCGTAGCCGAGCGCCTCCCGGCTCAAGGGGATCCGCCGCACGGCCAGGCCGAGCGGGACGTCCGCGGCGGGCTCGATGCGCTCGGCCAGGGGCACCACCCAGTCCGCGACCCGCCGCCCGATCAGCTCGAGCCGGGCTGCGCCCTCGTGCCCGATGTCGTCGCCGCGCGGCGAGACGTCGCCGGCGTTGCCCTGCAAGAAGCCGACCGAGAGCGGCACACCGAAGTGGGCTTCCAGGAGGTCCCGGGTGACCATCTCGGCCCCGCCCGGCGCGTCGCCGGACAGGCGCGGCTCCATGAGGATGGTGCCGTGCATCGCCAGGCGGAACCAGACGGCCAGGGGCACGCCGGGGGGGCCGGCGCTGAGGTCGTCCACCCGCAGCACGAGCAGGGTCGAGTCCTTGTAGGGGGGGTTCTCCTCGCGCCGGTCGGAGCTGATCCGGTTGTCGGGGTCGAAGTCCGTGATCAGGGCGTGCCCGAAGGCCGCGGGCCGCAGCCCGTCGAGAGCCTGGACCACGGCCTCGGCCGCGGCGCGCGCCATCCGCTCGGCGATGCCCGGCGAGTAGTTGCCGTGCCCCAGCAGGCCGAGCCCGAGGTCGGCCATGACGTTCCAGAACCGCCCGGGATCGCTATGGCTGTGGGGCGCGGAGGTCACGAAGTGGCCCGAGTAGTCGACGCCCGTGAGCAGGGCGACGTGCCGGGCCATGGCCGTCGTCAGCTCGTCCACGGAGAAGCAGAGGGGGAGGCGGACGAGGATGACGCGCGCGTCGCCGCTGTCGAGGACCAGCACCTTCACCAGCGGGCGATCGTACAACCCCGTGCTCCCGCCCATCCCGCCCGGCGAGTACGGGGTGATGGGGCCCGGACGCCCGCCGTAGCCGGCCGGCGTGATCCCCAGGGGGAAGTCCAGGGGCACCTCCCCGATCCCTGCCCGCAGCGGACCGTGCGGGCCCGGCTGCCAGGGGACCCCGGGGATGACGCCGGTGTAGGGCACGCACTCGCCGAGCAGGCACCACCCCTCCACCGGGCAGTCGGCGTCGGCCTCGCAGCGGGTCAAGCAGCGCCCGCCGGCGCAGATCTGGTCCTCCCGCGGGCACACGCTGACGGTCCGGCAGGCGACCGCGGGGGCGCAGGTGCCGTTGAGGCAGCGCTGCCCCGGGCAGTCCTGGTGGTAGCGGCACTCGCCCTCGCCCTCCCCTTCGCCCTCGCCCTCCCCTTCGCCCTCGCCCTCCCCTTCGCCCTCGCCCTCCCCTTCGCCCTCGCCCTCCCCTTCGCCCTCGCTCCCCTCCCCTTCGCCCTCGCTCCCCTCCCCCTCGCCCTCGCCCTCCCCCTCGCCCTCGCTCCCCTCCCCCTCGCCCTCGCTCCC
>JAVEVO010000324.1:0-2918 GCA_034005005.1 Myxococcota bacterium
CCCCCCCCCCCCCCCCAAGTCCCCAGGTCACGGCCGACGCGGCGATCCGTACACCGGTCGAACGAGAATCGCCCCATCGCCCCATCGCCTGCCCCCCCCGCCCGCCGGTTTTAGTCAGAACCCAAAGCGTTTCAAGAGACTACCCGTCTCTCCCCGGACGCCCACCCCGGGTGATCCGCGGACATGCCCCTTCCCTCCCCACACCAGCGCGCGCTATACTCCACCTGACTTCGATCGCCGATCGGGCCCCGAATACTGGTCGCGAAGGACGTCTGGGGCGCTGCTTCTGCCCGACCAAGACGGTCGAACCTCGCAGAAGGAGTCGAACATGGCCTCCTGGGTGCGGTCCTCCGTCGCGGCCTGCTGCTCGCTACTCTCGACCTTGCTCGTGCTGGCGCCGGCCGCGGCCCAGATCAAGGTCATCCCGGTCCCCTACCGGCCCCACGACCTGACCATCCCCCAGATGGCCTACCCGGAGCACCCGACCCGCTTCAAGGCCATCGCCCGCAACATCCCGGCGGCCTGCGGCACGACGCCCTACTTCCGCTGGGACATCGACGGCGATGGCGAGTACACCGCCGCGGACCAGTGCCTCGACCGGACGCGCCTGGCCAACGTCGGCGACGGGACCTGGTACCAGGACGATCGGTACCAGCTCGACTGCCTGCAGTACCTGCCGACCGTGCCCGTGGAGATCAAGCGCAAGCTCTTCATGGCCACGATCGAGGTGGCCTGCGCGTTCGACGTCGACAAGAAGCCGACGGACAGCCGGGTGGGGACCTACCGGGTCATGCTCTTCAACGACGTCCCCCGCGGGCGCCGCTACAGCACCTGGTACAACAGCAGCCGCTACGGCTACACCGCCCGCCCCGAGGAGGACCAGAACGGCACCGCCATCCCCGCGATCTGCAACGGCGAGGAGGACGACGGCCGGGGCAACTGCCAGGTGACGAACTTCCCCTGCGCCACGGACGCGGACTGCGTCGGCGACTCGGACTTCTCCCTGAAGGTCAAGCGGGAGGTCGCCCTCGGCGACGGGCTCTGGTACCTGCACAAGAGCTACGCGGAGAAGAACGGGCACGACACCGCATCCATCGACGGGCGCCTGGTCTGCGACAGCGCCAACTCCTGCGGCACCCAGCAGTACTCGGCCGCGGCGGCCGCGTTCTTGTGGGCCCTGACCATGAACGGGCACTACCCGGCCTACCCCTCCAAGAGCTCGACCGAGGCCTACTACACCCACGGCACCAAGGCCGACGCGAAGCCCCTGCCCGCCGGCTGGGTCACCGCGAACAACGACCGCTACGATCACGATCCCTACGCCGAGGACGCCCTGCGGATGATGAACTGGGTCCTCAAGAACCTGACCGACAGCTCCTACGTCCCGGACGCCACCGCGGAGGGCAACGACGGCCGCACCCCCATCCCCGAGACCGATCTGGTCAGCAACGCCCGGCACGGCTACTGGTTCCAGGAGGCCTACGGCATGGGGCACGTCCTCGGCGGGCTCGCGACCTCCGGCATGGCGGGCACGACGGCCCAGGTCGGTCCGGCGGCCGGACGATCCCTCGAGTGGGTGGTCCAGGAGCTGGTCGATGCCTCCTGTCACTACCAGATCGGCGGCGGCGCCGGCGGGTCCGAGGACGGGAGCTGGTGCTACACCTACCGCGGCTACTTCGACGGCTCGACGACGCAGTGGATGTTCATCGGCCTGGAGGCCGCGGAGCAGGCCATGGGCAAGCTCGACCCGCCGGTGATCGTCAACAAGGAGTGCAAGTACAGCATCGCCAACGGGATCTACAACCAGACGGGCGCCAACGGCTCCGGGCACTACCGGGCCGGCTGGACCTACCGTGATCCGCACCTCACCGGCGGGCTGCTCGTCGGGCACGGCTGGCTGGGGACCAGCGACATGGTCGCGGACGCCGGGAAGACCTCGTTCTCCCCTGCGAGCAACTACACCGACGCGCAGATGGTCGGTAAGTTCAACCTCTCCTTCGACTACGTCGGGGACAACTGGTGGTACCATAGTACCGGCGGCCAGGGGCACATCTCCGGCAACTACAAGTACGGGCCCTGGTGGATCGACGGCAGCAAGGCCGATGCGCGCTTCGACGGGCTCGGCAACGGCGATGCCTACGTCATCTTCTCGATCCAGAAGGGGTTGCGCACCCTGCACCCGCAGCGGCCCGAGGTCGTCTACACCCACAGCGACGGGAAGAACTATCCCATCGACTGGTTCCGCGACTATTCGTACTACCACATCAACAGCCAGACCAAGGACGGGAGCTGCCCCCAGACGTGGTCCAACAGCTCGGCCATCGGCTACCACTACTGCGGCAACACCTTGCGGGCCGCGTGGGGGGAAGGGCTGATCCTGACGGAGACCCTGTTCGAGCCCGATCCGGTGGCCGCGGGCACGGCCAACGTCCTGACGGTGGACGAGGGCTGCCAGAACGCCAACTACGGCCGGGTGACCTTCCAGCACCAGGACAGCTACCACATGGACCCGAAGCGCCAGATCGTCGAGTACCAGTGGCTGTTCGAGACCGTGGCCGCGCCCACCAACGCCACCTTCGACGCGGTGCCCTGGGGCAGCGTCGTCGTGGACGAGCCCGACCTGGCGCGCAAGGCCTACCGGACGACCCGGGAGGACGCGGCGCCCATCTGGCAGTACCTGACCGCGGGGACGTACAACGCAGCCCTGCGGGTGAAGGACGACGGCGTCGATGCGAGCGGCAACCCCGTACCGAAGTACAACATCTACGTCATCAAGGGGCTGGTGGTGAACCCGCAGCCGGCCATGGACCCCATCGCCAACGCGCGGGGCCCGTACGAGATCATCGAGGGGTCGTCCCTGTCCCTGGCGGGGACGATGAGCGATCCGAACACCTTGTGCCGGGCGGACGCGTTGACCG
>JAVEVO010000023.1:0-58539 GCA_034005005.1 Myxococcota bacterium
GGAGAAGTCGGAGAGTACGAGCACGACACTTCCCACTGGTCGGAACTGAGGGGGGCAGGAGGTCGGAATCTGTCCAATTTCTGGTCGGTTATCCTCCGGTCAGCCAGTCGGTCTTCGGGAATGTTGGTGCTCCCGAACCGGCTTCCCCCCTGCGTTCCCCCGAGGCAAACCTTGGCCTTGACTCGCAGCCCAGGTTCCGTTCCGCCGCTCCCGCCCGCGCGCAGCCACCGACTCGCTCCGCACCGCTATGCCGCTGGGAGCTCGGCACATGGCTCCGTGGCACCCGCTAGCCACTACTCACAGAAAGTGACCAGGCGTAGGCGTAAGGAACGACCACCAAGCGGGTGGTCCCAACAGCCGATTGGACGGCGAGGAGAAGAATTCGGCGTTTCCTCTCCCGTCCCCTTCCCTTTTCCCTGCGTGGACGATCGGACGGATCTCGAGAAGGGTGCAGCCGGTCCGAGTGGGCGGATTCATGGCCAATCTCCTCCTGCACCCGGCTCGCCCTGCAGAATCTCTCGCCGAGCCGCAGAGTTCGCAGAGAAAAGTGCTCACTCTGATTGAGGCCTCTGCGGCTCGGCGGCTCTGCGAGAAAATTCTTTTCGTGCGGGGAGTTGTGCCAAGGCCTCGCTGCTCGCTCACCGGGATGATCTGCACCCTCTCGAGAAGCCTGGTGCAAGGTGCCGCCCCGTCCCCATCCCCTGGGCAGTGAGCAGGCCCCGCTCCCGCACTCTGCCCTCCTCCCGCCCCTCCCCGCCCCCCTGCCGACCTCGCCAGTGCGCCACCCGTCCCCTCGGCCAGGGTGTGCCCCCCGGCTGGTTCGCGGATCGGGAGAAGTGAGGGGTTCAGCTCGGGGGCCGCTGGATCGCCGGCGAGTGGACCCGTTGCTGGCCAGGGATCAAAGGAGATCCCGGAATCCGGCGAAATAGTCGTCCGCACGCCCCGCTTCGGGTTGGCTCGCCGGCCGACGCGGGCCGGCGCACTTCGCCGCTCCATCGTTCAGAGCAGGTCGGCCGGGCTGGGGACCGCGGCCACGCCTTGCTGCAGGACGTGGGTGTAGACCAGGGTGGTCTTGATCTCGGCGTGGCCGAGGAGCTCTTGCACGGTGTGCAGGTCCTGCCCCGCCTCGATGAGGTGGGTGGCGAAGCTGTGACGGAAGGTGTGGCAGGAGGCCCGCTTGGTGAGCCCCGCCTTGAGGACGGCGGTGCGGACCGCCTTCTGGAGGACCGAGTCGTCGAGGTGGTGCCGGCCCTGCTCACCGGTCTGGGGGTTGCGCCAACGGTGTCGCTGGGGGAAGACCCACTGCCAGCGCCAGTCGGTCGGGGCGGTGGCGGAGGCCTTGCGCTGCTGGCTGCCGGGCAGGGCGACCCGTCCCCAGCCCGCGGCGAGGTCCGCGAGGTGGAGCTGCCGGACCCGCTCGAGGTGCTCCTGCAACGAGTCGCGCAACGAGACGGGCAGGAGAGTCACCCGATCCTTGGCGCCCTTGCCCCGCCGCACGGTGATCTGCCCCCGGGCGAAATCCAGGTCCTGGACCCGCAGCCCCGTGCACTCGCCGAGGCGCAGACCCGCGCCGTACATCAGCGCGGCCATCAGCCGGCAGTCGCCCTCGAGCTGGGCGAGCACCGCCCGCACCTCGTCCCGGGAGAGCACCGCGGGCACCCGGGTCGGCTGGCGAGCTCGCGCCACGCGGCCGAGATCGCCGAGGGGCCGGGCGAGCACGTGCCGGTAGAGGAAGATCAGGGCGGCCCGCGCCTGGGTCTGGGTCGAGGCGCTGACCCGCTCCACCTGGGCGAGGTAGGAGAGAAAGGAGTTCACCTCCGGCTCGGCGAGCTGGTCGGGGTGACGCAGAGAGTGGAACCGGACGTAGCGCACCACCCAGCTCGTGTAGGCCTGCTCGGTGCGGGGGCTGTAGTGGCGGACGCGCAGGGCGTCGCGCAGCCGGTCCAGCAGCCGGGGCGCGGCCGGAGGGGCAGCGACCGGCTCGCCCGGGGCCGGGGCCGAGGCAGTGGCCGTGGCCAACCCGCAGCCGCTGGGGACCCCGGCCTGTCCGGTCGGATCCCGCGGGAGCGGCACGCCCGGCAGCACGGGGTCGTGGCCCGCAGGCGACACGACCGGGGATGGCCCGGCCGCTCCCCCGCGAGAGGCCACGGGGAGCGGTGCGGACCTGGGACCAGCCGGTGTCTGGGCCTCCGGTTGCGCCCTCGGGTCGAGCGATGTTGCAGGAGCGGATGGGGTCGGCCCGGACCGCAGGGGCCAGGGGTGCGGCGGATCGGCAGCCATGGAGTCCTCCTCGGGCCAGGGCACCCACGCTGCGGGCCCGGCCTGCTGGAGGAGCGCTACCGCAACTCTCGGGCCAACTCGTCGAGCGGGTCCAGGTGACGGTGGCGAGCCCGCCGGGATGCGGCCGCACGCCTCCGCCCGGTCTCCGACGGCCACGGGCGGGGCCGGTTTCGTCCGGCCCCCCGGACGCGTTCGTCCGGCAGGCCGGACACGGCGCTTCCGGCACGACCTGCCCCCCAACCCGCCTCACCCGAGCCGTCCGCGCTCGCACGCGGCATCTGGCACAGGCGCCCGCGGGGCCCGGCGGGCAGTCCGACGTTACCTCGCGGCCTGCTCCACGACGATCCGCCCGCTCGATCCCCCGGCGGGCTCGACGTCCGAGGCGCCTGCCCCACGCCCGGTCCACGGGCCCGCCTCGTGCCGGCGATCGCCGAGAAGTACCTGATCCTGCAGGAGAAATACCCCCACCACGGTCCAAGCAACAGAAATGGAGGGGCGGCCCCCCTGCAGCCCCACCAGGCCTGCACCAGGGCCGCCCCCGGGACTGGGCCTGCTCCCCGCGCACGAGGCCCGATCGCCAGTTTTTGGAGGATCTGGACTTGTCAATGAGCCAGCAGCCGGTCGCCCGAGGGGCGTCCGCTGCCGGAGCCGCGACCGCCGAGCCGGGAGGTGGGCGAGAAGCACCCGCCAACCCACCAGGGCAGGCAGCAGCAGCGCACCGGGACGGGCCAAAGGGGTCAGTCGCGCCGAGGGCTGGGCGCCGGTCGTCACCGCCGGCCACCGATCCCGCGTCTGCGCTGCTCCACGCCGGGTTCTGGGAGCTCCTGTCTGGCCGTCCTGGTCTTTCGTACCACCAGCCACGGGAACAGGACAACGAAAATCAGGCGGGTGCAGCCGGGCCGAGTGGGCGGATTCCTTGCCAATCTCCTCCTGCACCCGGCTCGAGCTGCAAAATCTCTCGCCGAGCCGCAGAGTTCGCAGAGAGAAGTGCTCAGCTCGCTGAACCCTCTGCGGCTCTGCGGCTCTGCGAGAAAATTCTTTTCGTGCGGGGAGTTGTGCCAAGGCCTCGCTGCTCGCTCACCGGGATGATCTGCACCCAGATCAGGCCCACTGCCCGGACCCTGGCTGTCCTTCCGGCGCGGCCGCAGCCCTGCTGGGGTCGTGCGTGCGCTACGAGCGGCAGGGTGTCGACGGCCTACGCGGCCTGGGTGTCGTGGGGAAGCGAGGACCGCCTACGCGGTGCGGCCGGGCAGGGGGTAGCTCGCCAGCAGCTCGACCACCCGGCGGGCGCTCTGCCCGTCCCCGTAGAGGTCCCGGGGGCGGTCCGCGGGGAGCCGGGCGTCCTGCCGCTCGAAGCCCGCAACCGCATCGTGGATGCGCTCCCCCGCGACGCCGACGACCCGGTTGCAGCCCGCCTCGACCAGCTCCCGCCACTCCGTCTCCTCCCGCAGGGTGACGCAGGGCACGCCGAGCCAGTAGGCCTCCTTCTGCACCCCGCCCGAGTCCGTGAGGACGATGCGGGCCCCCTGCAGCAGGGGCAGCATCTCGAGGTAGGAGACGGGCGGCAGCAGCCGCACCGGGTCGGCCACCGTCAGGCCGGCCGCGTCGAGCCGGGCCCGGGTGCGCGGGTGCAGGGGCAACAGCACCGGGTAAGGGAGCCGGGCGAGGCCGGCGAAGAGGCTCGCCAGCCGGGCCGGGTCGTCCGTGTTCTCGGCGCGGTGCACCGTCGCCAGGTAGTAGCCGCGCGGGGGCAGCCCGAGCCGGGCGAGGACGGTCGCCGCCGTGCCCGCGTCGGCCCCGGCGGTATGGTACAGCAGGGAGTCGTACATCACGTCGCCGATCAGCTCGACGCCCTGCACCCGCCCCTCCCGGGCGAGGTTCGCGACCGCCACCGGGGTGGGACAGAGCAGCAGGGTGGCGAGCTGGTCCGCGACGATCCGGTTCTGCTCCTCGGCCATCCGGAGATTGCCCGAGCGCAGCCCCGCCTCGACGTGGACGACCGGGAGGTTGAGCTTCGCCGCGGCGAGGGCCGCGGCGAGGGTCGAGTTGGTGTCCCCGTAGACCAGCACCCAGTCCGGAGGCTCGGCCAGCAGCAGCCGCTCGAGCAGCTCCAGCATCCGGCCGGTCTGCTGCCCGTGGGGCCCCGAGCCGACGCCGAGGTTCTCGGCCGGCGCGGGGATCCCCAGCTCCGCGAAGAAGACCGCGGACAACTGCGGATCGTAGTGCTGCCCGGTGTGCACCATCCGCTCCTCGATCCGCACCGGCGAGTCGAGGAGGTTGTGCCGGGCGACGGCCCGGCAGACCGCCGCGGCCTTGACGAACTGGGGCCGCGCCCCGACGACGCTGACGACGCGCCGGACCGCCCCGACGGGCTCAGCCACGGGCGAAGAACTCGTGGATCGCCGCCGCGACGTACTCCTGCTGCCGCCGGGTGAGCTCGGGGTAGATGGGCAGAGCCAGGGAGGTGCTCGCAGCCTGCTCGCTCACGGGGAAGTCGCCCGTCCGGTACCCGAGGTACTGGAAGCACTCCTGCTCGTGGAGGCTCTTCGGGTAGTAGATCTCGTTGCCGATCCCGCGCTGCTTCAAATGGTCCCGCAGGGCGTCCCGCGCGGGCACCCGGATGACGTACTGGTTGAAGATCGAGGTGTTGTACTCCCGGATCACCGGCCGGACCACCTCGGGCAGGTCCGCGAGCAGCTCGTCGTAGACCTGGGCGTTGGCCCGCCGCTGCGCGGACCAGCCCTCGAGGTGGGGCAGCTTGACCAGCAGCCCCGCGGCCTGCAGGGTATCGAGACGGAAGTTCCCCCCGATCCACTTGTGATAGTACTTCGGGCTCGAGCCGTGGCTGCGGAAGATGGCGAGCTTCCGGGCGAGCTCGGGATCCTGCGTGACGATCATGCCCCCGTCGCCGAAACCGCCGAGGTTCTTCGAGGGGAAGAAGCTCAGGCAGCCGACGGTGCCCAGGGAGCCGGCGGGCCGGCCCTTGTACCGGGCGCCGATGGACTGCGCGGCGTCCTCGATGACGAAGAGGTCGTGGCGCGCCGCGAACTCCAGGATCGGATCCATCTCGGCGACCTGGCCGAAGAGGTGGACCGGGATGATCGCCTTGGTCCGGGAGGTCACCGCCCGCTCGAGCAGCGCGGGGTCGAGGTTGTAGGTGTCCGCCTCGATGTCCACGAACACGGGGCGCGCGCCGGTGCGGGCGATGCACCCCGCGGTCGCGAAGAAGGTGTAGGGCGTGGTGAGCACCTCGTCCCCGGGCCCGATGCCGAGCGTCATCAGGGAGCAGAGCAGCGCGTCGGTGCCGCTGGCCACGCCCACCGCGGCCGCGCAGCCGCTGTACTCGGCGACCGCGGCCTCGAGCTGCTTGACCGCCGGGCCGTTGATGAACTGCGCGGACTCGAGGACCTGCAGCAAGGCCGGCACCACCTCGGCCTCCAGACCCCGCCACTGGGCCTTGAGGTCGAGCAGCGGGACGGAGGTCACGGGGGGCTCTGCGGGCGGGGCGGCCACGACCGCCGGCTGGGCCTTGAACGCATCGTAGGCGACCTGGCCCTGGCTGAGCGCCGCGGGCAGGGGCTGCTCCTCGTCCAGATCGAGGCAGCGCAGCACGCCGGGCGCGACCTCCCGGTAGCGGTAGCCGCTCTCGGGGCAGACGTAGCAGCCGTCCGGCCCGGGGTGCGCGAGCTTGTGCCCGTGCCGCGAGAACCAGGCGACCTGGCGCGCCGGCACGCCGGCCATCAGGGCGTAGTCCGGCACGTCCTTGGGGACCACCGCGCCGGCCGCGACGAAGCAGTAGCGCCCGAGGGTGACGCCGCAGACGATGGTCGCGTTGGCCCCCACGGAGGCGCCGCGCCGGATCACCGTCGGCTCGTAGAGGCTGTGGCGCAGGACCTGGGAGCGGGGGTTGGTGACGTTGGTCAGCACGCAGCTCGGGCCGAGGAAGACGTCGTCCTCGACCGTCGTCCCGGCGTAGATGGCCACGTTGTTCTGAACCTTGACGTTGTTGCCGATGGTCACGTCGTCCGCGACGAAGGTGTTCTGGCCGAAGATGCAGCGCTCGCCGATGCGGGCGCCGGCGCTGACGTGCGCGAAGTGCCAGATCTTGGTGCCCTGGCCGATCTGCGCGCCGGGATCGACGATCGCCGTGGGGTGTGCGAAGAAAGCCTTCTCGTCCATCGTGATTTCCTTACCAGGCGGCGGGATTGCCGGTCCTTTGGTCCTAGATCGCCACCGGTGCGCCACCCTGAGCCAGGGAGCGATCGCCGGCTTCGAGGATGCGGACGACGCGCCGGCCGTCGTGGCCGTCGGAGAGCGGGGTCCGGTCCTGGAGGATGCAGTCCACGAAGTGGCGGCACTCGAGCTTCAAGGGCTCGGCCGCGGGCACCTTGGGGATGAGGATGTCGCCGGTGCGTAAAGTGATCGCCTCCTCGTAGCTGACGCTGGTGCGCACCTCGGCGCCCTTGTCGTAGATGCGGATCTTCTCGGAGGCGTCCATGTCGTCGAACACGACCATCTTCTGGGCGCCGACGAGGGTGACCTTGCGGATCTTGTGCGGATCGAGCCAGGAGACGTGGATGTTGGCGAGGCGACCGTCCGCGAACTTGAGGCTCGCGAAGACGACGTCGGCGATCCCCGGCTGCAGGTAGGCCTGCCCCGTCGCGCTCACCGTCACCGGCTCGGCGTCGAACAGGTGGCAGGCGACGGAGACGTCGTGGGGGGCGAGGGACCACCAGGCGTTCTCGGCCGTGCGGACGATGCCGAGGTTGAGCCGCTGGGAGTACAGGTACAGGGGTGCGCCGATCTGCCCGGCGGTGATCAGGCCCTTCATGTAGGTCACCGCCGGGTGGTACTCCAGCAGGTGCCCGACCATGAGCTTGCGCTGCCGCTCGGCGGCCAGGCGGATCAGCTCCTCGGATTCACTCGATTTCAAGGTGAGGGGCTTCTCGACCAGCAGGTGGTGCCCCGTCTCCAGGGCCCGCCGGCCGACCGCGAAGTGCCGCGGCGCATCGACCGCCACGACCACCGCCTCGACGTCCGCGGCGGCGAACAGCTCCTCGGGCTCCTCGTACAGCCGCACTCCGGGATAGAGCACGGCCATGGACGCGAGGGTCTGCGTGTTGCGATCGCAGATGCCCCGCAGTTGCGCTCCCGGCAGGGAGCTGAAGGTCCGCACCAGGTTCTTGCCCCAGTTTCCCGCTCCGACGATGCCGATCCCGACCATCCTCGTCCTCCCGATCCCGCCGGCAGTCGCCTACATGCCGTACTCCTGACGGGTCTTGTCACGGATCCCGACGATCTCCTCGAGGGAGAGCCGCCGCTGGTAGAGCCGCACGTCCCGGCTGACCGCGTAGGAGGGGGTCAACCGGACGAAGGTCGGCGCGCCGGTGATGTCGAGGGCCACGTTCTGCGCGGCGGTGCGCACCGCCTCCCCCGAGCGCCAGAAGAAGAGCTGCACCCCGGGCGTCGCCGTGCTCGGCGCATCGTCCCAGGCGCAGCCGACCAGCACCCAGCTCGCCGGCCCCCAGGAGGCGAGATCGACCAGCAGCTCCGCGGTGCGGTTGGTGGGCGCGGTGCACCGCAGCCTGGCGCTGGGCTGGCCCGCTTCGTAGAGGTACTCGACCTTGACGACCTGATCGACCTCCATCACCGGCACCGTCCCGACCAGGGCGGCCATCTCGGCCGTCGGATGGATCCAGGCGGTCCAGGTCCCGGCGAGCTTGCGCAGGCCCGCCGGCTTCACGGCCAGGCGCTCCGCGGCCCGCTGCCCCGGGGCCCCGCCCGACGGGATGTAGGAGGAGGCGAAGCGCGCCTCCTCGAGCTGGACCCCCCAGAGGTAGAAGCTGCCGGCGCCCCCGGTGTTGTTGCGGAACAGCACCCGGATCTTGTCGGGGGCGTTGGCGGCCATGGTGATGACCGCGGAGAAGCGCTGCCAGGTGTCCGTCAGGGTCACGGCCGGGAGGTAGGCGTGCCCATCCCCGTCCACCCGGAACTTGTCCAGGGTGCCCTTGCGGGCCCAGAACGAGACTGCGAAGGTCTTGCCCGCCACGGGCCGCAGCAGGTCCTGGTAGACCGCCCCGGCGTTGTTGGACTGGACCTTGCTGGCCATGCCCGCCGCGGGGTCGAGGGGCGAGCCGCGCTCGCTGGTCAAGGTCACGACCGTGCCCGCACCGTAAGGGGTCCAGGGCGCGGTCTGCAGCTCCGAGGACCACTGCAGCAGGTTCGACCCCGCCTCCTCCTGCAGGTACACCCGCTGCCCCAGCAGGGGATCGTACTGGAAGCGGGGCTGGTGCTCGGCCACCTGGTCCAGCACGCCGGCCTGGTCGATGACCAGCGTCGCCAGGGAGTCCCGCTGGAAGCTGCTGATGCAGCCCCGGAAATCGGCCTCGCTCACCAGGCGGATCGGCGGCTCGCAGAGGTCCTCGAAACCGTGGCCGATGTTGGCGCAGGCCTCGAAGCCCGTGCCGCAGACGGTGTCGCTGCAGAGGGCGTCGACGCCGCAGTCGCCGCAGGGGTTGATCACCCCCTCGTCGATATCGCCGTCGCAGTCGTCGTCGAGCTGGTTGCAGTCCTCGCTGGGGGCCGGCACGGGGTACGCGGAGCCGCCCGGACCCGTGGAGCAGACCGTCCCGAGGTGGTCGGCGCGGCACTCGAGCTTGCCGACGGGGCAGACGCCCGGCGGATCGCAGGCGTTGTTCACGCCGTAGCCGTCGTCGACCGTGCCGTCGCAGTCGTTGTCGAGGCCGTCGCAGATCTCCGGCTCGACCTGGGAGGCCGAGCCGCCCGGACCGGTGGAGCAGCGGGTGGTGGTGCTCGTCGCGCACTCCAGCACGCCGCGGGTGCACTGGCCGGGGGGATCGCAGACCTGCCCGAGGTTGAAGGGCTCGTCGACGGCACCGTCGCAGTCGTCGTCGACGTCGTTGCAGACCTCGTCGATCGCCCGGTCCCGGCTGCCGCCAGGGCCCGAGGAGCAGAGCGTCCGCCGCCGGGCCGCGTCGGTCGGGTCGCACTCGACGAGCCCGAGGCCGCAGCGGCCGGGCACCTCGCAGAGCTGGCCGACCCCGAGCACCCCCGCGGGCGTGTCGCCGATCGCGGCCTGGGCGAAGGTGAAATCCTCGTCGGTCTGGCCGTCGCAGTCGTCGTCCTTGCCGTTGCAGAGCTCCGCGCTCCCCTTCACCTCACCCTGGCAGACGATGGCCCCCGCGACGCACCGCTCGGTGCCCGCGGTGCACTCGCCGATGTCGCTGCCGCAGGGCCCACCGCCCTGGGGGTTCCCCTCGTCGACGCTGCCGTCGCAGTCGTCGTCCTTGCGGTTGCAGAGCTCGGTGGCCCGGGGGTGGATCGTCGCGTCGGCGTCGTTGCAGTCGGGCTCGTCCCCGCAGGAGGGGAAGCGATCGCCGTCGTTGTCGCGCTCCGACGCAGGGATCACGCCATCGCAGTCGTCGTCGAGCCCGTCGCAGATCTCCGGCTCCGAGTTGTCGCCGGAGCCGCCGGGGCCCGAGGAGCAGAGGGTCTTCAGCCGGGCCACGTCGCGTGCGTCGCACTCGACGACGCCCTTGCCGCACTTGCCCGGCAGCTCGCAGATCGCCCCGATGGGCAACTGCCCGGCCGGGGTCATGCCGATGGCCGGCTGGAGCCAGGAGAAATCCTCGTCGATCTGGCCGTCGCAGTCGTTGTCCAGCCGATCGCAGAGCTCCGGGCCGCTCAGATCCGCCGGGCCGCCGGGCATCGTCGAGCAGATGGCCGCCTGCTCGCCGTCGCAGACGACCTCGCCCTCGTCGTCACAGACCCCCCGGCCGACGCAGGCCTCGCCGATGTGGCGCTCCACCCCGACCGCGTCGCGGATGATGAAGACCTCGTCGGTCTGGCCGTTGCAGTCGTTGTCCAGCCCGTCGCAGATCTCCTCGGTCTCGGGCCCGACCCAGCCACACTCCGGATCCGCGGAGCAGCACGCCGGCAGCAAGGGCTCGTCCTTGTGGCAGCTCACCGCCCCCTCGCCACACTCGCCCGGGCCGGTGCAGGGAGTGCCGATGGGCTGCTCCTCGAAGGCGAAGTCCTCGTCGGTCTCGCCATCGCAGTCGTTGTCCAGGCCGTCGCAGATCTCGGCCACCGGCCCCTGCTCGATGTTGGTGCAGCTCAGGCGCCCCCCGTCGCAGAGGTAGTAGCCCTGGCGGCACTCACCCCGCGCCTCGCCGCAGGGGTGGTCGGGCCCCTCGTCGGTGGTGTCGTTGTCGACCCCGCCGTCGCAGTCGTTGTCCAGCCCGTCGCAGATCTCCTCCCGGGCCGGGTCGGCGGCGACGTAGGCCGAGCCACCGGGCAGGGTGGAGCAGCGGATCTCGTGGTGGGTGGGGTCCCGGTCGTCGCACTCGTAGACCCCGTCCCCGCACTCGCCGACGCCCGGGCAGGACTCGCCGAGGAAGAACCCGTCGTCGACCTGACCGTCGCAGTCGTTGTCCAGCCCATCGCACAGCTCGGTGGCCGGGTGGCTGGCGTCGTAGCAGATGCGCCGACACTGCCCGTCCTCGGGCTGGCAGGCGTCGTTGCACTCGATGCCGCAGGCCCGCCCCCGGGCGCCGTACTCGAGGACGAGCGCGCCGTCTCCCGAGACGGGGGTCTCGGCACGAGCGAAGGCCAGCAGGCAAGAGGGCTCGCCGACGCAGGAGGTCTCGACGGTGTAGCGGTCGCACTGCTCTGCCGGGGAGCTCCCTGGCTGGAGCACGAACAGCCGGAGCTGCGCGACGTCGCCCTCCGACACCACCACGGAGAGGGGGTCGAGGGGGACCAGCACCCAGCCCCCGTCGGGCTCGGTGGCCAGGGACAGAGGCAGCACCTGCGGGGGCGGCACCTCGCCCTTGCGGGGCTGGACCTGCAGGGCGAGGCAGGCGCCCCCTTGCTGCTCGACGACCCGGGTCGCGAGCGCGGGCTGGCACAGGTAGTCGCGCCCCTCCGCGGGCACGGCCAGGCAGGGGGAGAGGTCCAGCGCGATCCGGGCGACCAGCCGCTCGCCCTCCTCGTCACCGCATCCCGCGAGGAAAGCCAGCATCAGGGCAGAGATGCGCAACCTGCTCATGGTGTCCTTCCTGCTCGGGCTCCGCGGTCCGGGGTCCGGGGCACCCCGCCGGGAGCTCCTCCTTGCCCGGGTAGCGGCCACGCTCGGGCCGTCACCCGCGAGAACCTCAGTCGTCGACCTCGGGCGTCCCCGGATCGGCGTCGTGACTCTCCTGTCCGTATCCACGACGATAGTACTGATAATACCGACCATAGTACGGCTTGGTGATATCGACGCCATTAAGCACCGCCCCGAGGACCCGGGCCTGCACGTCGCTGAGGGCCTGGACGCCCCGGAAGACCACGTCCCGGCTCGAGACGCCGCTGCGCACCACCAGGATCACCCCGTCGACGAAGCGGCTGAGGATGAGGGGATCGGCCACCGCCATGATCGGCGGCGAGTCGAAGATCAGCTTGTCGAACTTGCGGGAGATGGCGTCGAGGGTGCCGAGGAACTGCTCGGTCTGCAAGAGCTCGGCGGGGTTGGGTGGGATCGGCCCCGAGGGCAACAGGAAGAGATTCTCGATGGCCGTCTTCTGGACGACGTCGTCGATCTCGGCCTTGCCGACACACAGATTGGAGAGACCGGCCGCCTCGGAGGTACCAAAGACCTTGTTGAGGCGCGGTCGGCGCATGTCGGAATCGATGAGCAGGGTCTTCTGGTTGCTGAGCGCCATGGAGATGGCGAGGTTGAGGGCGGTGTGGGTCTTGCCCTCCTTGGGGCTTGCCGAGGTGACCACCAGCTTGCGGACCTCCCGGCCCGGCAGGGCGAAGAGCAGGTTGGTCCGCACCAGCCGCACGCACTCCGCCGCGGAGGAGCGGGGGTGGTCGGCGACGTAGAGATCGGGGGAGCCGGAGCGCTTGCGCTCGCTCTCGGCCACGTCGGGGGCGATGCCGAGGAAGGGGATGCCGAGGGCCTCGACGTCCTCGCGGGTGCGGATGCTGCGATCGAGGAACTCGACGAGGAAGGCGAAGGCGATCCCGCCGAGCAGACCGAGGAGGATCGCCATGGTCAGGTTGAGGGTGGTGCGTGGCGTGGAGGGCGCCTTGGGGAGCAGCGCGAGGTCGAGCAGCCGGATGTTGTTGACCTCGATCTGGCCGGTGAGGCTGGTCTCCCGGAGCCGGGTGACGACCATCTCGTAGAGGTTGCGGTTCTCTTCGGCTTCGCGCGTCAGGCGGGTGAACTCGGTGTTGAGGGCCTCGAGCCGGCGGGCCTCGGCCTCGATGCGCCGCAGCCGGGCGCGGTGTGCGGACTCGGTGTCCTGCAAGGCCGCGAGGTTGCGCTCCATGCCCGCGACGATGCCCCGCACCTCGCCGTCGATGGACTTCTTGACCAGGGCGAGCTGCTCCTCGGCGGTCCGCACCCGGGGGTGCTTCTCCATCAGGTCGATGGACAGCTCGATCTTCTCCTGGCTCAGCCGGAGGTACGTCTGCTTGAGCTGGGTGAGCAGGGGGCTGGCGAAGGCCTCGTCCAGCGAGCCCCAGTCCTGGTCGAGGTTCATCCCCCGGATGCGCGCCAGCCGCGCCTCGAGCCGCTCCCGCTCCGAGAGCAGGTTGCTGATCGTCGCGCTGAGGGACTGCAGCTCCTCGGTGATGATGCCGAGCTGCGCCTCCACGTTGGCGACGATGATGCCGTTCTTCTGCTTGAACTGGGCCAGCCGGTCCTCCGCCTCCTCCAGCTTCTTCTTCAGCTCCCGGAACTGGGTGTTGAGGTCGCGGGTCGCACCGACGGTGGCGACGCTGCGGTACTCGATGTTGGCCTTCTGGTAGACCTTGGCCAGGGTGTTGACGACCTCCTGGGCGTGGGCCGGCACCGGGTGGCGGTAGACCAGGCGGACGACCCGGCTGTCCTGGACCGGCTGCACCGCGAGGCCGCCACGCACGATGGACACGGGATTGGCCCGCTCCTGGGCCGCGAGGCGCTCCTGGGGGTCCCGGATCCGCTCGAGCCCGAGGAAGGAGGGGCTGCTCTCCAGTTGCAGGGCCTCGACGACCTTCTCGGCCAGGTCACGGCTGGCGAGCACCTTGTACTGGGTCTCGTAGTACTCCTTGTTGGCCCAGAAGCTGCCGGTGCCGAGCTCGACGACCTCGCGCAACTGGGAGAACACCCGGGGCGGCTGCGGATCGATGATGATGCTGGCGGTCGCCTCGTACAGCGGGACCTGCCGGAAGGTCCAGACCGCGACCCCGGCGACGACGAGCGCGAAGAAGAGCAAGGCGTACCAGATCTGCTTGCGGAGGATGGTCAGGCTGTCGCGCACGACCTGCGGCCGGCCGGGGTGGACGGGTCCGGGGACGTGAGCTGGGGGGTGGGAATCCATCGCTGCTCGTCTGGCCTAGTCGCCGCTGCCAGCCGCGGCAGCGGGCGCGCTGCGCAGCCGGACGTCACCGATCTCCAGGAGCTGGACGTCCTCCGGCTCCTCGCCGCTCAGCAGCAGGGCCACGACGGTGGCGGTCGCGGCCACCACGACGGCCGCGCCGCCGACGTACCACCAGGGGCTGATCCCCTCGGCCTCCTTGGTCGAGTAGAGGATCAGCTCGACCTCGGCCACCTGGTCCCGCGTCACGGTGAAGGGCGCCCGGTTGGCGGCGTAGGAGCCGAAGGGCAGGTACAGGGTGATGGGCAGCTCCACCTCGGTCTTCTTGAAGCGGGCGGCGATGCTCTCGAAGACGCGCTTCTTCTGGGGTTCGATCAGGCCCCCGCGATCCTCGAGGTGGATGATGCCCCGGGTGATGGTGCCCATCTGCTCCCGCGCCTTGCGGAAGGTCACGCCGCCGAAGCGCTCCTGCATCCCCGCGAGGAAGGCCTCCGCCTCGTCCCGCTGCTCGGGCTTCGCGAGCGCCAGGGCCTCCTGTGCGGCGGGGAAGGCCTTCTCGAGGAGCTGCTGCTCGAGGTAGATCCGGGACAGCACCGAGAGGATCCGGTAGTCCTGGTCACCGCCGGGCAGGGCCCGCGCCTGCTCCAGGTTCGCCATGGCCGGACCGTACATCCGGCGCTTGTAGTAGTGGATGCCCTGCTCGGTGAGCTGCTGGAGCGAGAGCTCCGGCGGTGGTGGGGCCGCCCACGAGGGTGCTCCGGCCATCCCCAGGGCGAAGCAGAGGACCAGGCCAGCGGTTGTACGCATGCTCATCCCTCGGCTGCCAGCCGCCGCCACCCGTGCCGCGGCCTGGCGGACGGCGACCGTTCTGGACGATCCGATCGATCGTACCAAGCGGTGTCGCGCTGGGTCAAGCGGGCTCGCGGCCGGACAGCGGGCCAGGTCTAGAACAGGGTCTCGGGCACAAAGACGATGTCCCCGGGCCGGAGCGGGAAGTTGCGCCGGCGGCCGTCCAGGATCTTGGAGATGGGAATCGTGTACTTTCGCTCTGCTCCTTCCTGGAGACGCGTGACGTACGTCTTATCCTTGTCCGCGATGTCCGAGAAACCTCCGGCCAGGGTGATCGCCTGGACCACGGTCATGTTGTCGTCGTACGGGAAGGTGCCGGGCGCGCGCACCTGGCCGAAGACGAAGATCTTCTTGGAGTTCGACTCCTTGAGCAGCACGCTGACCACCGGGTCGCGGATGTAGCCCTCCGCGAGCTTCGTCCGGATCAGATCGGCGACCTGGTTCGGCGTGAGGCCGCGCACCACGAGCTTGCCGAGCAGCGGGAAGCTGATCCCCCCGTCGTTCCCCACCATGTGGGTGCTGCTGAGGGCCTTGTCCTGGAAGACCTGCACCTCGAGCACGTCGCCCGGCGCGAGGGCCATGGCCAGTGAGCTCTCCGGGGCCGGGGGCGGGAGGCCCGGCTCCGCGCTCCCCGCCCCGCCGGCCAGGGGGTCGACCCCGTCGGCCGAGCCGGCCGTGGCACAACCGAGCAGCAACCCCGCGCCGAGCAGCAGACAGCAGCTCCTGCTCCAGGCCCTCCCGGTGATCGTCGACTCCCTGGCGCGCATCGTCGGCGTCCTCAGTACAGCACGCCGAGACGCGTGTAGACCTGGTGCTTGATGTAGGCCGCATCGTTGACGATCGTGGCCATCCCGTCGGAGGTCTCGATGGCGGCGATCGCATCGGTGGCGCGACGCTCGAGCTGGTAGCCGGCGCCCACGGTGAACCAGTCGTTGGGGTGCCACTCGACGAGCAGCTCGCCGCGCGTGACCCCGTCCTGCCGCTCGTCGCGGATCTCGTCCCGCAGGGTCACGCCCCGCTGGCTCGCGAGCAGCGGGGTGAAGAAGCGGAACTCGTAGGAGACCCCGGCCTGGATCCCGACCTGCCCGGCGATCTGCTGGTTCCAGCGCAGGTCGAAGAGGTGGGAGTCGTAGTGGGAGGACCAGGGGGTGTCCCGGAAGTCCCGGCGGTACCCCCCGGAGAGGATCATCCGCTCGGTGAAGCGCTCCGTCGCCCGCAGGGTACCGATGACACTGGAGAAACTCTCCGCCTCGTCCGTGAAGGAGTTGCCGTAGCCGACCTCGAGGTCGAGGGAGAGCTTGGGGGTGATGAGCCCGAGCAGCCCCCCCGTCACGCGCAGGGGATTGGACGAGGGGATGTAGTCGTTGTCGAACTCTCGCCAGCCGTAGCTGCTGCGCACCACCACCGCGGTCTTGGGGAAGAACTTCCAGCGACCGTCCAGGCCGACGGTGTGGATCGTGCGATCCGCGACCGAGAAGTCGAGGAAGCGCTCGAGGAGGAGCTGGTAGCGGGGGGTGAACTCGAGCATCCCGTGGCCGGGCCGGAGCACGCCGCGCAGCTCGGTGTGGTTGTACAGCCGGTCGAAGGTGGTGACGTCCGTGAGGAAGTTCTGGTCGGAGCCCGGCTCCGGCTGGAAGTAGAAGCGCTCGATGGCCTCGGCCCCGATCCAGGAGTCCATCCCGACCGCGCCGCGCAGGTCGAGGTGCGCCCCGAAGTTGGACTGGTTGTCGACCTGGGGCGAGTCGTGGAGGAAGGTGCGCAGCTCCAGCCCGGCGGTGCCCTGCAGCTCGGCCTTGCGGCTGGGGAGGGTCTCGATCGTCACCTGCGGCAGCAGCCGCAGCAGGGGGGCCGCGGTCAGGTCGGTCTGCTGGTCGTCGGGGCCGACCCGGAAGACGTTGGTGTCGTAGCGCCCCTCGACCGCGACCGCCGGGTGGATGAGGAAGTACCCCTGCCGGATGCCATCGCCCGGCCCCGCCTCGGCCCGGGGGGCCGCGACGACCAGCGCGAGCAAGACCGTCAGCCCGACGACCAGCGTGCGAACGGCTTCGCGGGTCGTGCAGCTCGTGCAATCACTGCCCAGATTCATGACCCTTCTCGGAGTCCCTGGAGGAGCGGACGCGCTCACTCGAACGGACTGGAAGCTTCGGGATGATGGTCCAACACCGGATCGTCGAGGGGCCGCGTGGTCGGGTCGTCCTTGGTGATGTCGCCCGAGATCTCGACCTCGATATCGGTCTCGCCGCTGTACCGCAGGGCCTCCCCCGCGCACCCCCCGATCTCGATCCCCAGACCGCGCATCTTCTGGTAGGCGATGGCGATCTTCGTGTACTCGTGGTTGGCTGCCTGCGTGTCGTTGAGCGAGATGGCGTCCTGGAGCTGCACCAGGGCCTGCTCGGAGATCTTCAGCAGGCCCTTCTGGGAGGTCAGCTTCTCGTTGACGCAGTTCATCTTGATGAGATCTTTCTCCTCCCGGGCGACGGTCAGGGAGTCGAGCCCACGCTGCTGCAGGGTCTTCATCTCCTCGAGCAACTGGGAGGCCCGCTCGAGCTTCTGCGGCCCGCTCAGGCTGGCCGCCTGATCGAAGCTCGACTCGACGTCCTGCATCCCGCTACGGCCGAGGTCCTGGGCCGGGGAGGGCTGGCCGGAGAAGACCAGGCCGAGCACCAGGGCGAGGCCCCCCAGCCGGGGACCGTGCCTCGAGATGTTGCGCAGAGCGGCTGCCATCGTTCGCACCTTCTGGCTCCTCGATGCCCCGCGCCGGGAAGCGCCGGCAACAACGCCCGCTCCCCGGTCGCCGAGCGAGTGGTCCATGGGGATCTACGGGGGCCGTCGCCTAACCTTGCAGCCTTTCTGCATCGGCCCGCAGCGCATCGGGAGGACGACCTCCCGAAATCCCGGTCAAACCACTGCATCGCTACTTGTACCCGATGCGGTCGCAAAGGACAAGATCTGACGGACCGCGCCCGGTCCCCGCGCGACCATCACCCGCCGTTGGGCCCCGGCTGGCGCCTGGCGGCGAGGCCGCTCCCCCGCGGGTCACTGCCCCGGTGCGGGACCGCGCGGCCGCTGCTGTTCGTACCAGGCCACCGTGCGCCGCAGCCCCTCCTCGAACCGGGTCGGCGCGACGAAGCCGAAGCCCTCGCGGGCCCGGCGCGTGTCGAGCATCCGGCGGGGCTGGCCATCGGGGCGGGAGGGGTCCCAGCGGATGCGCCCGGAGAAGCCGCAGAGCGGGGCGAGCTGGGCGGCCAGCGCGGCGATGGTGATCTCGAAGCCCGCGCCGAGGTTGACCGGCTCCGCGCCCTGGTAGCGCTCCGCCGCGAGCAGGATCCCCGCGGCCGCGTCCTCCACGTAGAGGAACTCCCGGCTGGCCTGGCCGGTGCCCCACAAGGTCACCTCCGGGAGCCCCTGGTCACGGGCCTCGAGGAACTTGCGGATCAGGGCCGGGATGACGTGGCTCGACGCGGGATCGAAGTTGTCCCGGGGACCGTAGAGGTTGACGGGCAGCAGGTAGATCGCGTCGAACCCGTACTCCTGACGGTAGGCCTGAGCCTGGACCAGCAGCATCTTCTTGGCCAGGCCGTAGGGTGCGTTGGTCTCCTCGGGGTAGCCGTTCCAGAGGTCCTCTTCCCGGAAGGGCACGGGGGTGTGCTTGGGGTAGGCGCAGATCGTCCCCACGGCCACGAAGCGGGACACGCCGTGCTGCATCGCCGCATGCAGCAACTGCACGCCCATCATCAAGTTGTCGTAGAAGAACGAGCCCGGGTGCTGCTGATTCGCGCCGATCCCGCCGACCCGCGCGGCCAGGTGCAGCACCAGGTCGGGCCGGCTGTCCTGCAGCAGCCGGTGGATCGCCTCGCCCGAGACGAGATCGTAGTCCCGGCTGCGCGGGACGAAGACCTCCGTGCACCCCTGCTCCCGGAGCCTCTCGACGACGAAGGAGCCGAGGAAGCCGGCTCCCCCGGTGACCAGGACGCGCTTGTCGGTCCAGTAGCTCATCAGCCTCCTCCTGCCCCCGCGGGCCTCCCTCAGCCGTGCCGCGCCGAGGCGCGATGGCCCGCCTGGCGCAGGGTCAGCTCCTGCCGGGCCAGCTCCAGATCGCTCTCCACCATGCGGCGCACCAGCTCGGCGAAGGAGACGGTCGGCGTCCAGCCGAGGCGGGTGCGCGCCTTGCGCGCGTCCCCGAGGAGCACGTCCACCTCGCTGGGACGAAAGTACCGAGGATCGATGTGGACATGCTGCTCCCAGTCGAGGTCCAGCGCCCCGAACACGTGCTCCACGAACTCCCGCACGGTGTGGCACTCGCCGGTCGCGACGACGTAGTCGTCGGGCTCGTCGGCCTGCAGCATGCGCCACATGGCGTCGACGTAGTCCGCCGCGTGCCCCCAGTCCCGCCGGGCCTCGAGGTTGCCCAGGTACAGTCGCTCCTGGAGGCCCAGCTTGATGCGGGTGGCGGCCCGGGTGATCTTGCGCGTGACGAAGGTCTCACCCCGCCGCTCCGACTCGTGATTGAACAGGATCCCGTTGACCGCGAAGAGGCCGTAGGCCTGCCGGTAGTTGACGGTCTGGTGGAAGGCGAAGACCTTGGCGCACGCGTAGGGGCTGCGGGGCAGGAACGGGGTCTGCTCGCTCTGGGGGGCGGGGGCCTGCCCGAACATCTCGCTGGAGGAGGCCTGGTAGAAGCGGGGCGGGGAGTCGAGCTGACGGAGCGCCTCGAGGAGCCGCAGGGTCCCGAGCCCGACCACGTTGGCGGTGTAGATGGGCTGATCGAAGGAGACCCGCACGTGCGACTGGGCCGCGAGGTTGTAGACCTCGTCGGGTCGGACCTCGTGCAGGATGCTGTGGAGGTTGCCGCCGTCGGAGAGGTCCCCGTAGATCAGCCGCAGCCGGGATTCGGGCTCGTGCGGGTCCCGATAGAGGTGATCGATCCGCTCGGTGGTGAAGACGGAGCTGCGCCGGAGCAACCCGTAGACCTCGTAGCCCTTGCCCAGCAGCAGCTCGGCCAGATACGAGCCGTCCTGGCCGGTGATCCCCGTGATGAGCGCCTTCTTGGTCATCTTCGCTGCCCCTCCGCCCGGCGCCACCCGCCGGACGCTTCCGCTAGGGTTCCAGGACCGGCGGCCAGCTCTGCGCCAGGGTGATCCAGCCGCCGAGGATGGCGGCGGGGATCCCACTGGCCGCGGCCAGGGCTGCCGCGTCGGCCCGGGCGAGGGCGCTCAGGCCGTGCACGCCGCAGTCCACGAGGAGCCGGGCCGCCGAGGGCTCCAGGTCGGGCAGCAGCAGCAGCTCCTCGCACCACAAGAGCGGCCAGAGCTCCACCAGCGAGACGCCGAGCTCGAGGGCCAGGGCCTGCCGCGCCGCCGCGGTCCGGGCGTAGGCCAGCAACCCGGGCGGGGCGACCGGCGGTGACGGGGCGGGATCGAGCTCCCCCGAGGCGAGCACCGGCTCGCCGACATCCGGCCGCGGTGCTGGTGTCTCGCCGGGACCCCTCTCGCCGGGACCCCTCTCGCCGGGGACCATCCCCGTCACCCCCTCGCCGATGGCCACCGCCCCGCGTCCGGCCGGCCCGGGCTCCGCCGCGTCGGCAGCCTCCGGCCCGGGCTCCGCCTCGTCGGCGGCCTCCGGTTCGGGCTCCGCCTCGTCGGCGGCCTCCGGTTCGGGCTCCGCCTCGTCGGCGGCCTCCGGCCCGACCACCGGGGAGATGGCCGCGATCCCCTCCCCCTCCTCCGTCACCGTCCAGGGGACTGGCTCGGCGCGGCCCAGCTCCCGCACCCCGTCGAAGACCCAGTCCCCCACCTGCAGGGGCCCGGCGTCCAGCGGGAGGTCGGCGTCCCCCGCGGCCTCGGACGGGTCGTCCAGGCGCTGCAGCCAGGCGTCCCACCCCGCGGGCAGCTCGGCCGGCGGCTCTCCGGGGGGTTGCGCCGGCTCCGGCCGCCGGTCCGTGCTCCAGCCCAGCTCGAGCTGCAGGGTGTAGCCCGTGGCGTGTCGCGCCAGACGAAGCCGGGCCGCGCAGGGCTCGTCCACGGGCACGAGGAGATCGTCCACCTGGATGGCGCCGCGCTCCTCCAGTTGCTGGGCGAGGCCGCTCAGCAGCACCACGAGCTCGGGCAACCGGAGGGAGTCCTGTCGCTCGATGCTCGTCTCTTCGGCGGCCGCCACGAGCGCGGCCCGGTCGTCGTTGGTCACGGCCTCTCCTTGGGGCGGCGCCTCTCCCGGAGGCGGACCCGCTCCTGCGCGTGGTCGAGCAGCAGCCGCGGGACGTCCAGGCCCGTGGCCTGCTCGAAGCCCCGGAAGCCCGGGGCGGAGTTCACCTCGCAGATCTGCAGCCCCTGCGCCGCGCAGAGCAGATCGACGCCCGCGACGTCGAGCCCGAGCAGCCCGGCCGCCCGGACGGCCAGCGCGGCGAGGGGCGGCGCCAGCGGAAAGGGAGCCACGCTCCCGCCGCCGCTGAAGTTCGCCTTGTACCCTCCCGGTCGGGCCCGACGCAACATCGCGCCCACCGCCCGGCGCCCGATGGTCACCACCCGCACGTCTCGACCGAGGCTGCTCTGGACCAGCTCCTGCCAGTGGAGATCCGTGGGGCGCTCCGGGGACCCGGCGAGCAGCCCGAGCAGGTCGTCGAGCTGCGTCGCGTCGTCGCACCGCACGATCCCCAGGCCATAGGAGCCGACGTTCCGCTTCGCCAGCAGGGGGAGGCCGAGCCGGGCGTCGAGCAGCGCGGGGCGGGGCAGCCGGGCGCAGTAGACCGTCCGGGGCACGGGGAGCCCGGCCGCGGCAAGCCGCTGCAAGGTGGCGAGCTTGTCCTGAGCGCAGGCCACCGCGGCGGCCCGATTGAGGACCAGGCTGCCCGCGAGCTGCCGGTGGCGCATCACGGCCAGGGCCATGGGCGTGGAGAGCGCGCCGGTGCGGGCGAGCAGCACCGTGGGCGCGGGGTCGGGCTCACCCTCGTAGAACGCGGTCGGCCCGGCCGGCTCGCCGAGCAGCAGCTCGTACCGCTCGGGATCCCGCAAGACCAGCTCCAGCCCGAGCTGGGCCGCGGCCTCCTGGAAGCGGCCGTTCTCGTAGCTCGCGAAGTGCTCCCGGGGCGTGAGCAGGTGGATGCGCATCGGCTAGGGCTCACCGGGCCACGGCCCATCGATGTACCCGCCGCCGACGAGCACCTCCCCCTGGTAGAACGCGGCGAGCTGGCCCGGGGCCACCGCCGGCAGGGGGGAGGCGAACGCGATCCGACAGCCCGCCTCGGTGTCGACGAGCAGACGGGCCGGCGCCGGCGGCGCCCCGTAGCGGATCTGCACCTCGCCCGCGAGGGCAGCGGTGGGTGGCCGGGAGAGCCAGGAGAACCAGCGGCACCAGAGACCTGCAGCGAAAGTCTCGGACTTCTCCCCCACGACTAGTTCATTCGTCTCAGGTCGCAGGGCCACGACATAGACGGGCGCGAGGCGCCCCCGACCGAGCCCGCGGCGCTGCCCGACGGTGTAGTGGGCCACGCCCCGGTGCTCGCCGACCACGCGCCCCGCCCGATCGACCAGCGGTCCCGGCGCGATGCGGGCGCCCAGCCGCCGGTCGAGGAAGCCGTGCAGGTCCCCGTCCACGAAGCAGGCGTCCTGGCTGTCCGGCCGGCTCGCAACCGGCAGGCCGGCGGTCCGGGCGAGCTCGCGCACCGCCGGCTTGGTCAGCTCCCCGAGGGGGAACACTCCCTGGGCGAGCTGCGCGGGCGTCAGCAGGGCGAGCATGTAGGACTGGTCCTTGGCCGGATCGAGCCCCCGGAGCAACTGGAGCCGGCCCGTGACCGGCGAGGTCCGGCAGCGGACGTAGTGGCCGGTGGCCAGTCGGTCGGCCCCGTGGTGCCGCCGGGCCAGGTCGAGCAACGCCCCGAACTTCAGCCGCCGGTTGCAGTCGGGGCAGGGGCTGGGCGTGCGGCCGCCGAGGTAGGACTGACAGAAGGGCTCGACGACCTCCGCCGCGAAGCGGTCCGTCAGATCGAAGCTCGCAAACGGGATGTCGAGGAAGGCCGCGACGCGCCGGGCGTCTTCCAGGGGGTCGGGGAGCCCGGCCGGGGGCGGCGGGCGCAGGCGCAAGGTGACGCCCACCAGCTCGTGGCCTTGCCGCCGCAGGAGCAGCGCGGCCACCGCGCTGTCCACCCCACCGCTCAGCGCGACCGCGATCCGCTGCATCGTCTCTGGCGACTCCTCCACCCGGGCCACGGCCCGGCTGCAGCAAAGCACACTCGTCCCCGGCTGTCGATGGCCCCCCGCCGCCTTTCCCATGGCGCGGCCACGCGCCGGTGGCTAAGAAGACCGGCGATGAAGAAGCTGCTGCTGCTGGTGACAGGGTTCGTCCTGCTCTTCTCCCTGCTCTACCTCCTCGCCGGAGCCTTCGGGCTCACGGATCCGGCCTGGATCGATCGCCAGCTCCGGCTCCTCGGCGAGCGCCCGGGGGGGCAGGTCTGGCTCACCGTGGCCGTCGCCGGGCTCCTCGCCGGGGACCTCGTCCTGCCGGTCCCGTCGAGCGTGCTGATGACCCTCGCCGGCTACCTCCTCGGCTTGCTGCCGGGCGCCCTGGCGGCCTTCGCCGGAGCCTGGTGCTCGGCCCTGCTCGGCTTCGGGCTCTGCCGGCGGTACGGCCAGCGGGCCTTCACCCGGCTCGTCGGGGAGCGCGAGGCCCAGCGCTTCGCCACCTTGCTGGAGACCTACGGCGCCTGGGCGATCCTCCTCTCCCGCGCGGTGCCGCTGCTGACCGAGACCACCAGTTGCCTCGCCGGGCTCTCGCCCATGCCGTTCTCCCGCTTCGCCGCGCTCAGCGCCGCGGGCACCTTGCCGATCTGCCTGGTCTACGCCTGGGCGGGCGCGGCCGGCGCCACCCACGGGATCGGCTGGGCGCTGCTGGTGGCCTTCGTCGTCCCGGGCCTCGGCTTCGGCCTGCTGCGCCTCCGCGCCCGACGACGAACGGCCGCGAACGCCTAGGGTCGCTCCGCGTCCGGATCGGCCCCCGGCCCGGCAGCTTGCTCGGCCGTCTGCCGACGCTGCGCGAGGGTGAGCTGCCGGTGGTAGCAGTAGGGATTGTCCCGGAGGCCACCCGTGTGGGCGAACGCGGTCCAGGAGCAGCCCCCCCGGCAGATCTCCGCGTACTCGCAGCTCCGGCAGAAATCGCCGAGATCGTCGATCCGGAACTGGCGGTTGTACGCGAACGCGCCCGGCTCGTTCCAGACCTCGGCCAGCGGGGTGTGGGCGACGTTGCCCTCGACGAACTGGTCGACGTCGTTGAGCGCCGAGGGCAAGGAGAGGCACCCCTTGATGTTCCCGTTGCTCTCGATGCCGATCACCTGGCAGCCGGCGCGGCACCCGATCCAGAAGGGGATCGTGGCCTCCGGGTTGCGCAGATCCTGCTCGAGCCCCCCGTAATAGCCGACGTTGTCGCCCGGGTAGACCCGCGGCCGCTTCGTCTCCCGCTTCAGCCGGGCGATCTGGGGGACGATCTCGAGGACGTCCTCGGGGGTGATCACCAGGTCGGGGTGATCGGCCATGCAGCCCGTGGGGTTGCCGAGCTGGATCTGCCAGGAGCGGACCCCGTGCGCGGCGAAGAGGTCCCGGAGCTGCTCCATCTCGGGCAGGGAGCGCCGGGAGACGGTGGTGATGACGCTGACAGGGATCCCGACTTCCTTGCAGATATCGAAGGCTTGCACGATCCGGCGGAAGTGCCCGGGGACTCGCCGGACGTACTCGTGGGTCTGTTCCAGGCCGTCGACCGAGAAGCACAGGCTCTCCAGGCCGAAGAGCTTGGCCTGCTGGGCCAGCTTGCGATCGAACTCGAGCCCGTTGGTGGTCATGTTGACCTTGATCCCGAGGTCCACCAGGGTGCTCGCCAGCATCCCCCAGTTGGCGTAGAGCGTCGGCTCACCCCCGCCGAGGGTCACGCGCTTGCAGCCGAGCTCGGCCAGCTCCTTGCAGAGGGTCAACGCCCGCGCCGTGGGCAGCTCGTCGGGACGCGCCTTGCCGGCCCGGGAGCCGCAGTGACGGCAGCGGAGGTTGCAGGCGAGGGTCAGCTCCCAGACCGCGGTGCGGGGGTGGTAGCCGAGCTGCTGCAGCACTTTGAGCAAGGGAGCCTCCTCGAGCGCGTCCCCCACGGTCGCCGCGGGCAGGACGGGGATGCGCCTCAGAGTAGAGGATCCACGGCCGGGAGGGCAAGGGACCGCCCGGGGCCGCCTTCCCTCAGAGCGCGGCGAGGCAGGCGCGCAGATCGTCGAGCACCTGCCCGTCGAGGCCGACGCCGGCCGGGTAGACGCTGCGCAGCAGGCGCGCCAGGGTGCTGCCGAGGAAGGCCAGGCGAACGGCGGGCGGCTCGGTGCTCGTGACCCAGAGCAGGGGCGGGAGCAGGGCCGCGAGGGAGCCGAGGGCCGCCGCGAGATCCGGGAAGGGCCGGTACTCGGCCGCCTCCAGGTACTGCCCGAGGAAGTGCCGCAGGTAGCGGGACAGCTCCGGCGCCACGCGGGCGGCCGTGGGCGCGAGCAGCAGCAGCGGCGGGCGCGCGTCGAGGGCCCGGCGGAGCTCGCACACCCCGCGCCGGCCCAGGGTGAACAGGGCCGGCTGCGGCGGGAGGTCGTCCGGCTCCTCTCCGGCCTCCTGCTCCAGCAGGACGAGGGTGCGCAGCCAGGGCAGCAGCCGGACGAAGGTCGCGAGGAGCTGCGGCTGGACCTCGGCGTCCGTGGCCGGCGCCGGGCGCTGGCCGAGCAGGACCGCGAGCCCCCGCAAGGCTGCGAAGGGCCCGACCGCGCCGTCCACCACGGCGCGAGCCGCGCTCAGCCAGCGCTGCCGCGGCTCGCCGGTCAGCTCCCGGCCGGGCACGAGCGTCAGCCGCCACGGGTCGTCGAGGTGCGGCGAGAACCCCGGCTCGGCGAGCAGGCGCGGCAGCTCGGCCGCGACGAGCGGCCCGCTCTCCCAGCAGGCGACGCTCCCGCAGCAGGACCGCCGCAGGGCGATCCGCCCGCCGGTCGGCTGGCGCAGGTAGAGCAGCGGATACTGGCGACAGGTCTCCGGCTTGGCCTCCAGCCCGAGGACCCGATGGATCCGACAGCCGCCGTCCGCCTCGAGCATGACGCAGCGACGCTCCCGCTGCGCCAGGTAGACGGGCGCGTCCGGCCCGCTCCCCGGCTCCCGGACGAAGAGCGGCAGATCCGGCGGCAGGGGTGGCGCGGCCTGGCGCAGGGCGGCCTCGTCGAACCGCTCGAGGAAGCGCTGGTCGAGCTGGACCAGCCAGCCCCGGCAGCAGGCGGTGCAGCCGACGCAGCCGAAGCGCAGGGCGGGATCGACCGTCCAGCCCGAGGTCATGGACACCCCGGCGCCCCGGGGCAGACGGGGACGACGCCCGTGGCGAACAGGTTCTCCTCGAGGCGCGGCGCGGCAGCCCCGTCCAGGGAGATCCCGACCTGCACGCCATCGAAGAAGCAGCCGTGGACGAGGGGGGCCGCGGGCGCCTGCGCGTCGCTCCCGGCGATCGCCAGCCCCAGGGGCCGGGTCCCCGCGCCCCGGAAGACGACCTCCCGGAGCTCGGGCGAGCAGTCACGGATCCCGACCAGCGGGAGCGGGCTGTCGCCGTGGGCGACCAGGGACACCCCCGCCAGCAGCCCGCGGGCGCCCGGCAGCAGGTCCAGGGCCGTACCCCGGGCACCGGCCAGCTCGAGGTTGCGCAACGTCACCTGGCCGGCCACGGTCAGCGGGGAGTCCCCCTGCCGGACGAGCAGCCGGAGGTCCGCGGGAGCGCCGGCCTCCAGACTCCCCGTGGGATCGACCCGCAGCGGCCCCAGGGTGAGGGGGATCGCCTGGGGGGAGAAGAGCCGGATGGGAGCCGCGACGACTCCTGCCAGCCAGAAGGGGATCCCGGCCTCGTCGAAGCGGTTGCCCGAGGCCCAGACGCGCGCCCCGACCCCCGTGAGCGCGAAGAAGTCGGGGGTCAAGCCGACATGGACTCCCGCACCATGGAAGCCGTTGTCTTTCATGACGAAAGGACCGGCATCGGCGCCAACGTCGAGACCAACGGCGCACTCCGAGAAGGTGTTGCCCTCGAGGCGGGGCGCGGCGCCCGCCGCGAGCCGGACGCCCACCGGCAACCCCTCGAAGGTGTTGGCGATGAGGTGCGCGGCCTGGCCACCCGCGCTCTGCCCGGTCAGCGTGACCCCCTCCCACCCGGCCGCCGCGGCCGAGAACAGGCACTCCCGCACCTCGACGGGGGACCGTTCGAGCGCGAGCAGAGAGCCCTCGCCAGGCCCCTCCCCGAAGAAGAGCGAGCGCACCAGGCGGCCGCCCGCGCCGGGACGGAAGCGGATCGCCGTGGACTGCAGACCGGAGAAGACCACCCCCTCGGCCTCCAGCCGCCCCTCGACCTCGAGGGGGGGACCGGGGAGCGTCACGGTGAGCCCCGGCGCGAGGCGCAGGGTCCCGAGGGGGGCGACCCGGACGTCGACCAGGGACACGGCGAGCAGGTCGGCCGCCAGGGGCACGCGGACGTCGCCCTGCAGCGTCCCGGCGAGGGTCAGGGGCACGCCGCCGGCGAACGAGTCGCTGGCCAGGCCCGAGGACAGCTCGGCGAGCGCATCGGGGTGGAGCCAGAGGTGGAAGCCGTCCCCGACGAACCGGGAGCGCTGGACGACGGGCCGGCTGCGCGCGTCGGCCAGCAAGCCGGTGCTGCAGGCGAAAAAGCGCGCCCGATCCACCCGCGGCCGGGAGGCGTCCCGGGCCCGGACACCGACCCAGAGGCCGGTGAAGGTCGGCGCGAGCAGCTCGGGTGCCGCCTGGCCCTCGGCGAGCACGCCCACGCCCCGGCCGAGCAGGTCACGGAAGCGGACGTCCTCGAGCCGGACGCTGCTCCCGCTGCGCGCGAGCACGAGGGCGTCGGCCTGCCCCTCGCCGACGACCAGCAGGCTGCCCGAGAGCTGCAGCCGGCCTCCCGCCAGCACCTCGAGCCCGACCCCGTCGACCCGCCGGAAGGTGGCCGCCTCGCCCCGCAGCTCGCCCAGCACCCGGAGGGGATGAGGCCCGAGCTCGAGCTGGACCCCCGCACCGAGCTCGAGGAGCCGGCCCGCGGGCACGGTCAGCGGACAGCCGAGCCGGTAGGGCGCCTCGCCGCCGACGAGCAGGCCCTCGGCCTCGCCACAGAGGGTCGCGGGCGGCGGCGCGGCCTGGCAGCGGAGCTCGCCGGCGAGGCAGCGCCAGACCCCGGAGGCGCCAGCGACCCGACAGCTACTGCCCTCGGGCCGGTCCGCGCCGGCGGCGGGGCACTGCGGCACGACCGCGTCCCCCGGGTCCGTCCCCGTGTCCGCGGCGAGGTCCGGGATCCGCGCGGCATCGGCCGGAGCCGGGCCCAGGTCACCGCCGGCGGCGGCGTCCCGGATCTCCAGGTCGGGCCCGTCCACGTCGGACCAGCCCACCGCCGCGTCGTCGGGCGAGAGGTCGTCCGGGGCCGGTCCGGGCTCGCAGCCAGCCCCGAGGCCCAGCCCCGGGAGGCCGAGGAGCGCGAGGACCGCGAGGGAGGACCTGCAGCAGGGACGGGACCGGAGCTGGGGACCACGGCGGCTCACCACGCTACCCTAGCCTCCCTGCCCGGGCCTCGGCAAGGGGCGCCTCCTCGGCCGACCGGCCGCCCCGGACGGACGGTGGCGGGTTGACAGGGAATGGCCGGCCGGACTAGTCTCGCTTCCTCTGGAGCGGAACGTCGAACCGAGCGGCGAAGAGGTGAAATCATGAAGGAGAAGGCGGATCTCGAGCGATATCTCCTGGAGCTGGGACAGCCCTACGAAGAGATCGCCGACGGCATCTACATGGTCAATGACGAGGTCGACAACGTCGACAACATCATCATCATGTGGGCACCTCCCCTGGTGGTCTTCCGGGTGAAGCTCCTCGATCTGGGCACGGGGGATCACTCGCAACTGCTGCGACGCCTCCTCGAGCTCAACGCGACCGAGATGGTCGCGGGCGCGTACGGGCTGGAGGGCGAGGCGGTGGTGGTGGTCGACTCGCTCCAGTCCGAGAACCTCGACTACAACGAGTTCCGGGCGTCCATCGACTCCCTGGTGATGGCCATCACGGTGCACTACCCCATGCTCAAGAGGGCAATGGCCGTCCAGTGAGCCCGGAGTTCAATTCGATACCGAGCGGGACGAGAGCCCGAATTCGAGGTGGATCATGAGCATCTTTGGAAGACTCGGTACGCTGCTGAAGGCGAACATCAACGACATGATCACGAAGGCTGAAGACCCGCAGAAGGTCCTCAACCAGCTCGTGATGGACATGCAGGAACAGCTCATCGAGTCAAAGAAAATGGTCGCTGTTGCCATCGCCGACGAGAAGCGACTGAAGAAGCAACTCGACGAGCAGATCCGCCTCTCCCAGGAGTGGGAGAAGAAGGCGATGATGGCCATCCGGGCAGGCAACGACGAGCTGGCCCGCCAGGCTCTGCAGCGCAAGCAGGAGCACGACACCCAGGCGGCCGACTTCCAGAAGCACTGGGAGTCCCAGGCCCAGGCCACGGCCCAGCTCCGCAACGTGCTGATGCAGCTCAACAACAAGATCGAGGAGGCGAAGCGCAAGAAGAACCTCCTCATCGCCCGGGCTCAGCGGGCCGAGACCCAGAAGAAGATCCAGGCGACGATGCACGGCCTCGCGGACAACAGCGCGTTCTCGGCCTTCGACCGGATGGCCGAGAAGGTCGACCGCTCCGAGGCCGAGGCCGAGGCCCAGGCCGAGCTGGTCGAGCACATGGAGGGCGACGACCTGGCCCGCCAGTTCGAGAAGCTGGAGCAGACCTCGGGGGGTGACGATGCGCTGGCCGCCCTGAAGGCGAAGATGGGGCTGGCGCCGGCGGCCGCGCCGAGCATCAGCCTCACCGAGCTGGAGGAGCTGGAGGCCTTGACCGGCGCCGGCGCGGGGAGCGGCGAGAAGGGCGGCACCGGCTTCTGATCCGGACCGGGGCCGGCGTGCGCGGCCGGCGCAAGGAATCTCCTCGCGCGTCGTCCAGTGGAGCACGGGGGGGCAGGCCAACCGGTTCGCCCAGGCCGACCTGGCGCGGGGGGTTGCCAACACCTCCCCGTTCCGGGGTATGATGGCCCAAGCTGCCTTCTTCCTGAGGAGAAGCTCATGACCCGTCAGCGACTGCCGATCCTTTCCGCATGGACGACGAGCCTCGCGCTCGCGACGCTCCTCGTCTCGGGCTCGGTCTGGGCCCAGCCCCAGTGGGAGGGCGAGAAGGGCGACTGCGAGAAGATGCTCACGGACACCAAGCTCGCCCGCCGCAACATCGCGCACCTCACCGAGTGCTCGGACCTGTTCCTCTCCTACCGGGACACCACGAAGCTCACGCCCAAGGAGCGCCGGGACTACCGTCGGGGCTTCTCGGTGCTGTACTACAAGGGGGACGACACCGGCCGCGAGAACGCCAGCGAGGTGCTCAAGCGACTCGGGGCCAAGCCCCTCGAGCGGGAGATCGTCTTCCCCGACGAAGCCGACGCGGCCTCGGCCGTCTCCCGGGTCTCGTGTCAGGACCCGCCCGCGGGCGACGAGAAGAAGGCGCGGGCCTTCAACAAGCAAGGGCTCGAGCAGTACCGCAAGAAGAAGTACTCCGCGGCCATCGGCTACTTCGAGAAGGCCATGCGCGCGGATCCGTCGTACCTCGAGCCGATCTACAACGCCGCGTGCAACTATGCCCTGCTCAAGGACTCGCGCGCCTCGGTGGAGCTGCTCGAGGAGCTCAAGGGCCGCTGCGGCCGGCAGCCACGGGTCTTCCTCACCAAGGCCCACACCGATCCCGACTTCCGCTTCATCAAGAAGGACCCGAGCTGGCGCCAGACCACCGGCTACGTCGAGATCCTGCTGCTCAACGGCGCTGGCCCCGAAGGCCAGCAGGACACCGAGCGGGTGGCGCGGGACCTCACCACGAGCATGGGCCGCAAGCCGGCCTTCGTCGGCACCGACCGCAACCCCCGCTCGGTGCCCCTGGTGTACTTCAAGCCGGCCTTCAAGGACCTCGCCGAGCAGGTCAAGGAGATCGTCGGCTCACCGCGCACGAAGATGAAGGAGATCAACTTCAACACCGCGATCAAGCAGTACAACTTCGACATGATCGTGGTCTGGGGGCAGCCCCACCGCTCGAAGCTCAAGGAGATCCCCAAGGTCCAGGGCGGCGGCGGGGGCGGCGGCGGCGGGGGTGGCGAGGAGGGCGCCTTGGACGGGGTCAAGAAGGGCTTCGGCGCGGTGAAGGACGTGCGCGGCACCATGGACGAGGGCGTCGGCACCATGAAGGGCGCGACCGAGGCCCCCTCGTTCTGATCCCCCCCCTCCCCCGCAGCTCCCCCCTTCGGATCGCGGCCGTGCTGCTCTCTGTTCCGCTCTCCCCGACCAGCACACCACCAGTCCGAAAGTCCTAGCCGCACCCCCACGGGGACAGCCCCCTTGGCAGGACCGCCGCCCTGGGGTAGGCTGGGGATCGGCAGCGACCACTCGATCCGAGAAGGAAGAGCCATGGCAGCAGAGATCTACCTGGTGGAGGGGGGCACCCTCTTCGCTGTCCGCTCCGACGGGGCCTACCGCAGCCTGTCCGACGGCTGGGGCGTGGTCCACTCCCTGGCCCTGACGACCGGACGCATCTGGGCCATGCAGCAGGAGACGATCTTCCTGGTGGATCCGGCCGGCGGTGGCGACCAGGTGCACTCCCGGGGCTGGGGCAGCGGCGTCAAGCGCCTCGCCGCGACGGGGGACCGGGTGCTGCTGATCGACGGCCGCGGCCGCCTCTTCGCGCTCGAGCTAACGGGGACCTACCGCTACCTCTCCGACGGCTGGGAGGGGGTGACGGCCTTCTGCGGCACGAACGGTCGCTTCTTCGCCATCGACCAGGGGCGACTGTTCGAGGTCTTCCCGGACACGGGCGGCAACCGCTTCCTCTCGGACGGCTGGGGCGACGTCACCGCCTGCGCCGGCCTCGCCGGCCAGCTCTACCTCGTGGCCAAGCCTGGCGGGACCTTGTTCACCGCCGACCCCGACACCGGCGCCGATCGCGCCGTCTCCCGGGAGTGGTTGGTCACGTCCCTGCTGCTGCCTTGCGTCGACAAGCTGGTCGCGCTCGACGGCAGCATCCTGTACGAGATCACGCCGGACGACGGCTCCTTCCGCCAGATCGGGGAGGGCTGGGGCGAGGCCCAGGCGGGCATCGGCCCGGAGAGCTAGTACCGGCGGGGGGGATGGAAATGGGGGGGCGGGGGAGCTCCAGGCCCGCCCCGCCCCCGGGATCTCGCCGACTCAGCCCTCGGTCAGCTTCCAGTCCTCGAAGGACATCGCGGCCAGCTTCTGGTACTGCGCGAAGCGGTTGGCGACGAAGGTCTCGGCCTCCGCGAACAGCCGCTGCGCGACGTCCGGCCGCTCGTCGGCCAGCCGCTTGAAGCGCCGCTGGTAGTTGAGGTACTCGCTCACCGACTTGGTGACCTTCTTGGTGTCGAGCACCAGCGGGTTCTCCCGGGTGAGCAACCGCCGCGGGTCGAACCGGTAGGTCAGCCAGTAGCCGCAGTCCTGGGCCAGCTTCGCCGCCTCGGGTCCCTCTTCCATCGGCACCCCGTGCTCGATGCAGTTGGAGTAGGCGATGACGATCGCCGGCCCGGGGTAGGAGATCGCCTCCCGCAAGGCCCGCAAGGCCTGCAGGGGATTGGCCCCGAAGTTGATCGAGGCGACGTAGGCCGTGCGGTAGCTCATGCACATCAGGCCGAGGTCCTTCTTGTGGACCTCCTTGCCCGCCGAGGCGAACTTGGCGACGCCCCCGATGAAGGTAGCCTTGGAGCGCTGCCCGCCGGTGTTGGAGTAGACCTCGGTGTCGAGGACGAGGATCTTCAGGTCCTTGTCCGACGCGACGACGTGATCGAGCCCGCCGTAGCCGATGTCGTAGGCCCAGCCGTCGCCGCCCACGGACCACACCACCTTGTCGGTGAGGTAGGAGGCGAGCTCATTGAGCTCCCGCTCGGCCGCGTCCTCCGACCCGGCGAGCAACCGCCGGACCTCCTCCTCGGCCGCCTTCGAGGTCAGGTAGACCGCCTCGTCCTGGCGCTGGGCGGGAACCGGGGCGATCTGGGCGAGCGCGGCCTGCAGCTCCGGCCGGGTGCTCGCCTTCGCCAGGAGCTGCTCCCGGAGCACCGCAGCCCGCTCCGCGAGCTGGTCCACCGCCAGGCGCATCCCGAGGCCGAACTCGGCCGCATCCTCGAACAGGGAGGAGGCCCAGGCCGGACCCTTGCCCTGCGCGTTCTTGGCGTACGGGCAGGTCGGCGCGGTGCCGCCGTAGATCGAGGAGCAGCCCGTGGCGTTGGCCTGGATCATCCGGTCGCCGACGAGCTGAGTCACCAGCTTGATGTAGGGCGTCTCGCCGCAGCCGGGGCAAGCGCCGGAGAACTCGAACAGGCCGTCGGTGAGGCTCACGCCCTTGACCGTCGACTTGTCGGTCAGCCGGGCGGGGGTCGGCGGCAGCCGCAGGTACTCCTGCTCCGACTGGCGCAGCGTCTCGAGGACCGAGTACTTTGGTACCATCTCCAGGGCCTTGTGCCCGGTCTTCTTGTCGCTGCCGAGGCAGAACTTGGCGCAGACGCCGCAGCCGGTGCAGTCGTCGGCGAAGACCTGGATCCGGTAGCGGTCCCCCTCCTGCGCCCCCTTTCCCTTCAAGGGGATCGTCGGGTAGAGGTCGGCGCCGAGCTGGATCTCCGACTCCAGGGAGACCTTCCCGCGGATCGCCGCGTGCGGACAGGAGAAGGAGCAGTAGCCGCACTGGATGCAGAGGTCGGGCGACCAGTTGGGCACGTGGGTCGCGGTGGAGCGCTTCTCGTACTTGGTCGTGCCCGTGGGGAACACGCCGTCCACGGGGACCCGGGAGACGGGGATCGAATCGCCCTGCAGCCGCATGATCGGCTCGATGACGCCGTTGAGGATCGGGCCGAGACCCTCCTCGCCGGGCAGCGGCTGGAGAGCCGGGGCCAGGGGCCGGTCGGAGGCCGGGGCCGCAGGCACCGGGACCTCGAAGACCTCGTCCATGCCCTTGCGGAACGCCTCGATGTTCAGCTCGACGATCCGCGCCCCCTTCTTGCCGTAGGTCTTGGCCACCGCGGCCTGGATCGCCTTGAAGTAGACCTCGTCGGGGAGGATCTGGGCCACCTTGAAGAAGGCGGCCTGCATCGTGGTGTTGATGCGCCCGCCCAGGCCGAGCGCGCCCGCCACCTTGAAGGCGTCGATCGCGAACAGCTTGATCTTCTTGGCGATCAGGGTCTCCTGATCCTGTCGGGGGAAGGAGGCGAAGATCTCGTCCCGAGGCAGGTCGGTGTTGATCAGCACCGTCCCGCCCTCCTGGATGCCGTCCAGCAGGTCGTACTTGCCGAGGAACTCCTTGTTGTGGATCGCCACGAAGTCCGGCTTGGTGATCACGTACGAGGAGAGGATCGGCTGATCGGAGAAGCGCAGGTGGGAGACCGTGGTCCCGCCCGCCTTCTTCGAGTCGTAGACGAAGTAGGCCTGGACCCACTTGCCGCCGTGGGCGGCCGCGGCGGCCAGCGGGCTCGCCTCGGGCTGGTAGTCACCGATGATCTTGATGGAGTTCTTGTTCGCACCCACCGTCCCGTCGGAGCCGAGACCGAAGAACTTGGCCCGGCGCACGGAGGGATCCTCGGGGTCGAAGTCGGGGCTCAGCGGCAGGGAGAGCCCGCTGACGTCGTCCTCGATCCCGACGGTGAAGCCGTGGATCCAGGCGGCCGGCGCGTTCTGCTCCACGTGATCGAGGACCGTCCGCACGTGGCGAGGCGTGAACTCCTTGGAGGACAACCCGTAGCGTCCACCGATGACGAGGGGCCGGTCGCTCGCCGCGAGCTGGCCCTGGCGGACGAGCTGGTCGAACGCGGCGACGACGTCCTGGTACAAGGGCTCGCCGACCGCGCCCGGCTCCTTGGTGCGGTCGAGGACGACCAGGCGCTTCGCCGTGCGCGGCAGGGCAGCGAAGAAGCGGGCGGCGTCGAAGGGGCGGTAGAGCCGGACCTTGAGCACACCCGCCTTCCGCCCGTGGTGGGCGTGGAGGAACTGGACCGCCTCCTGCGCGACGTTGGCCCCGCTGCCCATGAGCACCAGGACCGTCTCCGCCGCGGGGTCGCCGACGTACTGGAACGCGGCGTAGCGCCGCCCGGTGAGCTCGGCGAACTGCTCGGCCACCGCGGAGAACAGGTCGGGGACCTTGGCGTAGTAGGGGTTGCGGGCCTCGGCCCCCTGGAACCAGATGTCGGGGTTCATGGCCGTGCCCCGCATGGTGGGACGATCGGGGTTGATCGCCCGCCGGCGCAGCTCCGCCACGTCGGCATCGTCGACCAGGGCCCGCATCGTCTCCAGGGGCAGCACGCTGACCTTCTGGATCTCGTGAGAGGTGCGGAACCCGTCGAAGAAGTGGATGAAGGGCAGCTTGGCCCGCAGGGAGGTGGCCGTGGCGATCGCCGCCAGATCCATGGCCTCCTGGGGATCGTTGGAGGCCGCCATGGCGTAGCCGGTGCTGCGGCAGAGCATGACGTCGGAGTGGTCGCCGAAGATCGACAGGGCGTGGGTCGACAGGGTCCGCGCGCTGACATGGATGACGCCCGGCATCAGCTCGCCGGCCATCTTGTACATGTTGGGGATCATCAGCAGCAGGCCCTGGCTGGCCGTGAAGGTGGAGGTCAGGCAGCCACCCACCGCTGCGCCGTGCACCGCGCCGGCGGCACCCGCCTCGCTCTGCATCTCGTACACCTTGGGCACCTGCCCGAAGATGTTCTTCTTGCCCTTGGCCGAGGCTTCATCGGCCATCTCGGCCATCGGGGAGGAGGGCGTGATGGGGTAGATGCACACGACCTCGGACATCGCGTGCGCGCTGTGCGTGGTCGCCGCGTTCCCATCCATCGACATCCACTTCTGCTCGGCCATGGACTCCACCTCGTGCTCGTGGGAAAGGGGCTCGACAGCTCGACAGGGGGCTGGCGCAGCCGGTTCGGCGGGGAGCGAGCCTGTCCCGACGCCGGCGCCGGCTCATATAGCGCAATCCAGTGGAGCTGCCAGAGAAAAGGGGCGCCGGCCCCCGGCCGCCGCCCCGGGCCGGGCACGACCGGGAGGCCCAGGGGGGGCGGGGCGAGCTAGCTCGGCAGGCCGGCGCGCACGTCCTGGACGTACAGCGGCTCCACCTCGTCCACCAGCTTCTCGAGGCGCGGCGCATCCTCGGGCAGCCGGATGAGCAGCCGGGCGAGCAGGTTGCCGCGCGCCTTGTTCGGCCCCCGCGGCACCCCCTTGCCCCGCAGGCGGAGCTTGTCGCCGCTCTGCGAGCGGGCCGGAACCTTGACCTTGACCGCGCCCCCCTCGGGCAGGGGCACCGCGACGGTCGCCCCACGCACCGCCTCGCCGAGGGTGATGGGCAAGTCGAGGTACAGCTCGTCCCCCTGCCGCTCGAAGGGCGGTGGGACGCGCAGGCGGATCTCGACGAGCAGATCGCCCGCGCTGCCCCCGGGACCCCCAGCGGGACCTTGGCCCTTCAACCGGATGCGGGAGCCGTCCGTGACCCCCGCGGGCACCTTCACCCGCAGGCTGGAGACCGCGCCCGCACCACGGTCGAGGCTGAGCTCGACCTCCTCGCCGTTGATGGCCGTGCGCAGGTCGACCTCCAGGGGAGTCTGGGCCTCGGTGGGCGGGCGCGGTGCGGTCCGCCCTGGCGACCCCGCGCCCCCGCGTCGCCGACCACCGCCGCCACCGAAGATGCCGCCCAGCAGGTCCTCGATGCTGCCGAAGCCCGCACCGCCCATCTCCCCGAAATCAAAGTTGAATCCACCACCCGGACTGCCAGGCCGGGACCACCCCCCCTGGGTCTGCCACTTCTTGAACTCCCGCGCCTTGGCCGGGTCGAAGCCGGGACGGAGCCCCTCCTCGCCGAACTCGTCGTAGATCTGACGCTTCTCCTTGTCGCCGAGCACCTCGAAGGCCCGGGACACGTTCTTGAAGCGCTCCTCGGCCGACTTGTTCCCCGGATTGCGATCGGGGTGGTACTTCATCGCCAGCTTCTTGTACGCGGTCTTCACCTCCTTCTCGGAGGCGGTCCGCGCTACTCCCAGCACGGCGTAGAGGTCGTCTGCCATCACTCGACCCTCGCCACCGAGACCTTGGCCGGGAAGACCACCCGCCCCTCCCGCACGAAGCCCGGAGAGAGCTCGTCGATGATCGTGCCCGGCGAGAGCTCGGGGACCACCTGGGTGAACAGGGCGTCGTGGCGCGTCGGGTCCAGGAGCTCACCCCGGGTCGGGATCCGGTGATAGCCGAGCGCAGTGAGCCGCGCCTCGAGCTTCTCGAGGATCAGGCTCACCCCCTCGCGCAGGGCGTCGACCTCGGAGGTAGTACGAAAGGACACCGCGGCCTGGAGGTCGACCAGCACCGGCACGAGCTCCTCGAGGAAGCGGTCCTGCCCGCGCAGGCGCTCGACGCGCAGGGTCGCTTCGCTGCGGCGCCGGTAGTTCTCGAAGTCGGCGCTGAGCTGCTTGAGCTGGGCCACGAGCTGCTCCCGGTCGGGGAGCGCGTCCCGTGAGGCGGCGGACTCGGCCGACGGAAGCGGCGCGTCGGCAGGAACCGCCGCGGCCTCGACCACCGGCACGGCCGGCGCGTCTGCGCCCACTCCCGGCTGGACCAGCTCGGCCCCCTCCTCCTCGTCCTGCTGCTCCCGGCTGCCCAGCGGCTCCTGGTCCTGCATCTCGTCCACCTCCTGTGCGCGCCACCGGCGCGGCGGTCCATCGGCCACCAATCTAATCACGGTTCGGATTCCGTCCAGCGGGGTGGCCGTCGTCGAGGTCGGGATGGGGAGGGGGAAGGGGCAGGCCGTGGCTCAGGGCAGCGCCGGATACTCCTCGCAGGGCCCGACGACCATGCCGCTGTCGAACCAGAAGCAGTCGGCGTAGTACTCGTCGGCCCGCAAGGCCGCGGAGAACCGGAGGTCGTCCCAGTTGAACAGCCCGCAGCCCACGAGGTCCTCGGCCACGGCCAGATCCGCCGCACCGTTGATGAAATCGTCCTCGGTCGCGACGTCGCAGACCCAGGTATTGAAGGCCGACTCGGTGATGTTGCTGCTCAGGAAGAGGGTGAAGAAGCCGCCACACAGGAAGGGGTCGGCCCCGCTGCGCCGGTTCTTGCAGTCGACGAGGGCCTCGGCGAGCTGGGCCTCGGGCGCGCGGGAGTCTTCATCGCTGCTGTCGGAGACGAAGTAGTAGTACGCGTCGTCGTAGCAGGTGTGACCCGCACACAGCCCCTCGTCGCAGCCGTTGCCCTCGTCGGAGTCGTCGCAGTCGTAGCAGCCCAGATCCTCCCGGCAGAGCTGGCCCCGGCTCTCGCAGTGCAGGGCCTGGCAGCTATCACCGACGCAGACCAGGGTCTCGACGTCGCAGGCCCCGGAGTAGCAGTCCGCATCCCCACCACACGAGGTCCCGGTGAAGCCGAGGCACTTGCCGTCCTTGCAGCGCAGCCCCTCGTTGCACTCGAGGTGATCGGTGCAGGCGCCGCCGAGCTCGGCGATGCAGACCTTGCGCTCGGCATGGCAGATCTGGGTCGCCGCGGGGCACTCGTCGGTCTGGCCGTCGCAGTCGTCGTCCACACCGTTGCACTTCTCGAGCGCGCCGGGGCTGACCTCCTTGTTGGCGTCGTTGCAATCGACGGGCATGGCCGCGCCGCCCTCGCCGCAGTTGACGTTGGGAGCCACGCCGTAGCCGTCCTTGTCCGCGTCCGTGCAGCCGGCCGGGCTGTCGTCCTTGCCGTCGCAGTTCTCGTCGATGCGGTTGCCGGCGATCTCGGTGCCCCCGGGGTGCGCGTTGGCGTTCTGGTCGTTGCAGTCGACCTCGCCGACGTGGCCGGGGCAGTTGGTGTGCCCCACGGCGCCGTAGCCATCCTGATCCTTGTCGACGCAGTCGCTGACCACGGGAACGCCGTCGCCCCCCGTACAGTCGTCATCTTTGCCGTTGCCGGGGATCTCCTTGGCCCCCGGATGGACGCTGACGTTGGCGTCGTCGCAATCGACCGCTTGCGACTTGGCGCAGTCGGAGGCCCCGCTCTTGCCGAACCCGTCACCGTCGAGGTCGATGCAGTTGCGGGTGGCGTCCTTGCCGTCGCAGTCCTCGTCGATGCCGTTCCCCTTGATCTCGGGGGCCCCTGGCCGGATCGCCGCCGAGTTGTCGTTGCAGTCGACCACCCCCTCGTGCCCCACGCACTCCGTGTGGCCCGCCACACCGTAGCCGTCGAGGTCCTTGTCGATGCAGTCCCCCTTGCCGCTGGTGCTCGCCGCCTCGGAGCATCCCTGCAAGGCGAAAACGCCCGCCGCCAGAAGAAGCAGACCGGAGGTGACCATCCCGCGCATCGTTCCTCTCCTCGTCCTCGAATCTGAAACCGATCCGAGCCTAGCACTTCTCCCCATCCAGGGTCAAAAACGGCGCTCGTCCAGGCCCCCCCGGAGGCCACGCGCCCCTCACGCCAGCCCCCGGCCGACGAGGTCTCCTCGGGCGGCTATTCCGTCGCTCCCCCGCCCGTCACCGCTCCCCCGCCCCCGCCGTGGCCCTTCCCGGAGGCCAGCCGCGCCCGTAAGGCCTCCTCCTCGAGGAAGGCGAGCATCTGCATCAGCGCCTTGCCGCTGGCCTGGGTGTGGGGATGCAGGAAGCCGAGCTGCTCACAGAAGAGCTTGTTCGCCTGGCGCACCAGGTCGTGGCCTTCGGCTTGCATGCCGAGGTCCCAGCACAAGGCGCCGAGGTTGTTGAGGAGGATCGCCACCTCGGTGGACTCCTCGCCGCCGACCGCCCGCGCCAACTGCAGCGCCTCCTCGAGGACCAGCCGGGCCTGGGCCAGCTCCCCCTGGCGCCGCAGGAGGTCCCCGAGCAGCGAGAGCGCCGTGCCGAGCGTCTGGCGCGGGTCCTCACCCGGCGGCAGGGAGGCCTCGGCCACCAGCCCGAGTCGGGCCATCTCGACCGCCGCGGTTGCGGCCGCGGCCGCGAGCGCCGGCTGGTCCCGGGCCAGGCTGCGCGCCGCCTGCTCCAGGGCGGTACGCAGCCGGGGAGCAGCCGGTCCGGGCCCGCTGGGCAGCAGGAGGCGGCAGCGCGCCAGGTGGCCGAGGGCCTCCTCCCCCGCACCGGCCGCCGCGGCGAGCTCCAACTGGAGCAGGGCGATCTCGGCCGGGAGGCCGCCCGTCGCCGCGGCGTCCGCGGCCAGCAACTCGCTCGCCTCGGCCGCCGTACGCCGGGCCCGCGCCAGCTCTCCCTCCTGCTGCAGCACTCGCGCGAGCTCGAGCTTCAGCTCCGCCACCTCGGCCGGGGCCAAGCCGAGCTTGTCGGCGAGCAGCAGGGCCTGCTGCAGATGATTCAGCGCGCCGGGGCCGTCACCACGCCGCTGCAGGGAGAGCCCGACCGCCCGCGTCGCGAGCAGGGTCTCGGGGCTGCCCGCCGGGTGCAGGCGGCTGGCGACGCGCAGCAGCTCCCGGCCGAGGGAGGCGACGGCCGGCCAGTCGGCCGCCGCGAGCGCGACCCGCAGCAGCTCGGTCAGCCGCGCCGCGACCTGGGGGGAGTCGTCGCCGTGGACGGTTCGCAGGATCTCGAGCTGTCGCTCACCGAGCCGATCCGTGGCCATCGCTGCCCTCCTCGTACTGCCGCACGCACCCTCACCCGGCGAGAGCGGTGGATTACTGGTGGGCGCCCGTGCCCCGCAGCTCCGGGGCCTCCCGCTGCGCCTCGACGAATTGCTCCGAGAGCAACTGGACGGCCCGCATGACGTCCTCGGGGCGAGTGCCGTCCCGGAAGGGCAGGACCCGCCCCTGCTCCTTGAGGACCCGGCCGCCGGCGACGACCAGCTCCACCTCGCTGCCATCCGCAGCCCAGATCAGGTTCTCGGCGAGGTTGTCGAGACGCGTCGGGACGAGGTTCGGTCGATCGAGCCGGAGCAAGATCCAGTCGGCCGCCTTGCCCGGGAGCAGCTCGCCCTGGTCGAGCCCGAGCATCTGGGCGGGGACCGAGGTGATCATCTCGAGGAGCTGCTGGGCCGGGAGGAGGGTCGCGTCCTGGTGTCGCGCCTTCTGGTACTGGGCCGCGAGCCGCGCGGCGAGGAGGATGTTCTGGTTGTCGGCGCTCCCCGAGCCGTCGGTGGAGATCGCCACGGGCACCCCGGCCGCGAGCATCTCGATGACCGGCGGCATGCCCGAGCCGAGGATGGTGTTGGCGAGGGGGTTGTGGACCACCCGGGCGCCGGTCGCCGCGAGGATCGCGACGTCTTGCGGCCCGCAGTTGACCTGGTGGGCGAGGATCGTCTGCTCGTCCAGCAGCCCCAGGGACTGCGCCCACTGAACCTCGGTGAAGCCGGGCTCGATGGCCTCCTGGAACCAGCGGGTGGTCTTGGGCTCCTCGGAGCTGTGGGTGTGGAAGAGGGTGCCGTGCTCCCGCGCCCACTGCTTCAGGGGCACGAGGAGCTCACGGCTGTTGGAGAAGAACTGGTCTGGGCCGGGACAGAAGCGGGTGCGGGTCAGCCCGGGCAAGGCCGCGGCTGCGTCGAGCCGGGCCAGCGCCTGCTCCGGGCGGTCGAGGATGCGGGCATCGTAGTAGCGGTCCTGGCTGCCCAGGGCGGCGATCATCGTCGTCCCGGCCGCTTCGTTGGCCTGGGCGATCTCGCGGAAGCGCCCCTTGTTGTGGTTGCAGTGGTGGACGAGGCACGCGGTGATCCCGTAGTGGATGTCGCAGACCCGCGCCAGCCGGTAGGTGGCGAGCTGCGGCGAGCAGCCGAGGAGCTCCGTGAGCCGCTCCTGCTGCTCGTTCATGAAGGCCGAGAAGGGATTGACCGCAAGGTCCAGCCACGCGGTCAAGGGCTCGTCCTTGGCGATCCCGATCAGCGGCTGCTCGTGATCGTGGCCGTGGGCCTTGACGAAGGCGGGCAGCAACACACCGTCGAGGCAGGGGATCGGCTCTGCGGCGGTGGCCGGGCCCAGGACCCGCAGGGCGGCCCCGTAGGTCGCGAGCAGCCGGCGCCCCGTCTCGGGCGTGTAGGGGCCGACCTCCCGGAGCCGGTCCCCTTCGGCCAGCACATAGCCATCGGCTACCCGCCGGGTCCGATCGGGCGCGGCCAGGGGGAGCAGGAACCGGGCCCGGCACACGGTGAATCGCGGAGTCTCCATTCCGACGCCTCCTCAGGGCGGGGACCTGCCCCGCGCGGGCGGATCATCGACGCGACCTCGCTTCGCGTCAACTGCTGCAGCTACTGTATTGCCCTGCTCGGCCGATCTGGGTAGACTCCGGGCCATTCGCCGATCTGAATTCATCGCGGATCGGCCTGCGGGCAGGCCCAGCCAGACGACCGCGGCGGTCAGCCGACGCGGTTCGTGCGAGGTGACCTTGAGCGAGAAGAAGACCAACCCCCTCGACATCGACCGCGGGAAGAAGTTCACCCACTTCCAGGTGGAGATGGAGCGACTGGGACGAAAGTACACCCTGGAGGTCCGGGTGCTCGACGTCCGGGTCGGCCGCGGCAAGCGGGAGATCTGGTCGGAGGGCTACACCCGCGACGCCTTCAACATCGTCGAGTTCCGCACCCGGGGAGCCGAATCCTACATCGACACGGTCTGGCTGACCCTCGAGGCCGCGGATCACCGCGGCTTCATCCCCCGCTCCTTCCGGCTGTGGGAAGGTGGCAAGTGGGGCGAGTGGCACGAGGTGATGGGCTACCCCAAGGCGAAGCCCAACGCGGTCGAGCGCGAGAAGCAGTCCCGGGTCGCGGACAAGGCCGACGGGTAGGCCTTTCGTCCCTCGCCGGCCCCCCCACCGGCCCTCTCCGCCCCCCGCCGGTTCCGGCCCTCCGGCGCTTCCCCCCCCAGCCCCGTCTCAGTACGGACAGACCGGCCCGTCGTAGCAGACCCGCACGAAGTCCACCCCGTCGAAGACCGCGCAGCAGGCCCAGCCCCCCGGACAGTCCCGGGCGTCCCGGCAGTCGAGGGTGCAGAAGCCGAGCGCGTCGCCCGCCTGACGGGGCAGGCAGCGCCCCCCTGCACAATCGGCCCCGCCGAGGCAGCGCGCGCCCGCGGGCAGGCAGAGCTGCTGCACGCCGAGGTCGGTGAGCAGCCGCCCGCAGCCCCAGCCCTGCGGGCAGTCCGCGCCGGAGGCGCAGGGCGCGGTGCAGGCGGAGCTCCCCGTGGCCGGATCCGTGAGGCAGGCGAACAGGCACTCGAACGCCCCCCGACAACTGAAGCCGACGTCGTTCGCGACACAGACGGAAGTACCATCACCCAGGAGGAGACAGAGGTCGAGGTCGGGACAGGGGGCCGCCGCCCCGCAGTGGAAGGTGCAGGAGCCGCCCCGACCGACGATCCCCGTGTCGAGGCAGAGCCCGGTCTGGCACTGGCCCGCACAGTGGCACTCGTCCCGGTACTCACCGGGGCGCGGCGCGCAGGTGCTCGACCCGGCGTCCTCGACCGGCACGCCGGCGTCCGCGGGCTCCTCCAGGGTGGTGCAGCGACCGTCGAGGCAGACCTGCCCGTCAGGACACTCGGCCGAGCGCACGCACTGAGGTTCCGGCTCGCACCGGCGCAGCCGGCACAGCTCGCCGGGGAGGCACTCGGCCTGCTCGAGGCAGGGCCCCCCGGGTGCCCGGCAGCCCCCCCGCTGGCAGACCTCGCCGACCGCGAGCCGACAATCCCGGTCCTCGACGCACTGCGGGACGCAGTGGCCGGCGTGGCCGCAGAGGAAGGGCAGCGGGCAGTCCGTGTCGTAGGTGCAGGGGATGGCCCCGGGCCCGGCGTCGGGATGGTCGCCGAGGTCGGCCGGGGAGGCCCCATCGGCCGACGGGTGCGCGTCCACCGCCACCGGCCCACCGTCGTGGACGTCCACGCCCGGCCCGCCGTCGCGGACGTCCACGCCACCATCCGCGGGGACCGCGAGGTCCGGGACGCCGCAGCTCCCCTCCAGGCAATGGCCACTCCGGCAATCGACGTCGTTCCGGCAGGGTCGGCCCGCGGGCAGACCGCCATCGCCGAGCGCGTAGCTCTGGGGCGAGCGCGGCGAGTCGCACGCGCCGCTCCCGAGCGCGACCAACAGCAGCAGCAGCAGGCCGAGGCGGAGGGTCAAGGCTCGTCGTCTCCCGCTGGCTCGTCGTCGTACTCGTCGTCGTACTCCTCGCCGTGGGCGAGCACGTCCTGCACCCGCGGGTGATCGTGATCGAGCCGGCAGGCGCTGACGGGATCCGCACCCGCCTCTTTGTTCTCGAGCTTGTAGACCTCGACGATCCCCTCCTCGGCGAGCTTGTTGAAGAGGAGGCGGCGCAGGCGGAGGTCCTCGGGGCCGACGGCGTTCTGGCTCATGGCCTTGCCGATCAGGTAGCCGACGCCGACGAAGTCGAGCCGCTCCTCGAGCCGGTGGATCAGCAGGATCAGAGAGGTGACGTCCTGCTCGTCCAGCAGGTCGCCCGCGGGAGCGGACCCGCCGGACGCCGCCGGATCGGCGAGGGGTCCGGCCGAGGAGGGCAGCAGCAGGATGTCCTCGAGGGGCATGAAGCAGTCGGCCGCCCGGATCAGCTCGGGCGCCACGGCGGCGCGAAAGCCCGCCACGACCACGCTGCGGTCGTGACGGTGCAGGCGCTGGATCAGCTCCACCTGGTCGGGGTCGCTGGCGATCAACAGGTACTCGTCGCAGCGCTGCGGTGCGCCGAGGCTCTCCATGACGTCGAGGATCAGGCTCAGGTCGCTCCCCCCACCCTCCCGACGCCAGGCGAAGCGCGGCTCGAAGCCCTGCCGGCGGAGATCCCGGGCCGAGAGCGCACGCGGCGCGGCCCAGTCCGCATAGCAGTTCGCCAGGACGACCCGGCCCCGGGTGGAGGCGAAGCCGTGGATCCGGGCGCCGAGATCGACGGCGTCGAGGAGACGATGGGCGCCGGTCTCCAGATTGCGGCGGACACATTCCAGATCGACGAACACCCCGAGACGAATGCGAGACGAAGGATGCGTGGACATTGCGATGACACCTCACGAGTTCGAAAAAAAGGCCGATTCCTGGCCAGGAGCCTGACGCCCACTCCCGGCCAGCGGGAGCACCTGGTCGGTCGCCAGGCCCAGGACCAGAGGGAGGAGTTCCGGGACGGAGACCCGACCGACGAAACGGAAACAGCCTGCCAGGTCCGATCATGCTGCGGCTGGCGGCGGGAATCAAGAGGCTGAGCGCACGACCGGCGAATGCGTCGACGGGGAGCATCTTCGATTCTTTTTTGTTGTATTTCAAATAGATAGCCGCCACGAGCCGCCACCCCGGGAACGCTCGTGGTCGTTGACATCCCCGCGGCCCACTGGCATCATGAACTCATGGCTGGGCGTACCGAAGACCCGAGGCAGGCAGGCAGGCAGGGGCAAGGAGCGAAGGCTTCCCCTGCCAGAGCCGGCAAGGCCGAGATCAAATGGGGTGTGGGGGACGATCCCAACGCCCTGCTCGGCGACGTCATGGACGACTTCCAGAAGGCCGCCGAGGAGGAGGCCGCCCGCCGGGCAGCCGTCGCCCGGGCCAAGGAAGAGGAGGCCGAGCGGCACCGCCGTGAGGAGGAGGAGCGCCGGCAAGCCGAGGTCCGCCGTCGCCTCCAGGAGGAAGAGGAGCGCCGTCGGCGGCAGGAGCAGGAGCGGCAGGAGCAGGTACGCCGGGCCCAGCTCGCGGACCAGCCGCCCCCCCCCGCGGCCGCATCCGGGGACGGCGCCGACGAGGAGCGCCAGCCCACCCTCCCCCCGGACCAGGGCAGCGAGGGGAGCCATCGGCCGGGCCTCGGCTTCGCGCCCGTCCCGCAGCCCAGCCCTTCCCAGGAGCTCCTCCGCCCCCTCGGGCCGACGGCCCTCGAGAAGAGCCTCCGCCAGCAGCTCGACGCGACCCGCAAGCAGACCCTGATCGCCGTGGTCGGCGGCGCGCTCTTCCTGATCCTCTCCCTGGTGCTGCTGCTCCTGTGGATCGGCAAGGGGGACGAGCTGGAGGGCGTGCGCAGCGAGCTCGCCGCGGCGCACGCGCAGCAGGAGGCGACCGCCGGCAAGCTGGCCGAGGTCGAGGCGAAGGTCGCGACCCTCGAGAAGCAGAAGGCCGCGCTCGACGCGCAGACGCGCAAGCTCGAGACGCAGGCCGCCCAGCTCGAGGAGCAGCTCCAGGCAGCCCGCGTCGCGGCCGACGCCCCCCGGGCGACGAGTGGCCGTGGCGGCCGCCGTCCCGGCGGGAACGGCGGTGGCGCCAAGAAGCCCCCCGAGGACCGCCCCATCGATATCAAGATCGACCAGGGCGGCCTGGTCTTCTGAACCAGCCCCCCGGCCTCGCGCCCTCCGGCCCAGCTCCCGATCGACCCCGCTCGCCTCGATCTCCCGATCCCCCCGCCCCCACCGAACGACGATGGACCACCGGCCCCGGGCGCGCGCCCACCTCGCCACCCGCCCGGGCCCCTCGCCAGGCAGCCTGCCTCCTGGCCGTCACCGCCCGAACGCACCCCGTCCCGGCCCGCCGCACGCGCCCACGGCCGGGGACTGCGCCTGACTTGTTGCCGCTGGCAGCCAGGGGGGCATATACTCACGCCACGTGGACTGGCGCGGTGGCCAGCCCGCGCGTGGACGAGGGCCCCGCCCGGCTCGCCACCCCCACCCGGGGAGCGGGCTGCCCTGGCGGCCGGGCCCCTGGCGGCGGTCGTGAGGGCGCCAGCGTCTGCCGGCCACCTGGAGCCGGCGCACGGGACAGAGAGGAGGCATGCGGATCAAGGGTCCGAGCTACCTGCTGCGGGATGCCAAGGAGGAGTGGGGGGAATTTCGCGTTCCCTCCATCGAAGCCTTGATCTTCATCGGCAAGGTCACGCGCGCGACCGAGGCGCGGCCCGCGAGCGGCGGCCCCTGGGGCCTGATCACCACGATCCCGGAGCTCGCCGCGCTCTTCGATTCGCCCCAGACGGAGGGGAGCACCAAGGGCCGGGAGTCGGCCGCTCGCAAGAGCACCCCGAGCGAGGCCCTGCTCACCCCGAAGACCACCTCCCAGCAGGGCGGCACACCGCCGCTGGCCGCGCCGCCCACCGCGCCCCCCCCGGTCCGGCCGATCTTCCCCACCAGCTCCCCGCAGCCAATCCCGGTCCCGGTCCCGGTCCCGGAGAGCGCGCCGCCCGCCGCGCCCCCCCCGGCGGCGCCGCCCGGCGCGACCTACAAGGTGATCTGCAGCGACACGACGATGCTGGGGCCGCTGCCGCTCCCCTTGCTCCTCGCCCAGATCTGGGACGGCCGGGTCGGTCCGGCCGATCTGGTGAGCCGGGACAGCGGCACCTGGGCCGCGGCCGAGCAGTTCGCGGAGCTGACGCCGGCCTTCGCCCGCGCCGGCGTGGCCATCGAACCAACCCCCGCCCCGGGTGAGCGCACGGAGCGCACGCAGCCCCCACCAGGGCTGATCCCCGACGCCATCCTCGAGGACGAGGTCGGCGAGGCGCTGCTCTCGCCGCTGGCCGTGGCCACCGGCCCGGCCGTGGCGCTGCCGCCGCCGCCGGGCGTGGGCCGGGGCTCCCGTCCTCCCGGCGAGGTGCCGCGCCGCTCGAGCAGCCCCCTCGGCAGCCAGCGCTCGACACCCCCGCCCGTGGTGCTGCCCGTGCCCGGCATTGCCGCGGCCGGTGACCGGCGCGTCGAGCCCCCGCCTGCCGCGCCGCCTGCCGAGCTGCGCCCGCCCGTCACGGTGAGCCCCCTGGTCACGCCGCCCCCGGCAGAGGTCGTCGACGAGGCCCCGACCGAGGTGATGTCGCGCAAGCAGATCGCCGAGGTGGTCCACGGCAAGGCCCGCCCGGTGCCCCTGGCCGGCGGCGAGCAGGCGACGTTCGACGGCCGGCTGGAGGCCTCGCCGCTGGTGAAGGTGCTCGGCCGGGTGCTGCGGGCACGCGGCACCGGGCGGCTGATCTTCGATGGCCCCTATCGGCTGACGCTCCGCTGCCGGGATGGCGCCGTCGTCGGCGCGCAGCGCGAGCCCCCCGCGTCCGAGACCGAGCAACTGGTCACCACCCTGCTCGGCATCCCCGAGGAGACCCTCGAGCTCGCCCAGGGACGTGAAGGGCAGCTCGTGGACTTCCTCGCCGCGAGCGGGGCGATCGACGGCACGACCGCGACCAGCCTGCGCTCGCTCCAGGCCTTCGAGGAGGTCCTCGGCCTCTTCGGCTGGCGCACCGGCGCCTATGCCTTCCTCGAGGAGGCGGTCGACGCCGCGCCCGATTTCCTCGTGCATCCCCTCGACCTGGTCCGCGCCGGGCTGCTCGTCGGCTTCTCCGCCGACGAGATGGAAGCAGCCGTGCGGGGCTGGGCCAAGGCCGAGATGGCCCCCGGACCGGCCGGCGTCCTGTCCCCGGGCGTCCTGCCCCTGACGAGCGAGGAGCAGCGCATCCTCGGCCTGGTGACCGTCGGTCGCACCTTCGGCGAGATCGTCGCCGAGGCCGAGGAGGTCCTGCACCTGGCGCGGCCGCTGGTGCTGAGCACGCTGTACACGGCGCACCACCTCGGGCTGGTGACGTTGAACGCGGCCCGGAGCCACAGCTCCGCCCACGTGGTGGCCAGCGCGATCTTCGACCCGACGCTCCCCCCCGACGTCCTGCTGCGCACGGTCCAGGAGGCCGACTTCTTCAACCTGCTCGGCGTACCACGCAGCGAAGAGATCGGCGACGTCGACGCAGCCCTGCAGCGCACCCGGGCCCACGTGCGCGCCATCACCAGCGACCCGAAGCAGGCCGAGCGGCTGCTCGCGCGGGTGGAGCGGGCGCACAAGGTGCTGGCGGATCCCGCGACCCGCCAGCTCTACCTCCTCGGCGGCGAGCAAGCCCTCCCGCCGCTGCCAGCCGAGCGGAGCAACGGCCGGGCCAGCGACTCGGGGATCCGCATCTCGACGCCCTCCCCGCTGCGCGCCGCCGTCGACGCCGCGCGCGCCGACGGCAGCGGGCTCGAGCTCTCCCGAGGCCGGATCGGCACTCCCCTGCCCGGTCCCCTCTCCACGGTGGAGGACCTGGCGGCCCAGAGCTGCGAACGGGCACGCAAGCACCTCGAGGCGAAGCAGTACGCCGACGCGGTCATGGCCCTGCGGCAGTCCGTCAAGGTGGCCCCGACCGTGGGCATCTACCAGGCGCTGCTCGCCTGGGGGATCCTCCAGGACTCCCGCCAGACCCCCCAGGATCTCAAGGTCGCGCTCAACTCCCTGGAGCAGGCCTGCAGCCTGGCCCTGGACGACGCCGAGTGCCATTACTACCTCGGCCAGGTCCACTACAAGATGGCCTCGCAGCGCAAGGCCCGCCAGGCCTTCTCCCGGGCGCTGCAGCTCGCCCCGGACTTCGCGCTGGTGCGCGAGGCCCTCCAGAAGATGGAGAGCGACGCCAAGACGGTGTCCGGCACCGAGCCCTGGCGGCTGGTCGTGGCCCTCGCCCTGTACGTGGTCGTCGCCGGCGGCTTCTTCTACCTGGCCAACTTCCTCGGCCATGACCCCGACGCCGCGATCGACGGCTTCGGTGCCCAAGAGTACTACTACCACCCGGACAACTGGTTCTTTTATCTGCGGCGCGGCGGCCTGCTCCTGTTCGGCGTGCTCGGCGTGCTGTACCTCTTCCCCCGCGAGAAGTCCCGCCACCTCGTCGCGTTCGCGGCCCTGGGCCTGCTGTACGGAGTCCTGTTCGGCTACCTCAGCTACTCCCTGTACGGCGTGCACTGGCCGAAGGACGAGGTGCCGCCCATGTCCGCGGTCGCCCTCCTCGTGGTCCTCCACGCCTTCGCCGACGAGTTCTTCTTCCGGGGAGTGATCGCCCGGGCGATCCTGCCCCGCTTCGCCGAGCTGCTCCCCGGCGCGCTCGTCGCGTCCCTGCTCTACGGGCTGTACCACCTCTCCTACGTGGGGTACTGGTGGGGGCTGCACTACTTCGATCCGGGAATGCTGATCGGCTCGATGCCCGTGCAGGTGATCAGCATCTCCCTGACCATGGGACTGCCGTTGACCTTGCTCTACGGCAAATCGAAGAGCCTGGTGCCCGGGATCATCGCCCAGATCGCATTCGGCTGGCTCTTCCTCTTGCTGTCCATCTCGCGGACCCAGGGTTTGTGATGCCCGAGTCGGTCATCCTCATCGCCGATCCCCAGCGCGAGCAACGGGACCGGCTCGCCTTGTCCCTGATGACGACCGGACTGGCGGCGCGTGTGCTCCCGAGCGAGAACGGCCGCCGGCTGATCACCGAGTATGCGCGGGCCCTGCGCCGCGAGGATTCGGTGGTGGCGATCGTGCTCGAGGTCAGCCTGCCCATCGTCGGCGGCAAGACCGCATCCATCGCCATGCGCTGCCTCGAGCAGGCCTTCGAGCAGCCCCCCGCGCCGATCCTGTTCCACTCCGACAAGCCGGAGGACGCCAACCTCCAGCGGGTCATGGCCTACGTCAAGCGGAGCCGCTTCCTGCCTCGGGGAGAGGCGCTGCAGATCGCCGAGGTCGTCCAGGCCCTCCAGGAGATGCTGCGATGAGTACGGAGCCCTCCCCGCCGACCGAGGAGGGAGCGAGCTGCCCCGCCTGCCAGGCCAGCCAACCCCCGCGCATCGTCGACCGGCCGCCGCTGGTCCTGCGCTTCTGCGGTCGCTGCGGCCTGCTGCGCGCGGCCCAGCCGGCCCAGCGGCAGCACACCGCGGCGTCGCCCTTGCCCGTCAGCGTGCTGACCCTACGCCCCACCACGGCCGAGCCGCCGGCCGGCGCGGCCGGCAGCAGCCCGGGGGCGCTGCCCGAGCCGGCACCGGAGCGTCCGCGCCCCACGCCGCCGCCGTCCCTCGAGCCGGGGTTCGCCTACCCCCACGTGCTGCTGGGCGACGCCAGCGGTGCGTTCCGCGACGCCGCCCGGGACGCGCTGCTCGTCAGCGGCCTCGCCGAGGAGGTGACCTGCGCGAAGGACGGCGCGCAGCTCCTCACCGAGTTCACCCGGGCCTGCCGGCGCGGCACCACCCCCTCCCTGGTGGTGCTCGACGCGGCGCTGCCGCTGCTCGACGGCAAGAACGTCGCCATCCTCCTGCGGGGGATCGAGGACGCCTTCGCCCTGCGGCCGATGCCGATCCTCTTCTACGCCGCGGCCACGGCCGGCCCCTCCCTGGCCCCGGTGCTCGCCTACCTCAAGCAGGCGCGCCACCTGCCGCGGGACTCCCAGGCCCCCCCCGCCGAGCAGGTGCGGCAGCTCGTGGCGGGGCTCGCCGCACCCCCTTGATCGCCGGACCACGAACCGTCCGGCGGGCACGCCGGGGCGCCTCCCGGTCCCAGCAGGCCGACCGATCCCGGTCCGGCCGGAGGTGAAGAGCATGTCGCAGCGCACGTCGACCGTCGCGGTGGTCGGAGCCACCGGCGCCGTGGGCGAAGAGATGATCCAGCTCCTCGCGGAGCGCCAGTTCCCGGTCCGCAAGCTGCTCCCCCTGGCCAGCGCCCGCTCCCTCGGCCGGACGGTCTCCTTCGGCGGCGAGGAGCTCCCGGTGGAGATCCTCGGACGCGACTCCTTCGCCGGGGTGGACCTCGCCCTCTTCTCGGCGGGCGCCGCGGTGAGCCGGGAGTACGCGCCCCTGGCGGTGGAGGCCGGGGCGGTGGTGGTGGACAACTCCTCGGCCTGGCGCTATGAGCCAGAAGTACCACTGGTCATCCCGGAGGTGAACCCCGGGAAGGTGGCCGAACACCGGGGGATCATCGCCAACCCCAACTGCTCGACGATCCAGCTCCTCGTGGTGCTGGCGCCCCTGCATCGCCGCGCCGGCATCCGTCGGATGGTGGTGGACACCTACCAGGCGGCCAGCGGCGCGGGCCGCCGGGGGATGGACGAGCTCGCCGAGGCCTCGATCCAGCTCCTCAGCGGCAAGGTGCCCGCGGCGCCGAAGGTCCACCCGCGGCGCCTGGCCTTCAACTGCATCCCCCAGGTCGATCGCTTCCTCGAGGACGGCTCCACCCGGGAAGAGTGGAAGATGGTCGCCGAGACGGCGAAGATCCTCGACGATCCGACCGTCGCGGTCAGCGCGACCTGCGTGCGGGTGCCGGTCTTCTCCGGACACTCCGAGGCCGTCAGCCTCGAGCTCGCGACCCCCCTCTCGCCGGAGGAGGCCCGGGAGATCTTGAAGCAGGCCCCCGGCGTGGTCGTGCTGGACGACCCGACCCATGGCGTCTACCCGACGACCATCGAGGCCGCGGGCAACGATCCCTGCTTCGTCGGCCGCATCCGCCGCGATCCCACCGTCCCCCAGGGCCTCAAGCTCTGGATCGTGGCCGACAACGTCCGCAAGGGCGCCGCGCTCAATGCGGTCCAGATCGCCGAGCTGCTGCCGCGGCTTTGACAAAAAGGCACGGCCCGGACCCGCGGCGGGCCCCCCCTGACACAGGGGCGGGGGCGAGCCCGGGGAGACGACGATCGCAAGCAGCAGCGATCGGCCTGCCAGGAAGACTGGCCGAATGGCATCCGATTTGCTAATCGTGAACAGTGCGCTCCTCCCGACCGGAGGGGAGCCCGGCAATCCAGCCGGAGACCGGCTACGGGAGGCGTAGGGACTCAATGCATCGGCCAGGCGCCATGGGCGCGGATCGCAACCTGTCGGCAGCGCAGAGCCAACGTCGTCACCGCCGCGACCCGCAGGCGACCCGGCGGGTCGCGCTCTGCCTGCTCGGACTCGCCGGGCTGGCCGGCGCGAATGTCGCCGAGGCCGCCTCGCTGATCACCGTGACGGATCCGACCGCCAAGACGAAGCTCAACATCGAGAACTGCCCGGACGAGGGCTTCTCCTTCGACGTGACCTTCCAGTCGGCCGGGTCCAACCTCTTCCTCGGCGGCGCCCCTTACGAGATCTGGCTGATGCGCGGCAGCGGCTGCAGCGACGACAGCGGCGATCCCACCGATATGCTCGAGGTGAGCTGCCGGACCAATACCGACTGCTGCGAGACGCTCGCGGCCGGCGACCTGGGGGGCACCGAGGGCATGCTGCTGACCGAGGCCGAGACGGTGACGGTCAGCGTCGATCTCATCGCCGACTTCTTCGACTGCAGCGTCGCGGAGGACGGGAGCTTCAAGATCGTCGTCTTCACCCAGCCCGGAGCGATCTCCGACTCCCTCAGCCTCCTCGGCTACGAGCCCTCCACCGACTGGACCAGCGAGTCGATCTCGGTGAAGTACGACTTCGAGCGCCCCCCGCGGCCGAGCAACGCGCCGACGGTCAAGGCCGGCGAGACCAGCCTCCAGGTGAAGTGGACCGCCGTGGACGAGGACACGACCCGCTACGTCGCCTACGCCACCGTCTCCGAGGTGGACCCGGACCTGCCCGTGGACCAGCAGTCCCTGGAGGACCTGCAGAGCACCGGGACGATCGACGCCGGGAAGCAGGAGGGCCGGATCTCGGGGCTGCGCGCCGATCAGATCTACAACGTCGTGCTGGTCTACATCGACGAGGCCGACAACAAGAGCCTGCCCTCCCCCGCGGTCACCGTCGAGCCTGTCGATGTGCTCGATTTCTATGAGTATTATCGCTCGATGGGCGGCGCCGAGACCGGCGGCTACTGCCAGACGACCGCCGGAGGACCCGCCGGGGCCTGGTGGTCCTTGCTCCCGCTGCTCGGGCTGCTCTGGCTGCGCCGGCGGACGCCGGCGACCGGGCCGACCCGGAGCCGCCGTCGACGCCTGCTCGTGCTTCCCCTGCTGCTCGCGCTGTCCCTGCCCGCGGCGACCGCCGCGGCCGAGTCGCCCCGGATCATGACGTTCGCCCTGAGTGGCGGGACTTACGAACCAGGGATCGACCAGGAGTGGCACTCCTCGGCCGTCGGCCCCTACGCGACCTTCTTCGGTGGCGAGGCCCCCCTGCTGCTGCGCGGCGACTTCGGGTGGAACCTCTTCACGGGGGCCGGGACCATGACGGCGGGGTTCGGCCTGGGCTATGGCTCGGTGGAGGCGCAGGGCCTCGTGGCGGATCCCGCGACCGGAGGCTCCTCGGGGAGCCGGGCCGTCGACGAGAGCGAGCTGCGCCTGCTGCCCCTGTCCGTCTCCCTGACGTACGCCTTCGACCTGCTCGCGGAGCACCTGTCCCTGCCCCTGGTGCCCTTCGGCTCCGTCGGGCTCGACTACTGCATGTGGTGGATCTACGACGGCGAGGGCGAGCTCGCGACCACCCCGGAGTCCAAGGGCGAGGGCAAGGGCGGCACCGCAGGCTTCCACTTCTCGGTCGGGCTCCGGCTGCTGCTCGACTTCTTCGCGCCGGACATGGCCTCGACCTTCGACCTCGACATGGGGGTCAACAACACCTACCTCTTCGCCGAGTACTTGATGACGGAGATCAACGACTTCGGCGACCGGAGCTCCATCAACCTGTCCGGCAACAGCCTCTCCTTCGGCATCGCCTTCGACTTCTGACCGACGGCGGATGGCCATGGAACGGATCATCCGGCTGACGCTGGAGTACGACGGCACGGAGTTCTGCGGCTGGCAGGTCAATCCGGGCGTCCGGACCGTCCAGGGCGTGCTCGCGGAGCAGCTCGCCCTGTTCACCGGCGAGCCGGAGCTGCGGCTGGTCGGCGCGAGCCGGACCGATGCGGGGGTCCATGCCCTCGGCCAGGTCGCCTCCTTCGTCACCCGCGGCACGATCCCCGCCCACGGCTTTTTGCGCGGGCTCAACAGTCGGCTGCCCGCGGACCTGGCCATCGTCGCGGCCATCGAGGCGCCGCCGGGCTTCCAGGCCCGCCACAGCGCCCGGGGGAAGCGCTACCGCTACCAGATCCTCAATCAGCCGGTCCGCAGCCCGCGGCAGGCCCGCACCTGCTGGCACGTCCCCGGACGCCTCGACCCGGACGCGATGGCCCGCGCGGCGCAGTTGCTCGTGGGCACGCACGATTTCTCCTGTTTCCGGTCGGTGGGCTGCGCCGCGCAGACGCCCGTGAAGACCCTGCACCGGATCTCGGTGGAGCAGGTCCCCGGCCGCCCGCTCCTGACGCTGGAGGTGGTCGGCGACGCCTTCCTGAAGTACATGGTGCGCAACCTGGTCGGCACCTTGTTGCAGGTCGGGCTGGGGCGCAAAGGCGAGGACTGGGTGGCCGCGGCCCTGGCGAGCCGGGACCGGGGTAAGGCCGGGCCGACCGCCCCGCCCCACGGGCTGACGCTGGTGGAGGTCTTCTACGAGCCCGGCGCCGCCGCGTCGGCCTGAGCCCCCCCCCACCGGACCGCGGCGACCCTGTTGCATCCCGCCGCCAGCGCTGGTATCTCCTCGTGGAGAGCGGTTCGCGTACGCACACCGACCGGCGATCGCCGGTGGACAGCGACCGTCCCCGGACGGCGAAGAAGGAAGGACGATGAGCTCAGCACGCTCCCGGTGCCCCCTGCCCCAGTTGCTCGCCGTGATCCTGGTCGGCGGGCTGGCCCTCGGCGGCTTCGCCTGCGCCACCACCGGCGGCGGCGAGACCAGCACGCCGGCGCGGGACAGCGCGCAGGACCCCCTCGTGCGGGAGCGGGTGATCAAGCGGATGGAGGAGCTGTACGCGCCCGCCAAGGCCGAGGCCGCCAAGGTCCGCCAGATGACGGCCAAGCGGGAGTGTGACGGCCTCTGTGCCATGTCCGGCCGGATCTGCAACGCCTCGGCCCGCATCTGCGAGCTCGCGGCCGACTACCCGGAGAGCGACGAGGAGGTCCAGGAGACCTGCACCTGGGCGACCGCGGACTGCGACGGCTCGCGCGGCTCCTGTGCTGGCTGCGGCGGCGACGGGACCGGAGAGGAGTGAGCCGCTCCCCGGGCGCCCGGGATTCTCCTTGACACCCCCCCGGGCCCGCGGCTAGATAGTCGGCCTCTGCGGGTTCAGGCCTGCATTCCGTGAGCCCCCATGGGCAGAGGGTGAGTGAGTGATGAAGACCTACCACGCCAAGCCGGGCGAAGTGACCCGTGAGTGGTGGCTCGTGGACGCCGCGGGGAAGCCGCTGGGTCGCGTCGCCTCCAAGATCGCCTCGGTGATCCGCGGCAAGCACAAGCCAGAGTTCACACCGAGCACGGATACGGGCGACTTCGTGATCGTCATCAACGCCGACAAGGTCCTGATGACCGGTCGCAAGGAATCCGAGAAGAAGTACTACAACTACTCGGGCTACTTCGGCGGTCTCAAGGAGACCGTGGCGGAGAAGGTCCTGGAGAAGCACCCCGAGCGGATCCTCCAGATCGCGGTCCGGGGGATGCTGCCCAAGAACCGGCTGGGCCGGCGCCTGAACCGGAAGCTGAAGATCTACTCCTCCCCCGATCATCCTCATCAGGCTCAGCAGCCCAAGCCACTGGAGATCTGAGACCATGACCGCGACCGCCACTCCGCAGCGCTGGTACGCCACCGGGAAGCGCAAGACCTCCATCGCCCGCGTCTACATGACCCTCGGCGAGGGCAAGGTCACCGTCAACGGCCGTGACGTCAGCGAGTACTTCTCCACCGACGTCGCCCGCCGTGAGCTGCAGGAGCCCCTCGAGGTCACCAAGACCGCCGGGCGCTTCGACATCACGGTCAACACCGAGGGTGGCGGCTATCACGGACAGGCACGCGCCATCCGCCACGGCATCTCCCGCGCCCTGCAGATCTACAACCCCGAGCTGCGCAAGGTGCTCAAGCCCCTCGGCTTCCTCACCCGCGACTCCCGGGTCAAGGAGCGCAAGAAGTACGGTCAGCGTGGCGCCCGCGCCCGCTTCCAGTTCTCGAAGCGGTAGTCTCCGCCCGCGCCGGGACCTTCCTCACCCTCCCGGCCTCCCCTCGCGACGTCTCCCCGTCATCGTCGAGATCTCGGCGCCGTTCGGCGCTCGCTCCCCCGCTCCTTGCTTTCTCGTCTCCGACCGGCGAGACTCGCGACAACACAGCGCAAAGGGGGGACAACCATGCGACGACGGATCCTGTTCTTCGCCAGCCTCTTGCTGGCCCTGCCCTGGACCGTGCAGGCCGACCCGGCCGCCAACCTCGCCGGCGCGGAGAAGGCCTACGCCGGGCGCAAGGACCCCGCGAGCCTGCAGCAGGCCATCGCCCTCTGGCAGAAAGTGCTCGAGGAGGACCCGAGCAACGCCGAGGCCGCGTGGAAGCTCTCCCGGGCCGCGGTGTGGTGGGGCGATCACGCGCCCAAGGGCAAGCGGGAAGAGATCCATAAAAAGGGGATGAACTGGGGCAAGCAGGCCATCAAGCTCGATCCCCAAAATCCCGAGGCCCACTACTGGACCGCCGCGAACATGGGATCCTACGGACGAGCGCACGGGATCATGGAGAGCCTGTCCATGATCAAGCCCATGAAGGCGGAGTGCGAGACGATCCTCCGGCTGGACAAGAACTACTGGCGGGCCCACATGCTGCTCGGGATGCTCTACCGGGAGGCGCCCGGCTGGCCGGTCTCCATCGGCGACGACGGCAAGGCCGTGGAGGAGCTCAAGCGGGCCGTGGCCCTCGCTCCCCGGATCCCCCGGGCCTTGTTCGAGCTCGGGCTGGGCTACCTGGAGAACGGCGACGAGGAGCTCGCCCGAAAGACCCTGCAGCAGGCCATCGACGCGCCGCCCGAGCCCGGCTTCGAGCTCGAGAGCCTCGAGACCCAGGCCAAGGCCCGAGCGAAGATCAAAGAAATGGACTAGTCCCGGTCAGTGGCAGTAGCCGATATCGAGCACCACCGTCCGCCCCTCGCACACCCCCTCCCCCGCAGGGCAATCCCGGTCCTGCTGGCAGACCCGCACGCAGGTTCGCTCCAGGGCCTCGGCATGACGGACGCACAGCAGCCCGGGGAGGCACTCGCCCGCGCCGCCCTGGCAGACCTGGCCGACCTGCCGATCCCCGGCGGCGAGGCAGCGGAGATCCGGCTCCCCCACGGGCCGGAAGAAGGGACGACAAGCCTGGCCGACCGGACAAGACGCGGCGTCGTAGACATCGCAGGTCGCGGGGGGCTCCCGGCACAGGCCGATGGCCTCGTTGCTCGCCAGGAAGCTCAGGCACTCCAGGGGGGCCGGACACCCGACACCACGATAGAAGTCGCAGGTATGGGTGCAGAGCTGCTGCCCCTCACCCCAGCGTACGCAGTAGGAGCCGGGTCGACAGGGCGCGCTGCCGCAAGGCTGCCCATCCGCCACGGGCTCCCCGCCGGGCGGCGGGACGCAGCGCGCCACGAGCGACTCGCCGGTCGGCGCGCAGACCGCACCCTCGTCGCACTCCGCCGCTCCCAGCCAGGGTGAGCACTCGCACGGATCGGGGACCCGGTCGCAGTCGTCGTCCCGCCCGTCGCAGCTCTCGGGCGCCCGGGGATGGACGAAGGGGTCCGTCTCGTCGCAGTCCGCACCGAGGCAGCCAATCCCCTCGCCGTAGCGATCCCCGTCGGGATCGTGGCAGGTGGACTGCACCCCGGCCTCTCCCTCCTCGCCGCCGTCCGGCTGCGGCGCGGGCGGCGTGCTCGCGCCCGGAGCACAGCCCGTCGCCCCGAGCAGGACCGCGAGCAGGGCCGCGTGCCGGAGCCTGGGGCCCTGGCTACCGGCCTGCGGTCGCGCGCCTCGGAGACGACTCATGGTGGCTCTCACCTCCGCCACTTGCCGGGACGCCCTCCGCCGAGTAGGCTGCGCACAGCGAGGAGCTGACGGCAGGGGCGGCTTGCCCGGACAGAGACCGAGGCTACCGGGGGCGGCAGGCGCGGGTCAAGGGAGCCTCGGCGACCGCCGAGAGGTGAGCCAGCCAGCGATCTCGCCGGATGCCGTCGCGACGCCGGCCCCCTGCCCGGACAGGGGGGCTCCGGCTCGACCCTGCCGGCGAGCAGGTGGAAGGGAGAAGACCATGCGCCGCTGGCTGCTGCCGTCGTTTTTGCTCCTCTGCTGCGCTCTCGTCGCCTGCGAGGAAGCCAGCGCCCCGGCGGAGGGGGAGGGCGAAGGGACCGAGGGAGAGGGCGAAGGGACCGAAGGAGAGGGCGAAGGGACCGAGGGAGAGGGCGAAGGGACCGAGGGAGAGGGCGAAGGGACCGAAGGAGAGGGCGAAGGGACCGAGGGGGAGGGCGAAGGGACCGAGGGGGAGGGCGAGGGCGAGGGC
>JAVEVO010000325.1:0-2910 GCA_034005005.1 Myxococcota bacterium
CAGACCCGCAACCCCCACGTCCTGGCCGAGGGGGGCTTCTCCGCCGAGTCCCACCCGGCGGGCGGTGGGGGCGGCGGCCAGCCGGACGAGCCGCCCCAGCAGTGAGCGGCCCGCCGCGAAAGCTGGCCTTTCGGACGACCTTCTGGTTCAATCGACACGCACCCATTCCCTGAACGACACACACCGAGCCGAGAGCAGCCATGAGCAACCGACCGACCCTGGACGAGCAGCGCCGCAACCTGGTGGCCCAGTGGGTCTTCGACACCCGGGCGATCCTCGACCGCTTCCACCTCTGGCTGACCGACGTGGAGGAGGTGCGCACGGGGGTGCAGGCCCACGAGAGCCTCTCGTTCATGGGCCAGGGGCTCGAGAAGGCCGGCATCATGACCGCCGCGGTGACCGCCCTGGGCACCCGGCTGTTCGGGCGCTTCGGCGAGGGCCGCGGCCTCGACAAGCACGGCCTCAACCGGGTCAAGAAGGACGCGGACGCGGCCTCGGCCTACTCCATGAGCGAGGCCTTGTGGCACCTCTCCCGCTACCTGCCCGAGAACCACGCCCTGCTCGTCAGCATCGGTGAGGGGTTGATGCCCAAGGTCGGCGAGACCCCCGAGATGGGCAGCAACCCCCAGCTCGGCTTCGGGCGCGTCTATGCCCGCCCGGGGGTCGCCCGGTACCTCGACGACCGTGTCGGCCGGCTGCTCAACGACCCCGCGTACGGCTGGGAGCAGTTCTGGAAGGAGGTCCAGGAGGCCGGGATCACCATCTGGGGAGCAGCCATCGACACCCTGGAGAACACGACCCGCTTCGCCAAGGGCTCCCCCACCGGCCCGATGACCATCCTGCACCTCTTCGACCAGCCCCTGGCCATCGCCCAGCCCTACGAGGGCTACATGGGCAACCTGGTGCTCCCCCGGGAGGTGGTGGAGCAGGCCGCGGAGCGCTCGGTCCTTTTGTCCTATCTCACTCCGCGCTCTCTGGTCATGAAGTCACTGCTCGCGACCTACCCGGAGCTGAAGCCGGAGCGCGTCCACGTCTGGACCCTCGGCGGCTCCTCGCGCCGGCCGCGCATCGGGGAGCTCTGGCAGCAGTGGGAGGCCACGGGGGCGCACCTGATCGAGGACGGCTGGACCTGGCCGACCGGCCTGCCCTCCTTCCACGAGTCGGGCACCTACGCCCCGACCTTCTCCGTCGGCCCCTACCGCGACGCGGCGGGCGCGCTGCACCTCATCCTCGGCGACGGGTACGCGGCCTCGGCCGAGGCCCTGCAGGCCGCGAGCCTCGACCCGGCCTTGCGGCTGCACACCTCCTTGTGTCTGTTCTCCTCGCACTTCGACATCCCCTGGGACCGGGAGTCGCAGATCATGCGCCTCGACGCGACCGCCCCGGACTTCGCGGCCACCTTGTCGGACCTGCTCGGACACCCCGCGAGCCCGACGGAGGTCCAGGATTACCAGGGGATCCTCGCCAACGCGCGGGCCGCCAACATGCCCCTGGCCCGCCGGACCGTGACCATCGACGACTTCTTCCCCAACAAGCAGTGGCGGGTGCTCGCGCTCGCGGGCTTCATGCTCCCCGACCCCTACACCGGGCACCCCGGTGTAGAGGAGCTGGAGCCGGGGGCCTACCGGGTGACGACCCGGGCGGTGACCGAGCGCGGCACCCTCGACGTCAAGCTGACCCTGCGCCTGCGGGAGGACCTCCCCCAGAGCCACCAGGTCTTCTCCCCGCTGCTCGACCGCTTCTACCATGGCCTCGACCACACCCGCCGGGCGGTGAAGATCTCCGACTCGGGCCGGATCCGCAACGAGCTCCAGACCCTCTGCTCCGAGGCCCTCGAGTTCACCGCCCCGGGCCGGGTGAAGGTCCACTTCGACCAGGTCGACGATGCGGTGCTCGCACCCGACAAGCGGGCGCGGATCCGCGAGGTGCTCCGCTGGTACAAGGCCCACCACCCGATCTGGTTCTCCTGGCTCGACGTGGATTGACCTCCCGGTCGCGACCGATCCTGCCGCGAGGACGGCATCCCGCCGCCCGACGAGGGGCGCAATCGATCGTTGTCGAGCATGACGCCACGCGCTATAAGTCCCGATCCGAAGGGGATCTCAGGGTAGAGGGAAGGAAGATGAAGCAGCGCACGTTCCAGGTCCTGATCCTGCTGGTGACGGCGGCCTTGATCGCCGGCTGTGCCGAGTCCCGCCGCGCCGGCCGGGGCGGCAACGAGGGTGAGGGCGAGGGCGAGGGCGCCGAGGGCGAGGGCGAAGGCGCCGAGGGCGAGGGTGAGGGCGCCGAGGGCGAGGGCGAAGGCGCCGAGGGCGAGGGTGAGGGTGCCGAGGGCGAGGGCGAGGGCAGCGAGGGCGAGGGCGCCGAGGGCGAGGGCGAGGGCAGCAGCGGCTGCACCAACGGAGCCGTGCGTGGCTGCGGCTGCCCGGATGGTACCCGCCGGGCCCAGGACTGCATCGACGGCGAGTGGGCTGCCTGCCCCTGCGGGTCCGAGGGCGAGGGCGAGGGAAGCGAGGGCGAGGGCGAGGGGAGCGAGGGCGAGGGCGAGGGCGAGGGCTGCTACGACATGTACGAGTGCATGGTCGACTGCGGCGCCGACGGCAACTGCCAGCAGGCCTGCTTCGACGACGGCTCCCCCGCGGCCCAGACCAAGATGATGGACATGCTCGAGTGCTGGGACGAGAACTGCGCCGACGCCGAGACCAACGAGGAGTTCAGCGCCTGCGTCGAGCAGAGCTGCCTCGCGGTCACCAACACCTGCCTCGAGGACCAGGGCGGCGGCGGGGGCGAGGGCGAGGGCGAGGGCGAGGTCGAGGTCGGCGACGGCTCTCCGGGCTCCCGCTGCCTGTGCGACACGGACTGCGATCCCAGCGGCTCCTTCGACGGCGTCTGCGTCTACGGCGTCTGCAT
>JAVEVO010000181.1:0-13316 GCA_034005005.1 Myxococcota bacterium
GGGGAGCAGCGTGTCGCGCAAAAGGGGTCTGGATCAGAACGAGGCGGTGTGCGGGAGGGATTTGGCGGTCACCTGCAGTCCAGGCCGGGGGCGATGAGGCTGGGCAGGAAGGCGGCGGGGGTTCCTGACTGACCATCTGCGCCCTCCGCGGAGGGTGCAGGTAGCCGCTACTCAGGACCGCGGCGACCGGCAGGAATAGTTGTCGCCGACCGGCAGGAGTAATTGTCGCTGATCACCCGGACCTGTGTCTTCTCTCCACCTACTACAGGCCCTCCGTGAAGCCCCTTGTGCTGTCGTGGGCCACGAGCGCTGCCTGCGCCCAGGTGGCGCACCTCTGCGGGATCATCAGCGCGGAGTATCCGAACTTGTGGCCCGAGACGGTGCGAGCGCTCGTGGTGCACTCGGCTGAGTGGACGCACGCCATGCAGGCTCGAATCGCTGAAGCAGACGGCAAGCGGGCCCGCGCCCGGCTCGTGCGTCGCTACGGCTTCGGCGTTCCTGTCGCCGAGCGTGCACTGCGAAGCGCCCGTGATGCGCTGACGCTCGTCGTCCAAGGATCGATCCGGCCCTTCGAGGACGGCAAGATGCGGGAGATGCACCTCCACTGTCTGCCGTGGCCGAACGCAGTGCTTGGTAGCCTCGGGGAGGCGCCTGTCAGGATGAGGGTCACCCTCTCCTACTTCGTCGAGCCCAACCCCGCGCGTCGCGGCTGGCAGAAACGGCACCGGTACCAATCGCATGGCCTCCGTTTCGAGGTCAGGCGCCCGTCCGAGTCCATGGACACCTTTCGCAAGCGCATGAACCAGCGAGCCCGGGAAGAGGAAGAGGACAGACCGACTTCTTCTCCTGATGAACGGTGGTTTCTGGGCGAACAGGCCCGCAAGAAAGGTTCGATCCACTCCGACATCTGGAATGGAATGGCAGCTGATCTTGCGGAATGTGGTTTTATAGGTGTGTTCCCGGTCAGTGGATGGTGGAAGGATCAACCAAGGCGCGATCGGAGCGAGATGGGTGTCAGGTACTCGCTCATAGTTTCCATAGAGACTCCTGGAATCGAGACAGACATCTGGACACCGATCGCACATGAAGTTGGCGTGCCAGTAGAGATCACTGACGTCCACGCGTAGCTTCTAGAACTGGATGCCCCCGAAACGAAGAAGCGCGGCCTCGGCCAGCTTGCCCTCCGGCTTCCCCTGCGGGTGCGGCAGCACGATCACCTGCGAGGTGCCGATGTGGCCCCAGCGGATCGCCTGGCCCTCGACCTCGCCGTGGCCGTCCTCGACGAACCCCAGCGACTGCTCGAACCACTGGAACCAGTCGGCGTCGACGCCGCACCCCACCAGGAACAGCACGCGGCGGGGTTGCAGCGTCGCGAGCTCGTGGCCCAGGAGCTGGATGCACACCGTCTGCTGGGCGTCCATCAACGCGTCGGAGGGGTTCCCGGCCTCCGCGGGCCCGACCTTGTAGAGGTTCGACCAGGCGATCCGGCGGTACCAGTGCTCTCCGGCGAGCTCAAGGCCTTCGGCCACGGTCCGGGCCACCCGCCAGAACGCGGAGCGGGGACCGTACTCGTTGACCCAGGCCAGCGGATCCTCGTCGACGGAGTGGAGCGTGCGCTCGACGAAGCCGCGGCGGACCCCGGGATCGACGATCTCGGCGAGCGTGAACTGGGTATGGTCGCCGTCCTCCGGCTCGCCCCAGCCGTTGGTCGCCCGGCCGATGACCATCAACTCCCGGCCGGGCTCGAACTCGGAGCCGACCTGGGGCACGAGCGCAGCGAAGGGGCCGCGGCCAGGCCGACCGGCAACCGTCCGGAGCAGCTCGTCCAGCTGCTCGAGCGAGTAGATCACGCCCTTCGCCTCCCTTGGGAGTCCATCCCGCGTCCCGTCTTGCTCGCGGCCACCTGCGCTGTCTGCTCGCTGAGCCTGTATCGCCTTCCACCCGGCCGCACCCGCCTGCTCGTAGTGCGAGGTCGTCCAGGAGTTCGGGAGCCCGGAGACGCCGGCCCGGATCAAGGCGCGGTAGAGCCGCGGCTTGAGCTGGTGGTCGAACAGCACGTGGCACGACGGGCAGAGCAGCAGCACGTTCTCGGGTGAGCGGTCGCCCTCTGCCACGATGTGCGCCTTCTGGCGGAGTGCCACATGGTGGCCGCACATCTCGCAGCAGCCCTCGTTCAGCTTCATGGGACCTCCTCGCCAGTGCTGTGCCGGTCTCTCTTCATCTCCGGCTCATCCTCCCAATCCCTCGACTTCACAGATTGGATCGCTTCCCGCAACCGAGCCTCCATTCGCCAGAGCGTCTGCTCCAGTCGCCGCTGGCTCCAGGATGGGTGTGGGTGCAGGCGAAGCGCCTCTTGAAGCCGGCGGATGCCCATGCGCAGATGCGCAGTCGCAGAGAAGCCTGCGGCACGAGTATCTTCGAGGTGTAGCGCATGGCCATGGTGGACGACGTTGCGCCGTGCTTCATCCAGGCTGTAACCAGCATTGGGATGGGGATCGCCGTCGTCCGCGCGGGCCGGCCGCTCCCAACTGGCCTCAGACTCGTGGCGACCGTCGTACTGCCAGCCGCAGAGCAGGCAGTCCCAATCCGCCATCTCGAGGTCCTCGTCGTAGTTGCCAACCGCCGGATCGGCGCAGCAGGGGCAGAGGCGGCGCATGGTCCCATGCGGATTCGCCGACTCGAGCCAGGTTCGGCGACGGCGAGCCCAGGGGGCATCCAGGTCGAGCCCGGGCAGGTTGGCCGGCCAAGGAGCAGGCTGGGCGAGGCTCCGCCGCAGATGGCGCACCTGTTCGAACCAGTCGAGGACCAAGGAGTCTGCCTCGCTGTCGAGCACGACCACGGGTGGGCGGCGCTGGATCGTCACCCAGCAGCCTGGCGGGAAGCGCTCGTTCCATGGCCGCAGGTCCAGCACCGGCGGCTCGGCCAACCGCTCGATGTGGGTCAGCCAGGGATCGGGCAGCAGGGTCTGACGCCCAAGCTGAGGGAATTCGACCACGAGGGTGGTCGTAGTCACGTGCTGGACCTGGCCGTAGCCCCAGTCGTCGTCCCGCAGCCAGGCTCCTGGCGAGAACAGCTCGGCGAGCGACCGACTCGCGGTCGGCGGGGACACGGGACGCCAGTCGCGCAGGCCGGGGACGAAGCCGGTCTCCAGCTCATCGCCGTAGCGCAACGTCATGCGGAACGGCGCCTCCGGCTCCATCGTCAGGATCTCCCCCGGCACGAAGCGCCCAGTGTCGATGAAGCTTCCGGCTGGCGCCCGCGGATGATGCGGGCCGCGCACCACGGGGAGCGGATCGGGATAGCGCAGGAGCCGGCAGGGACGCTGGTGCGCCGCGGCCGCCAGCGCATCGAGGGCGGACGAGATCGGCTCCAGCGCCGCGGTCGCGTGCGCCCCGAGCGTCTGCTCGGCCAGGGCCACACGAGCCCGCAGTTCCTCTGGTGCCAGCGCGCGGAACGCGGCCTCGGCCTCCGGGTCGGAGCGAGCCTGCTCGTGGAACTGGGTCCAGTTCCAGGCCCACATGCCGTGGACCAGCAGACGCCGGACCAGGTCCCGGGCATGTTCGGCCTTGCCCTCGGGCTGCTCGGCGAGACTTCTGACCTCGGTCAGAAGCGACCGAGCCTGTACCAGCTCCCAGTCGGCCCACTCGGCGTTGGAGAAGTAGGGGACGTAGCTCCAGCCGTGAGGTTGGTGCTCGGTGCCACACCACGCATGGGTCGTGCCTGGCCGCCGCGCGAGTTCGTGTAGCGGGGTGGTCCGTACCTCCCTTCCTCGACGACGCCCCCCACTCCGTTGCTGGCCCATCTATCGCCTCTTTCGCCCGGACAAGTCAGTGCGAGGAAGGGGTTCGCGACCCGAGGAGATCCCCCGAGGTGCGACACCTGCTGCTGGACCGTCGGGCTGTCCCCTCAACCGATCGAGTACCTCCTGCCACACCACGACCTCTTTGTCGTTCAGTGCGTGGATCAGCGCCTGCTCCCGCAGCCAGCGGCGCGCCTGTGTGTCGTCGCCCGGCAGGAGTTCCGCCGCCCGACGGGGACTGAAGACCGCCCCTGCTCCTTGGGCGAGGCGCTCTCGGTCTCGCGTACTCGTGCCAGGCACGCGTTCTTTCCGATGAACGTTCTTCTCGGCGGCGGTGCTTCGGAGTTGCATCTGCTCCAGTACCTGCCGCACCAGAGGGATCACCTCTGCGCCGATCTCTTCCGCCTTGGCCTCGCCGATATCAGGTAGCAGCCTCAGCTCCTCCAGCGTGGTGGGGCGTTGCGCTGCGATCGCTGACATCTGGCGACTGAACAGCAGCGTACGAGGGGCTCTCCCTTCGCGCTGGGCGCGTTCCTTGCGCCATGCGTTCAGGGCATCGAAGAGCACGAAGAACGGAGGGCGGTGCTCAATCTGCGCAGATCGGCGCTGCCGCCCGGCAGCCTCCTGTCCTGCATCGTTGGCCGCTGCCAGATCCTGGTAGCACACCACCAGGGCCAAGCAGGGGCGCTCCTCGTGGATGAAAAAGCGCTCATCCACCGAGAGCACCTGGTACTGTTCGGTGAAGCGTTCGAGCGCGTCGTCGTCGAAGCAGTCCGTGGCCGGGTCGAGGTGCAGGGTGAACGTGCGCACCCTCACCGCTCGGTCCGCCTTCTGTTCGAAGAGGCCCTCATCGCTCCTTCCTCGGCCGCTCGATCCCGAGCGCCCGGGCGATCCGCTCGAACCCCTGCTCGTCCTTGAACGGGGCGAGCTCATCGTCCAGCCCGCGCAGGTTGACCTTCTTCCAGCCGCTCGGGTTCCGGTGCGCGGCGATGAACGCCGGGTCGAGGGTGTAGAACTCGGGGGGCCGGGCTCCCTCGGACCCGTCCCGGCCGTGGAAGAAGGTGCCGATGTTGAGGAAGGCGACCACCAGGAAGTCGAACGCGTCCAGCGACACCTCCCGGATCGGGAAGCCGCGGTCGCAGTCGGTGGCGTACCGGCTCTTCACCTGGACCCGCACCTGCGCCAGCTCGCCGGGCCCGGGCCGGTGGCGCGGATCGGGGTGGATGCAGATCAGGTCGTAGCCCTCGTTCCCCGGCGGCGCCTTGTACGCCAGGATGTTCCGGCGCATCAGCATCCCCATGACGAGGTACTCGGCGCCTTCGGAGACGACGGGCAGCCGCAAGATATCGTTGGGCAAGGGGCTACTCCTCCTCGTCTGCTTTGCCGTTTGCCTTCGTCGCCACCTTCAGCACCTTGCAGAGGCGATCGGCGAGCAGACCCTTCCGTTGCTCGAAGAACTCCCCGAACTCCTCCAGCCCCTTCGGGACCGAGCCGAGCAGGTGCAGCGTGCAGTAGCCCTCCCGCTCCTCGCGGGTCCGGAACTCGGCCTTGAGCCACTCCGCTGGCAGCTTGCCCTGCTTTGACTCGTTGGCCGAGCCCTGCAGCAGCTGCAGGTTCGGCAGCTGCTCCGCCTTCTCGGCGAAGGCCGCGAGGCGGCCCTCGGGCACGCCGGCCTTGCGCAGCGTGCCCGCCCGGAACAGGGAGCGGGGGAAGACGTGATCGACGTGGAATACGTTGCGCAGATCGCAGTGGGGGAACAGCAGCGACAGCAGCGCGAAGGTCCGCTTGTCGCCGTAGGCCATCTCCAGCAGATCCTGCACCTCGGCTTCGGCAAAGAGCAGCGACTTGCCGCGCTTGAGCATCGCGGCCTCGACTGCCTTCACCGGGAACGAGTCTGCGCCCTTCTCCTGGAGCGCGGTGCGGATCGCCACGAGCAGCGTGTCGAGGCCGCCGCTCCACACGCCGGCCTTCGCCAGCGTCCGGCAGACCCAGCCACGAACCCGCTCGCGGTCCACTCGCTGGGCCGCGGCAGTCAGGTACCGCTCGTCGAGGCCGCGGTGGTACAGGTAGTAGGCCAGCGGGATCAGCACGCTGTCCGCGACCAGCGTGCGCGCAGTGAAGCCGAACTGGGCCAGCAGCTCCACGCCGATCCGGAGCGCGCGTGAGATCCCGTCCCAGCTCTTCCGGAGAGCGTCCATGTTCTTCGCGTTGAAGTTCGTGACCCGGAAGGCCACGCTCGGGATGTCGGCCAGCATCAGCCCGGCCTTCAGGACGAGGTCCTTGGAGAACTGGAACCCGTCCCGGATCCCGTTCAGCTCGTCGACCAGGCCGTGGATCGCCTTGCGGGCGTCCAGCTCCTTCCAGGAGGCCGTGGCGATGCTCAGCAGCAGGTCCGAGTAGGAGAGCTTGGTCCCGCCGCTGTTGACCCGGATGAAGATGTTGAGCACCTTGTCGAGGTTCTGCTCCTTCTCCTCGAAGAACGGGATGCACGGCTCCTTGTGGACGAGCCGGTAGAGCGCGTGCAGGCACTTCCCCGCGACCTTGTTGTTCCCGAGGCCCAGCTCCTGCAGCGCCTCGATGACCCGGAAGTCCTCGTCGAACTCCAGGACCTCGCTCACCCGGAACCAGCAACGCTCTCGGCTCCGCTCCTCCTTGGCCTTCCGCTCCGTCATGAAGCTGAAGTCGTACTTCATCCCCTGCTCGTTCTCTTCGGCCAGCGCGCAGAGGTTCAGGTACAGCTGCTTCTGGGGGAAGGCCCCCGGGTTGTTCCAGCGCTTCTTGGGCTCCTTGAGCGCGAGGCTTCCACGCAGGCCGATGTTGAGCGCGGTCAGCCGCTGCTGGCCATCGAGGATGGCGATCAGCGAACGCTTGCCGAGGTCGAGGACGGGGCAGTGGCGGGCATTTCGCTGATGGTAGTCTTTGACGAACCCGTACCAGGTATAGTCCCGGCTCCGCTCAGCCTCGACCCGCCAGAACAGGAACGAGCCGATCGGGTACCCCTGCATCAGGCTGTCGAAGAGCTGGCAGATCTGGAAGTGGTCCCAGACGAACTCCCGCTGGATGGCGGGGAGCACGTACTCCTGCTGCTGGATCGCAGCCAGGGCGTCGCTGATCGTGATCGGGGTCTGGAAGGCCATCGACTACTCCTCGGTTGTCACGTTCCAGGCCAGTCGCTGCCGCACGGCACCAGTACGAACTGCTGGTCGCTTGCCCTGTCTGCGCGGCTGCAGGACCACGCTGAAGGCGTCCTCGAGCGCCACCGGGACCTCCTTCTGCTTCCCGAGCTCATCCTTCACCACCCTGGTTCCGACCGCGTGCTGTGACGAGAACAGCCCCAGACCCTGCGCGAAGGCGTCCAAGAGCTTCTCCTCGCTCGTCAGATCCCCGACGCATGCCCGTGAGGACAGGATCGATATCAACTTCAGGTCGATCAACGCAGTGTCGACCCAATCCACAGCGCAGGTGTAGCCGTAGACCCAAGCGATGCTCGAACCACGAAGCATCGACTTGATGGGCTCGACCTGCGCGCCAACGAAGCAGGATGCCAGCATGACCCCCTCGATCGATCCGGAGCCGGACGGAGAGTTCTCCTTGATCTTCTCTGCCAATGTCTTGAAGTTCGTCCCCGCCAACCGGCTTCCACCTCCATGGCCGGCGATGTACAGGATCTGGCGCTGCTGCTTGGTCTGCGTCAAGTACATGCCCAAGGCCTTGATTGCCCCCGGGCCGTCGAAGAACGTGCTGTAGAAGACGGTCATGTGATCGCTGTAGCGGGCCTGAGCCTCGAGGAAATGGCGGACCGAACAGCTCCGTGCATCATCAGCAGGTGGCCAGAAGGGATTCTCCAGTACCAGGACGGCGACTTCGTTCTTCGTGTCCATGAGCGATCACTCTGCTCCTGTACGGCTTGTCTGCCTCTCCACCCTCCACCCCGCCAGCCGCAACGCGTTCGCCCCTGCCAGCGCTTCGGCCCGCGCCGCCTCGCTCGCCAGCCACGCTGCCGCGTCCACCTCGACCGACACCTTCCGCTGGGTCTCGTTCACCGCGACGACCCTGAGCCCCGGGATGCTGCGCGGGTCGAGGGGTTCGTTGGCCGCCGTCGCAGGCGCCAGCGCCCTCCCGATCGTCTGCGCCACCTCGGCGAAGTGGTCCATCACCTGCCGGTACGTGAACTCGAGGACGCACACGCCGCGGGCCTCGAGCTGGTTGCGGACCTGGAGGTCGTCCTGGATCTTCTCCAGCGTCTGCGCGTGGTAGGCCCGGCCGTCGAGGTAGATCGAGACGTCCGGGTGGCGGTACTCGGCATCGACCCGGATGACCCGGCGACCACCCAGCTCCCGGACGACCTGGAGGGTGGGGAGCGGCAGCCCCGCGGACCGCACCCGCTGGTAGAACTCGTGCTCGAGGAACGAGTCGAAGCGCTCGTCCTCGGGCTCGGCACCGGCTGTCGCCTCGTCCTCGGCCAGGCGGCGCAGAGCACCCATCACCTCGAAGCGATTGAGCTGGTGGTGAACGCGCTGGTTCCAGAAGTCCCGCAGGCAGCGATGGCAGGAGGAGGTGCAGGTGCAGCGCTCCAGCCGCTCCAGCGCCCGGGCCGCGGCTTGCTTCAGGCTGGCCGCGCCGTCCTCGAACAGCTTGGGCAAGTAGCCGGTGCCACCAGGCATCGTGTCGTACAGCACGATGGAGAAGGGCTCCCCCTGCTGGCGGCGGATGAACGACTCCACGTCCCGCTGCCCGGCCTCCATCACGTCGCGGATGCCGGCCTTGAGCGCCTCGGCCAGCGTCGCCCGCCAGGACTCGAAGCCTTCGCCGCGCACGGCCTCCGGCAGGCGCAGCTCCATCACGTCGCCCCGCAGGCGGGCCGTGAGCCAGAGGCCGGCCCGCACCACGCCGTCCGTCCCCTCCCGTCGAGCCGGGCAGCGGGCCGAGTGGCCGGAGAGGTCCGGGGTGTCGTCCTCGTCCTCGTCCGGCACCCGGGTCTCCAGCGCGAGCCCGCAGCCGGTGCAGATCTCGAAGCCCCGGCCCGCGCTGTGGTCCTCGGGCCAGGGGCCGCGGTTGGCGACGATGATCTCGCGCCCCGTCGTCCGCTCGATCTGGAATCCGCCCAGGGTGATGACCTGCGAGCTGCGAGCCTGTCCGGAGAGCATCTGCAGGACGTCGTAGTCCTCCCGCTGCCGGTACTCGTCCTCGCTGGTGATCACGTTGCCGGACGCCCGGACGCCCGTGAGCTCGACCACGGGCTGGCGGATCAGATCCTGGCTGCACTCCGGGCAAGCCCGGACGAGGGGGTCGAAGGTCAAAAACTCGCAGGCGTCGCAGCGCCGCCCTTCGCGCAGCACGTTCTCCCGGTGCTCGGCGCCGGCCTCCGCCTCGGGCACGGGCTGCGGATCCAGGCGCCGCACCTTGAGCTTGCGGCCGCGGGCGTAGACCAGGTTCTCGGGCGCGTACTCGGTCACGGCCACCCAGGCCGACTGCCCGATCGGCGCCTCACCCTGGGGCAGGTGCAGCAGCGTGGTCGTGCCGACGAAGCCGTAGCGAGGCAGGAAGCCGACCAGGCCGAGGAAGCCGAGCGGCTGGAACTCGGGCGTGGCCGGCTGGGCCAGCCGCTCCAGCTCGAGCAGCAGCCGGCGCTCCTCCTCCTGCTCCTGCTGCGTGGGGATGCCACTCGACCGGCGCAGGCGGTTGTACTCGGCCAGCAGGGCCCGGTAGCGGTCGCACCAGCGGTTCAGCGCTCGCCGCAGGTCGGGCAGGAACTGCTCGATCTGATCCTCGCAGATCCGCTCGGCTTCTGCCGGGTGCTGCGGGTCGTCGGCATGGAGGAACGCCAGGCGCACGGTCGCGGTCAGTCGTGCTCGCCAGGCAGGATCGGCCAGCCGATCGGCCAATGGCTTCAGCGCATCCTCGCGGATCACTCCATCGGCCGTGGCGATGGTCGGCCCCGCACCTTCAGGCGGGCTGCCCGGAGCCGGCACCCAGGCCCAGGGGAGGTCGAGGCCGAGCGTCTCCAGCACCAGCGAGTTCACGTGGCGCCGCAGCAGTGGCTCGTTGTCCAGCGAGAAGGTCGGCGCGCGCACCGTGCCGGCGATTAGCTCACCCGGCTGCTCGAAGTAGTAGCTGTCGTGCGGTCCCTGCCCGGCGTGGGCGATGGCGAGCGCCACCTTGCTCCGTCGCCCGGCCCGGCCGACCCGCTGGGCATAGTTGGCCGGCGTTGGAGGCAGGTTGCGCAGGATGACCGCGTGCAGGTCATCGAGGCTCACCCCGACCTCAAGGGTCGGGGTGCAAGCCAGCACGTCGACCGTGGGGTAGGCCCGGTCGTTGAAGCGCACCTCCAGGGCCAGCCGGTCCTCCGACTCGATCTGCCCGGAGTGCTCGCGCACGATGAAGCGGCGCGGCTCGGCGAGGTACTGGCGGCGATAGAAATCCCGCTCTGCTCGTGGGATCCAGCGCCGCGGCGTCCCGCTGCATCGCCAGTTGGTGCAGAGTGCGCGTCCCTCGGTATCCTCGAGGCAGGCGCCCCGCACCGCGCCGCAGCGGTCGCAACGCCACAGCTCTCCTGCCCGCGGCAGCGAGGCGACCAGTCGCTTGTGATCGAGCATCAGCCGGTTGCGGCTCTCGACACGGCTCTGGGTGAAGACGCCGGCCGCCTTGAGCCGCGAGGCCAGCCCCTCGACAGCGAGGTTGACCTCGTTGAGCCGGCGACGGAGCACCCTTCCTACCAGCTCGGCCATCCGGCTCTGGCCCCGCCGGGCGGTCCACCCCCGCAGGTCGACATCCCGAGCAAGGAAGCGGTTCTCCGCGTAGCCCCGGGTCGCGCGCACGGCCCGGTCGCCGATCGTCACCGAGTGGGCGCGACGCAGCTCCGCCGGCTTGAGCTTGAGCATCCAGTGGTCGACGGCCCGGTCCCCCCGGGCCACGTCGGCCACGGCCTGGATCACGCTGGCCAGCCGCTCCCGGCTGCCGAACGGATGGCCGGGCCATGCCCTCTCCACCGCCTGCGTCAGCTCGTCCAGCTTCTCCATCTGGACGGTCACCACACCTTCCGGCTCGGGAGCGAAGCGACGCCGAGCCCGCTCGGTCAGGTCGAGGAGCAGCTCCCACTCGATCTGGCGGGAGACCTGCTTGCGATCGTCCTCGCTGGGCACGTAGCCCGGCTCGGCCACCCGGGCGAAGTCGCGATCGGTGTAGCCGATGAGCCAGCGCCGCAGCACCTGCTCGTCGTCGAGCACCGCGGCACGCACCGAGCGGATCAGGTCGGGTAGCGACAGCGGTCCGCTCGCCAGGGCCGCGGCCATGAGCTGCCGCACCGCCACCTTCGCACCCTGGTCGTCTGCGTAGCCGGCCTGCAGGGCCGCGTCCTGACGGCTGTCCGCGAAGACGAGCAACCGCCCGCCCGCTTCACCCTCACGCTCCCGCAGCTCGTCGGAGAGCGACTGGGTCAGCACCGCGACGCTGGCCGCGGCCGAGCCGTGGAGCGAGAGCAGGATCGGCCGACCCGCCGCGCCCGCGTGGCCGCACGCGGGACAGTGCACGTCGTCGATCGAGGCCCGGTAATGGGCCAGGCTGGACTGGGGGTTCGGGCATCCGCGGCCGTGCCGCACCGACTCCTCGTCGAGACCGGTGCCGCCGCAAGCCCGGCAGACCAGGAGGTCGGTCCACTCGATCCGGTGCCCCTCCTCGTCCTCGTCGATGACCGAGGCCATCCGGCCGGGATCGGCCAGGAAGATCCCATCGGTCCCACGCCTGCGGTCGACCGCCTGCAGCTGACCGAGGTCCGCCAGCTCCCCCTGCCGCGGGCTCGTCCAGTAGGCCTCGCCGCAGGTCCGGCACGATGCGAGCGGCAGGGTCAGCGAGCCGCAAGCGGGGCAGCGCCCGGTCCCTGGCTCGACCAGCCGTCCGCACTCCGGATCGAGGCAGCGCCAGAGCCCGGCGAGGCTGCGCACGACCTGGTGGACCCGGGGACGGAAGCGGGGCTGGGGCTCCCGCTCTCCCCGCGGCGGCAGCCGGGCTGCGGCCCCGAGCAGGAGCAGCGCGGTCGCCTCCCGTACCAGCGCCGCCTCGGGCAGCGTGGCCCGGCCGGGCAGCTCGCGCAGCGCCTGCGTGGCGGTGCTCAGCGCGGCCGGACGCTCCAGCGCTCGCTCGACCAGGCCGATGGCCCGGTAGCGGTCGATGACGTCGCCCAGCGCCCGGGGGAAGGTCTCGTCCGCGGGGAGCACCTCCCCGAGCGTGAGCCGGGCCAGCGAGGCGAGTCCGGCCACGTCGGTGGCTGCTTCGAGGCTCGCATCGTCGAGCTGCGGGACGTCGACCACCCGCTCCCCGGGCTCGCCCAGCGGAGTGGCCACCTCCTCGATGGCCGCCTCGTCGGCGAAGGGGCTCCCGAAGAAGCGGCCAGCGAAGGAGAGCAGGCGTGTCCGCTCGGCCTGGTTGCCCGCCGTGGCGCTGGTGCCCACGAACGCGAGGTCCCGTGGCCCCACGCCGACGTGCTGGCGGAGCCGTCGCAACAGGCAGGCGACCTCCGCACCCAGCACCCCCGAGAAGAGGTGGATCTCGTCCACCACCACGTACCACGGGGCACCGTGGCGGAAGATCTCCGCATCCTTGCCCCGCAGCAGGATGTACTCCAACTGGGTGTAGTTGGTGAGCAGCAGGTTCGGCGGATCGTCCCGCATCGCCTGGCGCGACCAGCGCAGGTTCGGGGGGCTGTCGGGCGGACGGGGAGACCGGCGCCGGTCTCCCGCGTCAGTGTCGGGCGCGTCCCCGGTGTAGCGCCCGTAGGTCACCTGCGGGCAGCCGGCCAGCAGCTCGTTGAGGCGCTTGAGCTGGTCGTTGGCCAGCGCGTTCATCGGGTAGATCAGCAGCGCCCGCACGCCTGGCCCGGGCTGGCGCAGGCAGGCGTCGATGATCGGGATCAAGAAGCTCTCGGTCTTGCCGGAGCCCGTCCCCGACAGCACCAGCGTGTTCTCCGGAGCGTGGTGGGGTGAGCGGATCAGCCGCTCGATGGCCCGGCGCTGGTGGGTGAACAGCTCCTCGAAGCCCCAGGGCAGCCCCCGGGTCGCCGCGGCGAGCTGGTCCGTGAGCGAGTCGATGCGCGGCCCCTCCGTGCCCGGCCGCGCGAGTGCAACGAACGGCTCGGCCCAAAGCAGGCGGGAATCGATGAGCTCCTCCCGGGCTTGGTCCAGGGCCGGGTCCCGCAAGGGGAAGCTCGATCGGATGTAGCGACGGTAGGCGTCGAGGACCACACCGGAGACGGCGAAGGGCTGCAGCATCAGGGCTCCCCGATCACGTAGTAGCGCCGGTTCTTACCACGTCCTTCCGCGAAGATCTGCTCGTCGTCGGCGAGCGTCTTGAGGATCTTGGCCACATCCGCCGCCTCCGCGCCGATGGCCTCCGCGACCTCCTCGGCGGTCTGCGCATCGACCGTCAGCACGCTGCAGACCTCCTCGATGAAGGCGGGGTCGGTCGGGGTGCGTGCCCCCTGGGGCGTCGGCCGGTAGGGGACCGCGCCGAGTGCGCGGGCCGC
>JAVEVO010000182.1:0-13263 GCA_034005005.1 Myxococcota bacterium
CTCCTCGTGGCGCCGACAGCAGGGCGCCAACGCTCGGTTCCCCTGGCCTCGGCCAGGCTTGCCCCCTGGTGCGTACAGTTCCAGTACGAAACATGAGCACGACCGGTTCCGCTCGCCACCCCCCCCACGGCCTCCCTGCACGCTTGACCCCCCCCGGCCGGGGAGCATACTCTGCCGGGACCACCTGCGGAGAGCACGATGACTTCCGACAGCACTCCGGACCGAGCAGCATCTCCCCCCCCGGCCGCCTCGGCTCCCGACCCGCGGGACGAGGCCACCGCCACCGGCTCGCCGCTGCCGGCGGTCGACCGGGTCCGTCCCCTCCTCCCGCCGATCCCCTGGCCCTGGTTCGGTCCGGACGGGGAGGAGGGGGACGGCACGGACGGAGAAAAGTCCACTGATCTAGTGGACTATCCCCGGCGTGACCTCGCGTTCGAGCACCGCGCCACGACCTTCCCCATCGCCAGGAAGGGGGTCCTCTGCGCCGGGTGCCGCGAACGGCTCTGCTGCTACGAGTTCTCGGTCGAGGCCTCGGTCCGGGACGTCGGCGAGATCGCCACCGCGCTCGCGCTCACGCCGGAGGTGTTCCTCGCCTACCAGCGGACCGAGCCCTCGCCGCGTGCCTTCCGGCTGGGCCCCGAAGGCCCGACCTACCGGCTGGTGCTGGAGCGGCACCCCTGGTTGTACCGCGGCTACACGGGCCAGGGGGTGCTGGCCGCCACGCCCGCCGACCGCCCCAAGGGCTGCTGCTTCTTGGTGCGGCTCCCCAACAGCCACCACTACTGCGGCCTCGGCTCCTTGCGACCGGCCATCTGCCGGCTCTTCCCCGTCAGCCAGCGGGAGCAGCTCCTCGACGTCTACGAGGGGCCGGGCTGCGTGCGCACCTGGACGTTGACCGAGGTAGACTACGCCGAGGAGGCGCGGCTCGCCCAGGAGTTCGCCCAGCGCCAGGCCGAGCACGAGCGCTTCCTTGCGGACTGGCACCGGGAGGTCGACCGGCTGGCGGCCGAGGAAGCCTACAACTTCAATCACTTCTGCGATTCGCTGCTCAACTGGTACGCCCGCCACTGCCTCGTCACCCGACCGGAGCATTGCCATGGCTGAGTGGTCCTTCTCCAACTGCTCGGCCTGCGTCGAGATGGGCTGCTGCACCGAGTACATGGTGACGATCATCGGGCGGGACGCCTATCTGATCGCCGGCCATCTGCGGCTGCCGATCTGGTCCTTCACCTACACCACCCAGCAGAAGGAGCCGACGGCCGGCGGCTTCATCCTGCAGGCCGATGGCCCCGCGCAGCAGTTCGCGCTCAACAAGCGGGAGGAGGGGAGCAAGGACGGCCACTCGCCCTGCGCCTTCCTCATGGACCTGCCCGAGGGGCATCACCGCTGCAGCATCTACGAGTTCCGGCCCCACGTCTGCCGCACCTACCCGGCCACGTATCTGCGCGGCACGGTGCGCTTCCGGCGCACCACGAAGTGCCCCGGAAACTTCTACGACATCGGCAAGGTGGACCTGCGCCGCTGGCAGCCGATGATCCTCGACATGCGGGTCGAGGACGACATCTACACCCACCTCGTCCGGCTCTGGAACAACCGCGTCCAGGCCCAGCCCCAGCGAGTCTTCGAGCCCCGGGAGTTCTACGGCTTCCTCGTCGACTTCTACCACCGCACGGAGCGACTCCGGCCCTCCCGCCCCGAGGGCTGGATCCACCTGCGCGAGGCCTGGTGCGAGCGGCTCGAGCAAGGCCGCAGCCCCATCGACGACCCCGACGAGGACGCCGGCACGACTCCCGGCGAGAAGCTGATGGCCCACCTGGCCGGTGGCTTGCGCACGCTGATCGCCCAGCTCACCCTGCCCTTGCCGCCCGGCGCGCACCCGTGGGTGGAGCCGACGGGACGACCGCCCGCGGCCGAGGAGGCCGGGCCCGCGGGGGAGGCCGGAGCGGAGGAGAGCGCGCACGCAGCAGCGGACGCGCACGAGCACGAGCCCTCGCCCGACGAGCACGCGCACGAGCCCACGCCCGACGAGCACGAGCACGAGCCCACGCCCGACGAGCACGAGCCCACGCCCGACGAGCACGAGCCCACGCCCGACGAGCACGCGCACGAGCCCACGCCCGACGAGCACGAGCCCACGCCCGACGAGCACGAGCCCCCGCCCGACGAGCACGAGCACGAGCCCACGCCCGAAGAGCACGAGCACGAGCGCCCCGCGGGCCACACTCCCTGAGCCCGCCCACCCCGGTCCCCCACCTCGACCCCGCCGCGCTGGAGGAGCTGCTCCGGGCGCGCATGCCCTTCGGCAAGCACGCGGGCTGGGCCCTGCTCGATCTGCCGGAGCCTTACCTGCTCTGGCTGGTCCGCCGGGCGGAGGTCGGCGGGCGCCTCGGCGAGCTGCTCGCGGCGGTGCTGGAGATCAAGACCAACGGGCTGGAGCCGCTGCTGGCGCCCCTACGACGACCGTAGCGCGACGCGACCCACCTCAGTCGTCCCCCCACTCGGCGAAGGTCCCGAGGAAGCGCGGCACCTCGACCCCCGGCTTGCCGAGGTAGTGGGAGCCCGGGGTCAGATCGACATGGAAGTGGTTGTAATGAATGGCGTTGTAGTCCGGCGTCAGGATGATGTTGAAGATCCGGTCGTCGTACATCCGGTGGGCGATGGCCTGGAGCCAGGCGCCCTTCTCCGTCTCCGTCTCGCCGTGGAGCGACTCCCAGTCGTGCTCCACCGAATAGACGGTGCCGTCGCCCGCGACGAACGCGCCGAAGTCGATGGCCTGGGCGAGGGCGTGCTGGGAGAGGTTGTCGCTGTCGCGCATCGCCCGGCAGTTGTAGACGCCCATGTGGATCACCTCGAGGATCCCCGACTCCGCGAGCACCTCCCCGAGGTCGTGGAGCGCGAGGGCCAGGGGGCAGGCCATGAACATCCGGGCCGGGGACGCGGCGTCCATGTACCGGTAGTTCGCGCCGAGCACGGGTGAGGCCAGGTACAGCGGCTCCTCCACGGTGCAGGTGAGGTCGGGGCGCCCTTCCGGGTGGTCGAACACGCTGGGTGCCGGCGTGACGCTCAGGCCGAGGCGCAAGGCCTCCTCCAGGCACGGTCCCGGGCCGTCGCCCGGACCGACCAGCGCCGTGGGCAAGCAGACCAGGTTCGTCACCTCCGGCTCCTGGTAGCGGCCACGGCGTACGCAGGAGTAGCCGGGCCGGCACCCCTCCTCCAGCTTGGTGAAATCGCACCGGGAGACGCACTGCCCCGTCCCGGCCTCCCCCTCGACGCAGAAGGTGACCGTGAACAGGTCGCCCTCCTGGTCGGGGCAGTAGCGGTCGCAGGCCTGGGTGCAGGTCCCGCCCGGCCAGCCGGCCGCGGTGCCGAGGCAGGTCCCCCCGGCGAACGGGCAGTCCCCGTCCCCGGCGCACGCGCCGCCGATCCAGCCCGGGTTGATGCCCGGATCCTCGGGGCCGGCATCAGCCGGCGGGGAGCCCGAGTCGGCCGGCGGGGAGCCCGAGTCGGCCGGCGGGGAGCCCGAGTCGGCCGGCGGGGAGCCCGAGTCGACGGGCGGGGAGCCCGAGTCGACGGGCGGGGAGCCCGAGTCGACGGGCGGACCACCCGCATCGCGGACCTCGTCGCCGGCATCGCGCGACGCGGGGCCGAGGTCTCCCTGGTCGCCCCCCGGGCCGACGTCTTCCGGTCCCCCGCCGCCGGAATCGCTCGGATCGCGGGCGTAGTCCCCCTCGATGCAGCCGGCGAGCCAGAGCCAGGGGACCACCAGGACGAGTACGTGCAGCCTGCTCATGGAGGATCCATAGCGAGGAACGGCCCAAAGCGCAAACGGCCACGGTGCGCGCGGCCGCGAACGCTGCTAAGCTGGAGCCGCGAGCAGGGCCCGGGCCCAGGCCGGACCGGGTCGAGGAGGCGACGCGATGGTGCTGCGCGGTCGACGCGAGCTGGTGGCCGGGCACGCTCCCGGGTGGACGCGCCCGGCCTGGAGCTCCCTGCTCCTGCTCCCGCTGCTCGGGGCGGGGTGTGCGGCCGGGGACATCACCCTGTCGCCCTACGACGCCGGCGAGGGGATCGACCAGGGGCCCGGCGAGGGAGCCGAGGGCGAGGGCGAACTCGCCGACGCCGGGGAGGGCGGGGAAAAGGACGCGGTGCGGGGCCGGTGTGCCCCCGGGACCCGCCGCTGCCAGGGCGACGTCGCCGAGGTCTGCGCCGGGGACGGCCAGGCCTGGACCGTGGCCGCCCGGTGCGCCGAGAGCTGCCGGGAGGGCCTCTGCGAGCTCGTCCTCGCGGACCGCACCCTCGACGGCGAGCACCGCCACCCCGGCCACCGGGTCCTGCTGCGGGGGACCATCCGGGTCGCCCCCGTCGCGGACGGCGGCACGGGCCGGCTGCGGCTGGAGGCCGCGAGCATCCTGCTCGAGGGTACCCTCGACGCCAGCGCGGCGGGCCCCCCGGGCGGCGGCGGCGGGGGCGGCGGGGGCGGCGGCTGCCGCAGCGAGCCCCACGGCCACTCGGCCCCGGGCGGCGCGGGCAGTGCGGCCGGCGCCGCCGGCGGCGCGAATGCGGCCTGCGGCAGCGAGAAGTACGGCAGCCCGGGCGGAGGGGGGGGGCCCGGCGGGGGCGACCAGGGCGGCGCCCCGGGCGGCGGCGGCGGCTGCAACGATCCCGACTACTACCACCCCGGCCGAACCGGCGCCGCCGGACAGCCGGGAGGCTACGCCGCGACCGGGCAAAACGGCGACCGGAGCGAGGACGACCGGGTGTGGGCCGGCTCCGGGGGGGGCGGGGGGGGCGGCGGCTCGGGCGGCGGCAACGGCAACGGCGAAGGCGGCGGGGGCGGGGGCGGCGGGGGCGGGGGCGGGGCGGGGGGCGGTACCGTGGAGCTGATCGCCAGCGACGCGCTCGTGATCGACGGCACCATGCTGGCCCGCGGGGAGCGGGGCGGCCCGGGGGAGGCCGGCCTGGACGCCCGGCGGACCGGCAGCCAGACCGGCCAGGGGGGGGACGGCGGCCGGGGCGGGGACGGCCGCGCCCGCAGCAGCGGCGCGGGAGGAGCGGGGGGCCAGTTCCAGGGCGGCGGCACGCCGGGAGGAGCGGGGGGCCCGGGCGGTGGGGGCGCGGGCGGCGGCGTCTTGCTGCGGTGCGAGCAGCCGGACGGCCTGCGGATCACCGGCACCGTCGACCTGCAGGGGGGGGACGGCGCGCGGCACGGCGGCACCCTCAAGGTGCGCTACCGCGGCCAGCGGCCGGGGGGCGCCCTGCACGCCGGCCGGCTGCACTTCGTGGCCCTGGACGGCCAGGCCGACCCGGGCTGCCCCGGCGGCTGCCCGGGGAACCAGGTCTGCGACGCGCCGAGCGGCACCTGCCAGGAGCCGGCCGTCTGCCAGGCGGACGAGGACTGCCAAGGGGAGCGGGTCTGCCGTGGGGGACGTTGCCAGGACCCGGCCGTGGAGCCACGCGACACCACCCCGCCCTGGATCACGATCACCTCCCCCACGGGGGCCGACACCTTGCGCCAGGAGGAGGGCGCGGTCATCGTCGCCGGCACGGCGGGGGACGACGTCGGCGTGATCCGGGTCGAGGGGCGGATCGACGACGGAGGCTGGGCGGCCTGCGCCGGGCAGCAGGCCTGGAGCTGCCCGCGGGTTTCGTTCGCCCCGGGCACCTACCGGCTGCAGGTCCGGGCCTGGGACGCGGCCGGCCACTCGGCCACCGACGAGCTGCGGCTGGAGGCCATCCCGGCCGTGGTCGATCCCGGCGAGGGCGAGGGCGAGGGGGCCGCGGTCCCCGCGGCGGTCCCCCAGGACCTCTCCGGCGTCACCTGGCTGCACACCGACGTCTCCGGCTGGGCCCCGACCGCCGACCTCGCCGCGGTGCGGGTGGGTGGCGGCCAGATCTGCTTCGACCACGATAAAGCCAACGTCTGGCCCGGCGTGGAGATCGACGGGCTGAGCCTCAACGCCAACCCCTGGATCTTCGTCTGGCAGGACAACCGCTGGTACGCCGCGACCTTCGAGTGGATGCGGGTCGGCCAGACGTGCAAGAGCGCCGGCGCGGTCGCGGGCGACCACATCAAGCGGGCCCCGCTCCAGGATTTCCGCCCGGTCTCCGGCACCCGCTACGGCTTCATGATCAGCGGCCTGGCCCGGGCCGCGCAGCGCAACGTGCTCGAGCGGAGCCGGGTCGTCATGGTGGAGTGGCCCTGAGACTTTCGTCCTCCACAGCCACATCAAAATAGACCGGGGGTCACAAATACAGCCCGGAGTCCCCTCACCGGCCCCCGGTCCAGCACGCGCCCCCCGGCCCCCAGCCGAACCCGACCTCCGTCAACAGCGGGGCCAGCGGGCTCTGGCGGGCCGGGCCGCCGTCGATCTCCACCACGGCAAACCCCGCACGCCCCCCGACCCGGGCGTGGGCGCGACGGGCGAGCTCGGCCAGACCGGCGGCGACGGCCCGGGCCCACCCCGTGCGGGCCGGCTCCTGGTCCGGCAGCCAGAGCAGCACCTGACGCCCGCCCCGGCCGACCCAGGCCGCGAGCTCGCCGTGGACCAGGAGCACCCGGGCCCCGGCGCTGCGGGAGGGACGCCCCCGCTGGCGGCCGACCGGCTCCGGCCAGGGCAGCAGGAGGCCGTACGGGTTGGCCGGGTCGCTCGCGGCCAGAGCCGGCGCCTCGTCCGGGATGGTGTCCGGCGGCTCCCGCAGCCCGCGCAGCCCCTCCACCGCCTCGGTCGTGGCGAACTGCAGCCCCCCGAGCCCGGCGACGAACAGGCCCCGGCCCAGCCGGCCCGCACGCTCCCAGGAGCTCAGCACCTCGAGCAGGCTCGCCAACCCTCCCGGGACCGGCAAGGCGGGCGTGGTCCCCGCGGCGACCACCCCGTGGAGCGCGAGCAGCCTCTCTGCGAGGGCCGCGGCGAGCTGGGTGTCGTCCGGGAGCGGTCCCCCGGCCCGGGCCTCCACCAGGGCCCAGCGCCCCGCGGCCTCCGGGGGCAGCGTCCGCCGGGAGCGGTAGGGGCCGCGGGCCGACACCGCCGGGCCACGGGCCTGGCGGGGCCGGATGCGGCCGCGCACGGGCAGCAGGGAGTCGTTGGTCACCAGCCCGCACCAGACCAGCTCCCAGAGCAGCCGCAGGGTCTCCCCGGGGAAGCCGCCGTCCACCCCGTGCAGCTCCTCGAAGAAGGCCGCCCCCCGCTGGCGGAGCAGGTCGAGCAGCCGCGACGCGGGCCCGCCGGACGCGCCGGCCGGCCCCCGGGGTGGCCGCCAGAGCCGCCTCAGCCCGTCGGTCAGGTACAGGGCGATCCGACCGTCCCGCGCGCCGAGGGGCTCGACACCGACCCAGACCAGCTCCCCGGCAGCGAACAGGGCGTCGAGGTCCAGGGGGGAGTAGCCCGCGACCCGGGCCGGGAGGATCTCCGTCTCCAGCTCCGAGATCACGAGGGGCACCCCCTGGAGCTGCTCGCAGGTGTCGAGCAGCCCGTCGAGCCCCTGCCGGGACGGGGTCCGCCCCGGTCGGGGGTGGCTCACCCCCTGCCGGACGAGCTGCAGCCGGGAGAGCGCCGCGGCCGGCACCGGCTCCACCTCGCGCCGCAGGCGCTCCAGGGAGCGCTGGCGGAGCACCCGGAAGACCTCGGGGTGGCAGAGCTCGAGCCCCGCCCCCCCGGGGAGGAACTCCCCCGCCAGCAGCCGCCCGTCTCCCACGAGCTCCGGCAGCACGGACTGCAGGTCCGCCTCGGCCACCCCGAAGCGGGCGGCCAGCTCGGCCGCGGGGAAGGGGGGATGGGTCCGGGCGTAGCGCAGCACGAGGTCCGCACGGGGGGCGACGGCCGGGAGGAGCAGGGTGGGGGGCAGCCCGTCCGGCAAGGTCACCCCCCAGGCGTCACGGTACCGGGCCGCATCCTCCACGGCGATCAGCCGCTGCTCCCCGGCGAGCCCGATGGCCAGGACCCGCCCGGCGGCCAGCAGGGAGGCGAGCCAGTCCGCCGCGTCCGGGGTCGCGGCTCGCTGCTGCAGCTCCGCCGGGGTCAGATCACCGAGGCGCAGCAGCAGGTCGTGCAGCCCGTCGGGACCCCGGACCGGCCCCACGCCCCCGGGCCCCTGCAGCCGGGCGCCCAGCCAGGCCACCGCCGCGGGATCGAGGAGCTGCCGACGGGCGGGCTCGCCGAGCAGCTCCCGCAGCCGGGCGGGATCGACGGTGAGGGCCTGCGCCCGGGCCTCGGCCAGGGGCCGATCGCCATCGTAGAGGTAGGCCGCGGCGTAGCCGAAGAGCATGGAGGCCGCGAACGGGGAGGGCGCCGTGGTGTCCCGCACGACCACCCGCAGGCGCTGGCCGTGGATGTCCGCGAGCAGCTCCTGCAGGGCCGGCAGATCGAACCAGTCCGCGAGGCACTCCCGGTAGGTCTCGAGGATCAGGGGGAACGTGGGGTCGCGCGCCGCGACCTGCAGCAGGTCGAGGGCGCGCTTGCGCGTCAACCAGAGGGGCATCCGACGCCCCGGCCGCCCCCGGGGCAGCAGCAAGGCCCGGGCCGCGCTCTCGCGAAAGCGCGCCGCGAACAGGGAGCTGCCGCCGAGCTCGGCGCGCAACAGCTCCTCCAGCTCCCCGGGCTCGGGGAGCAGCAGGCCGGCGTCGGGCGCGTGGGCCAGCTCGGGGAGCCGCAGCACGAAGCCCTCGTCGCCCGGCAGGGTCTCCACGTGCAGCCCCAGCCGCCGGCGGACGAGGCCGGCGGCCGCGAGGGCCCAGGGCAGGTGCACCCGGGCGCCGAAGGGCGAGAGCAGCAGCAGACGCCACCCGGTACCTTGGTCCCGCAGGCGCTCGATGACCAACGTCTCATCATCGGGCAAGGCGCTCGGGCCGTCCCGCTGCTCATCGAGGAAGGCCAGCAGCTCGTCCGCGGCGGCCGGGTCCAGCGCGCCGACCTGCGCGAGCCGCTGCCGGGCCGCGGCCCGCGGCAACCCGCCCAGCTCCCGCACCAGCCGCCCGATCCGCCGCCCCAGGGACAGGCTCCGGGCGGCCCGCTCCCCGTGCCAGAACGGCAGCCGCCCCGGCTCGCCGGGCGCAGGGGTGACGAGCACCCGGTCGTGGGTGATCTCGGCGATCCGCCAGCTCGACGCCCCGAGGACGAAGGTCTCCCCGGGGCGGCTCTCGAAGACCTGCTCCTCGTCGAGCTCGCCGACCCGCTGGGCGGGCCCCTCCCCACCGACGAGGAAGACGCCGTACAGGCCGCGGTCCGGGATGGTGCCCGCGTTGCCGACCGCCAGCAGCCGGGCCCCCTCCCGGGCGGTGACGGTGCCCGCGTGGCGATCCCAGGTCAGCCGGGGCCGCAGCTCGGCGAAGTCGGTCGAGGCGTACCGCCCGGAGAGCAGGTCGAGCAGGCTCGTGAACAGCTCGGCGGAGAGCTCGGCGTAGGGGGCGGCCTGGCGGACCCGGGCGAAGAGGTCCGCGACCTGGACCGGACCGGCGCACGCCTCGGCCACCACCTGCTGGGCGAGCACGTCGAGGGGGTTGCGGGGATAGGCGACCGGCTCGACGTCCCCCGCGTGCAACCCCTCGACGGCCGCGACGCAGGCGAGCAGATCGGCCCGGTGCTTCGGGAAGAGCACTCCCTCGCTGACCGCGCCGACCTGGTGCCCGGCGCGGCCGATGCGCTGCAGCCCGCTGGCGATGGAGCGTGGCGCCTCGAGCTGCACCACCAGGTCGACCGCGCCCATGTCGATCCCCAGCTCGAGGGAGCTCGTCGCCACCACCCCGCGCAGCCGACCCGCCTTCAGCAGGCTCTCGATCTCCTGCCGCTGGGCCCGCGCCAGGGAGCCGTGGTGCGCCCGCAGCAAGGGCTCCCCCGCGAGCTCGTTGACCGCGGCGGCCACCCGCTCGGCGACCCGGCGGTTGTTGACGAACACGAGGGTCGCCTGGTGCGCGCCGACCAGCTCCCGCAGCCGCGGCAAGATGGCGTGCCATGACGAAGGTCCCTCGCCCCGCTGCGCGGCCGGCGAGCCGGGGGAGGGCGCAGCGAACCACCCGTGGGTCGCGGCGGGCACCTCGACCCGGAGCCGCAGCGGCTTGCGGCTGCCCGCATCGACCACGGTCACGGGCCGCGGCCGGCGCGGGGCCGCGGGATCGACCGGCGCGGGCTCCCAGCCGCCGAGGAAGCGAGCCACCTCCGCGAGGGGCCGCTGGGTCGCGGAGAGGCCGATCCGCTGCAGCGGTCGGCCGGCGAGGGCCTCCAGCCGCTCCAGGGAGAGCGCGAGGTGGCTGCCCCGCTTGCTGGGGACCAGCGCGTGGATCTCGTCGACGATGACGGTCTGCACGGCGCGCAGCCGCTCGCGAGCCCGGGAGGTCAGCAGCAGGTACAGGGACTCCGGCGTGGTGACGAGCAGATCCGTCGGTCCCCGGGTGAAGTGCGACCGTTGCTGGGGCGGGGTATCGCCGGTGCGCAGGTGGACGACGGGCAGGTGGCAGGGGACGTCCCGCGCGCGCGCGGCCGCGGCGATCCCCAGCAGCGGCGAGCGCAGGTTGCGCTCGACGTCGACCGCGAGGGCCTTCAGCGGCGAGACGTAGACGACCCGACAGCGGGCGGAGGCGTCCGGCACGGGATCGAACAGCAGCCGGTCGAGGGCGCCGAGGAAGGCCGCCAGGGTCTTGCCGCTGCCCGTGGGTGCGAGCAGCAGGACCGACTCGCGCCGGGCCATGGGCGGCCAGCCCAGCTCCTGGGCGAGGGTCGGCGCCGGGAAGCGGTCCCGAAACCAGTCCCGGGTCGGGCGGCGGAAGGAGCGCAGCGCCGCGTCCGGGGAGGTCGGGGAGCCGGGCTCCTCAGGGTCCCGTGCAGACGACACCGGCGTCCGTGCCATGGTTGCAGTTGTAGACGCCCCACTCGTTGTGCGGGCAGTCCACCAGCCGGGCCTCCGGCCCGGTGCACTGCACGTTGTCGAGCCAGATGGGACCGGCCCCGTCGCCGAAGCTGGAGTTGTTGGTCGCCCGGACCGCCGCACCGTAGCCGAGCTGCCGACAGACGACGGTGGCCGCGTTGAGGTTCGCGGTCCAGTAGTCGTCGCAGACCGTGCCCCACTCTCCCGCGTGGTAGATCTCCACCCGCCCCTCGTAGGGCGTGCTGCCGTCGACCAGCCGCAGCTCGCCCTCGACCGGCCCCACCTGGGGCCCGCGCACCTGGTAGATCACGCGCTCGAAGCTGCCGGACGCCGCGTCGCCGGCGTTGAGCGGCCGGTTGCTCCCGCAGCGCCAGCCGTCCTTCAGCCGGCCATCCGCGGCGTGCCAGCAGAGGCGCTGGTCTTCCTGGAGGTAGGCCCGTCCGTCCGCGGGGTTGATGTCGCAGGTGTTGCGATAGACCAGCACGCCGGGGGGGGCGAAGCCCCAGGACACGGCAGAGTTGTAGTACCAGGCGACCCCGCCCGCGGTGTGCACGCTGAGCTTGTCGTCGGGCACCACGAAGAGCACGTCCTCCCGCAGCCCCTGGGCCGCCACGGTGAGGGTCGCGCTCCCCACCGACCCGCAGCCCAGCAGCAGGCGCCGCCCCGGGCACTGCGCCTGGATCGTCGCCAGGTCGAAGCCGGTCTGATCGTACCGGCTGCTCCAGCAGCGCTCCCAGCCGGCCAGCTCGGCCAGGGGCACGTCCGTGCGGATCCCCTCCCAGGCAGGCGGCTCGCCGCAGCCGCCGAACACGCAATCGACTCCCTCGTCGCAGCGCTTGCCGCACTCCCCGCAGTTGGCCGGATCGGTCAGCAGGTCCGCACAGCGGCCGTCGCAGATCGCCGCGCCCGCCGGCGGCTCGCTGGGCTCCCAGCGCCCCGCGGCGCACCGGGCATAGAAGCTGTCCCCGACGCAGGTGAACGCGCCCGCCACGGGACACGCGCAGCTCGCGTCGGGCGCCGGCGCGACCTCCACCTGCTCCCCGGCCAGGCCGTCGCAGCGATAGAAGTGCGGGCCGAAGCAGGCCAGCACGTCCTCCTGGTCGCTGGCGCAGCTACAGCCGGCGAGGCGCCGCTGGACGTCGAGCAGGGCCTCCCAGAGCTCCGGCCCGTCGGCCACCTGGTAGTGCCCGCCGTCTCCCAGGGCCGTCTCGCCGACGACCGCGATCTGGGAGAGCAGCTCGCCGTTGGCCTGGGGCGAGACCCCGATCGCGAAGGTCTGGACGTCGAGCCGGGCGAGCTCCGCCACCGGTGTGAGCGCCGCCAGCTCGGGGAGGCACGTCTCGTCGCCGTCGGTGATCAGCACCACCGCCTCGGACTCGTCCGGATCGCCGAAGGTGCCGGCGAGGTCGGTGAGCGCCGCCGCGATGGGGGTCTCCGCGAGGGGGCTCGGCTCGCCGGCCACGAACTCGGCGCAGGGCACCACCGGCCCGACGCCGCAGGCGTCCTGCGCCGGAAAGAGGCGCACCCGGACGTCGGCGGTGTCGGCCATCATCCGGCAGAACTCGCGCACCGCCGAGGCGACCAGGGCCCAGCGTGCGCCGGCCATGGAGCTGGAGCGATCCACCACCAGGACCACCTGGGGCCGGGTGCACTCGCCCGCGCAACCGCCCTCCCCGCAGATCCGCCCGACATCGCAGGGGATCCGCCGACCGGGGGCGGTGCAGACCGGATCCGCGAGGTCCACCAGGCAGCGGCGGTAGCCCGACCCGTCCGCGGCGCACACCAGCGTGCCCGGCTCGCCGCAGTCCGCGGGGCAGCGGGGTACGCACTGCCCCGTCGCGTCGCACACCTCGAGCAGCGGGCACTCACCGCAGGTGCCCTGGCAGCCGTCGTCGCCGCACTCCTTGCCCCCGCACCGGGGCACGCAGGCGTCGGGCACGCACTCGCCCGCCACGCAGTGGGTCTGCGCGGGGCAGGCCGCGAGGGGGGTCCAGCGCCCCCCGAGGCAGACGACCACCGTGTCGTCGACGCAGCCCCGCTCGTTGCCCGCGCACTCGACCTGGCCCTCGCCTTCACCCTCGCCCTCGCCCTCGGCACCTTCGCCCTCGCCCTCGGCACCTTCGCCCTCGCCCTCGGACCCTTCGCCCTCGCCCTCGGACCCTTCGCCCTCGCCCTCGGACCCTTCGCCCTCGCCCTCCGCGCCCTCGCCCTCGCCTTCGCCCTCACCTTCAGTACCTTCGCCCTCACCTTCAGTACCTTCGCTCTCTCCTTCCGCTCCCTCACCCTCGCCCTCGGACCCTTCGCCCTCGCCCTCGGACCCTTCGCCCTCGCCCTCGGACCCTTCGCCCTCGCCCTCGGACCCTTCGCCCTCGCCCTCGGACCCTTCGCCCTCGCCCTCGGACCCTTCGC
>JAVEVO010000183.1:0-13095 GCA_034005005.1 Myxococcota bacterium
GAGTGGCGGAGAGATCGAAGCCGTGACATTCATGCATCGGTTGCCCCTTCTGGTCGGCGTTGTAGAACACAACCACCGTCGTACCAGAAGTGGGCAACCGGTCATAGCCCCGTCCTGCAAGGCCGCGAGGGGGCTACCTCCGCTATTGCGGAGGGTGCAGATCATCCCGGTGAGCGAGCAGCGAGGCCTTGGCACAACTCCCCGCACGAAAAGAATTTTCTCGCAGAGCCGCAGAGCCGCAGAGGGCTCAGTCAACTGAGCACTTTGCTCTGCGAACTCTGCGGCTCGGCGAGAGATTTTGCCGCTCGAGCCGGGTGCCGGAGGAGATTGGCAAGGAATCCGCCCACTCGGACCGGCTGCACCCTATTGCGGATCTGCACCCATGACGGCTGCTCAGTGGGCCCTGGCGACCTGGGCGGACGGGACAGTGACCTCCGGCCGGTGACGCCGCAAGAACGCGGTCACCCGGGCCCGGGCCTCGGGCCGGTGGGAGAAGATCGCCGCATGGGACCCGCCGGTCAGGGCGAGCAGCTCGACCCCGGGGATGCGCCGGGCGAAGACCTGCCCGTTGTCCGCGAAGGGCACGAGGTCATCGGCGGTGCCCTGCAGGACCAGGGTCGGCGTCGTGATCTGCTCGAGGGGGTACGTCCGGCGGGCTGCGGTCGCGACGTCGTCGTCGGTGCCCGCGAGGCGCGCCGCCATCCGGTCGACGGTGCTCGCCTGCAGCTCCAGCAGCAGGGACCAGGCCTCGGGGTCCTCCCGGGTGCGGGCGAAGAGCGTCGGGTCGGGGATCGACCGCCGGGCGCCCGCCTCCTGCTCCTGCAGGGCCTTCTGCTGCATCCGGGCCGCGATCCAGGGCACCCGCACGAGGAGCTGCATCAGCCGGAACGCGAGGGGGGGCCGGTTGGCCAGGGGCCCGGCCGGGGTCGAGACGAGCACCAGGGCCCAGCAGCGATCGGGGTGACGCAGGGCGAAGTGCAGGGCCGAGGGGCCGCCACCCGAGACGGCCAGGACCGCGGCCCGGTCGATCTGCAGGGTGTCGAGCAGGGCCGCGTAGAGGTCGGCCTGGGCCTCCGGGGTGCGGCCGCTCGTCCGGGGGGTGCCGAGGTAGCCCGGCCGGGAGACCGCCAGGTGGCGGTAGCCGGGCTCGCTGAGCACCTTGGCCAGGATCAGCGACTGATCGCAGCCGCCCAGGGCGCCGTGCAGGCAGATCACCGCGGGACCTTCGCCCAGGGTGGCGCACTCCACGAGCCCCCGGCTGGTCGTGAGCACGGCGGGCGCGGGCCGCGACGCGAGCAACGAGCTGGACGGAGAGGTGGGAGAATCGGACATCGGCAGTCTCCTCGTCAGGGGATCAGGAAGCGGCGGAGCTCCCGGTCCCGCAAGAGCGTCGGCAGGATCCGCAGATAGAACCGGACCAGCGGTGCGACCCGGCCCGCCTGGACCAGGCCGAGGGGCAGGGGCCGGAGCAGGTCGAACAGCCGATCGAGGCGCGGCCGGGGCAGCTCGAGACCGGCGCACAGCAGGCTGCTCATCCAGGGCAACCCTCTGAAAATAGACAGCTTTCGCACCTGGCGCCCGTAGCCTGCGAGGCGCGCGGCGGTGGCCCCACCCTCCCGGAGGGCCGCGGCCGCGACCTGGGCGGCCAGATCGCCGGTCTTCAGGGCCAGGACGTTGGTGATCATCCCGCAGGTGGTGATCGTGTCCCCGACCGCGATCAGCGATGGACCAACGAAAGTACCAGGAACCTCGCGCAGCCGCACCCGGCAGCCATCCACGTGCCCCGCGGCTAAATCGGGGCGCTCGCCGAGCAGACCACACAGCAGGGGATCCTGGGCGGCGAAGTCCGCGAGGACCGTGGTGGACGGCCGGGTGGCCCGGGGGAAGCGCTCCGTGATCAGGGGCCCGGCGGAGACATGGGTCGCGTGGGGGCCCGTGGACAGGTAGGCCAGGTAGGGCAGCAGCTCCCCCGGAGCCCGGCCGGGGCCCTCGCCGACCGCGAAGCCGGCCTCGCCGGTGGGCCGGGCCAGGGGAGGCAGGCTGACGTAGGGAGCCACGGACCAGGCCTGCGTGCGGGCGTTCACCGGCAGCCCGGCCGCCTCGGCGAGCCAGCCGCCGATCCCCTCGGCCGCGACGACCACCCGGGCGACGACCTCGCCCCCATCGGCCAGGGCCACCCGACGCAGCCCGTCGGGATCGGGGGGGCCGATCTCGCAGGCCCGGGTGTTCCAGGCGAGGGTCGCGCCCCGGTCGACCGCGGCCGCGGCCAGCGCCTCCACGAAGCGGTCCTTGTCGATCACCGGGAAGCGGACGTCGGTCCGGCCGTGCCGCGCGGTGCGCTGCCCCGAGGGGCCGGCGAACCAGAAGTCGGTCAGCTCCTCGACGACGAGGTCCGCGGGGAGCTGCAGGTCCAGCTCCGCGAGCCGCAGCCCGTGGCCGGTGTCCGTCAACCGGTAGAGGTCCGGCGCCGAGATGAGCAGCCCGCCGTCGGGATGGTGCGCCCGGCGCGGGGAGGGCAACCGGTCGAGCACCGCGACGGTCAGGCCGAGGGCCCGGCCGCGCAGGGCGGCCCCCAGCCCCGCGGGCCCCGCGCCGACGACGACCAGGTCGTAGGGGCGCTCCCGGTCCAGGCCCAGGCCCGGCGGGGGCAGCTCGGCGAGGCTCATCCCCGCCGGGAGCCGGTGGACCCGCAGGACGCGGCGGGGGCACTCCTCCTCGCAGGCGAGGCAGCCGAAGCAGCGCTCCGGGTGGGCGAGGCGGGGGGGCTCGCCCCGGGAGGCAGGGGCGTAGACGAGCTGGGGGCAGGCCGCGACGCAGACGCCGCAGCCGTCACACCCGGCCTCCTGGCGGACGATGGCGTTGTGGGACACGTCAGGCTCCGCGCTGCGGCAGGCCCGGGGCCCACCATCACGGAGCCATATAGCAGAAGGACACCTCCTGGGGAGGCGAGAGTGCCGCGCCCGCCCCGGTCAGCGCCCGCAGGCCGGCTAGATCAACCAGCCCGGCCGGGGGCCGGCAGGCTCGGGAACGAGGAAGGGGCAAGCCTCCGGGTCGATCCCCTGCTCCTGCAGCCGCTGCAGGTAGGGGCAGCCCGAGGCCGCGTCCGGCACGTCGTGCGGGACCGGCAGGGAGCGCAGGGGGGGCGCGCTCGCGGCGTCCACCTCCGCGGCGGGCAGCGGCGGCAAGCCGCGGAGCTGACGCAGATAGGGGCAGGTCGGCTCGGTCGCGGGTGCCGCCGCGACCGGCTCACCAGCCTCGACCAGGGCCTGGGTGCGCACAGTGAGGCCCTCCTCCCCCACCGCGGCCAGCTCCTCGGCCGCGCCGGGCTCCGCGGCCATGTCCGGATCGACCCCGCAGCCGGCCGGGCCGACCACGAGCGCGGTCAACAGCAAGGTGCCGAGTACCAGTTGCAGCTTCATGGGTCTCCTCCTGGCGCCAGGCCGATCCGGCGCCCCGAGGATCAACATGGGGCTGACCGGGCGAATGTCTAGTCCCCCAATAGAGAATCGACCCCCGGTGCACCGGGCCAGCGCTGGCGGGGCCAGGCGGAGACGGGGCCACGAGGGCCAGTGCAGTGGCCGACTGCCGGCTCTGGGGCCAGGTGCACCAAGCCGGGGAGCCTGGCTCGACGGCCACCTCCACCTGACTGCACTCACCCGACCGGACGTAGCCGCTGAGCACGGATAGGCGTCCGCGGCGTGCAGTCGCGGGAGTGGAGCGTAGTACAGCGAAGCGCAGTGAAGTGGAGCAGAGTGAAGTGAAGCAGAGTGAAGTGCAGGACACGGGACCGACGGCAAGAACCACGAAGGCCCTGAGCAGCCTTGCTGAGGCGGGAGGACTCGAACCTCCAACTACCTGATCCAGAGTCAGGTGGCCTGCCAATTGGCCGACGCCTCACCAAGACCGCTCAGGGCCTTGCGATGGGGGGGAAGATACGCAGTCGGCCGGGAGGTGTCAAGCCTGTTGTGGAGCCCGCTTCCCGCGCGGTGGACGGCTCGCCGCACGCCGGACCACGAACAGGGAGTGGTGGGCGCCGGTCTTGCCGCCACGGTCCCCCACGACCCGCACCGCGACGTCGTAGCCGTCGCGCTGCATCCGGTGGACGAAGAGCTCGTCGGGTGAGGCGGACCAGATCACGAGCACGCCGCCCGGCCGCAGGGCGGCGACCCCCTCGGCGATGCCCCGGGAAGAGTAGAGCTGGCCGTTCTCGGGCCGGACCAGGGAGCGGGGGCCGTTGTCGACGTCGAGGAGGATGGCGTCGAAGGGCTTGGCCTGCCGCATGACCTCGGCGACGTCCCCGACCGCGACCTCGGTGCGGGGGTCGTCGAGGGGGAAGCCGGCGAGGTGGCCGAGCACCTCCCGGTTCCACTGCACGACCTCGGGCACCAGCTCCGCGACGACGACCGTCCCGCCCGCGGCGACCCGGTCGAGCGCGGCCCGCAAGGTGTAGCCCAGGCCGAGGCCGCCCACGAGGACGCGGGGAGCCGGCGCCCGGTCGAGGCCGACGCAGCCGATGCGGGCCATCACCTCCTCGGAGCCGTGGACCCGGCTGGTCATCAGGTCGCGCCCGTCGATGCGGATCACGTACAGCTCGCCGCGCCGGCAGAGGGTCAGCTCCTCCGCGCCACCCGGGGTGCGGGCTCGAGCCAGGGTCTCCCAGGGGATCATGGGCGTTCCTCCGCCGCGGCCCGAAACGGGACGGCCTGGACAAGATGCCCGCCTTTCGGGAGCCTGGCAACGAGGGAGAATTGGACCCAAAGGACCACGATCCGGCCAGCAGGCGGCTTCTGCCGAAGACCAGAATGACCAAAGGACCAGCGGGTGCGCGGTGACGGGCCTGCGCGGGTGTGCTAGAGGAGGAGCGCCGGTCCAGCCGGGTCGGCGCGACGGAGGAGACGAGCCATGTGCGGCGTCGTGGGGCTGATCTACGAGAAGCAGAAGGCGGACCTGGGGCGGGTGGCGGCGGAGCTGCTGAAGACCCTCGAGTACCGGGGCTACGACTCGACGGGCGCGGCCTTCCAGGCCGAGGGCGAGGAGGTCCGGCTGGTGAAGGGGGTCGGCGCGCCCTCGGTGATGGTGCACACCCTCGGGATCAGCGAGGCCCGGGGCCAGATCTTCTGTGGCCAGGTGCGCTGGGCGACCTTCGGGGCGGTCGACGAGGTCAACAGCCAGCCCCACGTGGTGCGGTGCAAGGAGCCGATCTACGGGGCCCACAACGGCAACGTCACCAACTGCGACGACCTCCGGGCCTGGCTCACCGACGAGGGACACCGGGTCCTCTCCGACAACGACGGCGAGATGGTCGTGCACACGGTGGAGCACGGCTTCGCCCGCGAGCTCGCGGCGCTCGCGCCCGGGGAGCGCCGCCAGGCCGCGGCGCGGCGGCGCTGCATGCGGGCCGCCTGGCTGTGGGCCGCGTCCCGCCTCGCCGGGTCCTACGCCGCGGTGGTCGCCGACCCGGTGAGCCGCACCCTCTGGGCGGTGAAGCAGGGCTCGAGCCTGTACTTCGGGATCGGCCGGGACGAGGCGGGCGAGGGATTCGGCGTCGCCTCCTCCGATCTCTCCTCGGTGCTCAAGCTGACCCGAGTGGTCGTCCCCCTGCACGAGGGCGAGCTCGTGGAGTACGACGGCACGGGCCACCAGCTCTACTCCCTGGCCGACGGCCGCACGGCGGACGGGCAGGGGGAGCGGCCGGTGAAGGCCGGGGAGCCCTTGTCACGTCAACCGGTACGCTCCCGGCTGCGCGCCAAGGACATGGCCCTCATCCCCCCCTTCGAGACCTTCATGGACCAGGAGATCTCGGCCCAGGAAGAGACCTGCCGCAACGTGATCCGCCTGTTCACGGGTGGCAGCGAGGCCGCGCGGATCCTCGGCCCCTTCCTGCGGGCCCGGCCGGAGGAGGAGATCGCGCGGATCTCGGCGCAGCTCGACCAGCTCCGCGACGAGTACCAGGACGAGCGGATCCGCCAGGGATTCCACCTGCTCGTGGACCTTCCCGAGAGCCAGGCCTTGCTGGCCAGCCTCCCGGACGCGGTGAAGGACGACGGCACCGACGCCCCCCCCGAGCTGCTCGCCGACCGGCTCGCCTCCGCGGAGGCCGGCTTCTTCGCCGACCTGCTGCGCATGGGCCGGAGCCGGGAGGACCTGGTCTTCGTGCGGCTGGTGGACGTGCTCCGGGAGAGCGAGGAGGTCGCGGAGTTCTCCCGGGCGACGCGGCGCTTCGGTGAGGCCTTCCTCCGCTCGCAGCAGCAGGGCGGCCGGCAGCTCGTGGTCTGCTGCGGCAGCTCGTACAACGCGGCGCGGGCCGCGGCCCTCTTCTTCAACGAGCTCGCCCGCTGCGAGCTGGTGCCCCTGCTCCCCGGCGAGTTCCGCGAGCGCGTCTCCCGCACCCTGCGGGACGGCGACCTCATCGTCGCGGTCAGCCAGAGCGGTGAGACCAAGGACCTCATCGACATCCTCAACGACACCCTCGCGTCCGGCCGCCGCCTGACCCGGGTCGCGGTGGTCAACAACGTCAACTCGACCCTCGCCGAGGAGAAGGCCGACCTGGTCATCCCCCTGCGGTGCGGCCCCGAGATCGCCGTACCCGCGACCAAGTCCTTCATGAACCAGCTCACGGTCTTCTTCTGCCTCGCGCTGGAGCTGGGCGAGACCCGCTGCCGCGAGCTGCCGGCCGGGGACCCGGGGCGCCAGGCCTGGGAAGAGGAGCTGCGGCTGCGTCGCGCACACCTCGGCCTCCTGCCGCAGCTCATCCGCGAGACCTTCGACAGCACCGCGGCCGAGGTCGAGGAGGCGGCGCAGCTCCTCTACCTGCGGCCGAGCATCCACCTGCTGGCCATGCGGCTGACGGCCCTGGCCCGGGAGGGCGCGCTGAAGATCCGCGAGGTGGTGCTCAACCACGCCGAGGGCTTCGAGGGGAGCGAGTTCAAGCACGGCCCCAACACGATCCTCGGCTTCAACACGGTGCTCGGCCCCCCGCAGTTGGAGCGGCTGCTGCAGGAGGTCGGCCGGCAGATCGACACCCTGCTGCGGCGCGCCAGCGACCAGGGGCTGCCCCCCGCGAGCCTGCGGCGACTGGCACGGGCCGTCACCGACTCGGTCTTCTCCGCGAGCAGCCCCTTCTCCCTGACCCCCGAGGAGCAGCCCCTCTTCGCCGCGAGCCTCTGCCGGGACGAGCTGTTCGACGCCCTGTACGCCGACTACCCGCTCATCTACCTCACCGGCCCCGACGAGCGGGACGTGCACCTGGCCGTCTCCCAGATCAACACCCACAAGATCCGCGGGGCCTGCACCGTGCTCATCGCCGAGGAGAGCCCGGCCCTGCGGGGCGCAGTGAGCAAGGCGCCCGCGGACAACCCCGACTACCGCTGGGTCTACCTGCCCCTGCCCCGCACCGATGACACCCTGCTGGTGGTCTTCTCCGCGACGGTGGTGCTGCAGCGGCTCGCGCTGAAGATGAGCCTGGCCAAGGCCGCGTACCTCGACCGGCTGGGGATCAAGGACCACGGCGTGCACCCCGACGTCCCGAAGAACGTCAGCAAGTCGATCACCGTCGACTGAGCGGTCCCGCACCGGGGGGCCGGACGCACCCGGCGGGCGAGGTGCCGGCGGGCACACCGGGCCTCGTCCGGCCGCGGGCGCGGGGCCTACGGCCGCCCGCACACGGGGGCTGGTGTCCGACCGGGCCCTCGGCTAAGCTGAGCCTCACGACCCCTCTCAGGAGGCCCCGATGTCGACCCTTCGCCCCTGGACGCTGGTGCTGCCGGGCCTGCTCGGCCTGCTGATCCTCCCGTGCTCCCTGGGCTGCGAGGAATCTCGCGCCGGTGGGGAGGGCGAGGGCGAGGGCGAGGGCGGTGAGGAGGGCGAGGGGGAGGGGGGGGAGGAGGGCGAGGGCGAGGGCGGCGAAGGCGAGGGCGAGGGCGGTGAGGAGGGCGAGGGGGAGGGGGGGGAGGAGGGCGAGGGAGAAGAGGGCGAGGGCGAGGAAGGTGAAGGCGAGGGCGTGGAGGAGTGCCAGGGCCCCGTGCCCCCCGGCGGGCTGGGGCTGGTGGAGGTCTACTCCCGCACCCGGACGGGCGAGCGGCAGTGGGTCGAGCTGTTCAACCCAGGGACCGCGGCCCTCTGCCTGGCGGGCTGCAAGCTCGCCTATGCCCGCCCCGAGGCGGCCAGCTTCGAGGAGATCGTCCGCCCCCTGGGCCTGGCCGAGCCCGGAGCGGGGATCGCTGCCCAGGGTACTTTCTTACTAGCCAAGACGAGCTGCGAGCCGTTCGCTGGTCCTTGCGCCACCTACCCGGCCATCACCCTCACCGCCAGTCAGCCGGAGCAGCTCCGGTTGCTCTGCCCGGACGAGGAGGGGTTCGACCAGGAGATCGACCGGATCCAGTACCGGATGACCGGCCTCGTCGCGGGGGAGTCCCTGGCCCTCGACCCTGCAGCCTGGGAGGACGACGTCGCCATCCTCAACGACGACCCGGCCCACTGGTGCGCGGATGAGCCCTCGCCGCTGGCTGCCAACGGCCTCGCTTGCCCCGCGAGCGAGGGCGAGGGTGAGGGCGAGGGCGAGGGTGAGGGTGAGGGCGAAGGCGAGGGCGAGGGCGAGGGTGAGGGTGCGGTGGGCTGTATGGGTGTGCTCCAGCCTGGCCGGGTGGGGCTGGTCGAGGTCTATGCGCGCACCCTCGACGAGGAACGTCAGTGGGTGGAGCTGCTCAACCCGCATCCCGCCCCCGCCTGCCTGACGGGGTGCAAGCTCGCCTACTCCCGGCCCGAGGAGCCGGCGTTCGCCGAGGTGGTCCGGGCGCTGAGCTTCGCGGACACCTCCCCCGAGCTGGCCGGGGAGGGCCTGTTGCTCCTGGCGCGCACGAGCTGCGCCGAGCTGCCCGGTCCGTGCACGACCTTCCCCGCCATCTCCTTGACGCTCACGAAGCAGGAGCGACTCCGCCTGCTCTGCCCGGACGAGACGGGCCAGGACCGGGAGATCGACCAGATCACCTACTCCATGCGCGGGCTCGAGCGGGGGACCTCCCTGGCCCTCGAACCGGCGGCCTGCACCGAGGAGGTCGCCACGCTCAACGACGAGGCCGTTCGCTGGTGTGCGGACGACCCGACCCCCGGGGAGCGACGGGAGACCTCCTGCCCTGGCGGCGAGGGTGAGGGCGAAGGCGAGGGTGAGGGCGAAGGCGAGGGTGAGGGCGAAGGCGAGGGTGAGGGCGAGGGCGAAGGCGAGGGCGAGGGCGAAGGCGAGGGTGAGGGTGAGGGCGAAGGCGAAGGTGAGGGCGAGGGCGAGGGCGAGGGTGAGGGTGAGGGTGAGCCCGTGTTGATCAACGAGCTGCTGTACGCGGGCGTCGACACGGACCCCGCGGTGGTCTTCGTGGAGCTGTGGGGGCGGCCTGGCACCGACCTGACCGGGTGGACCCTGCGCGGCATGGACGGGGGCACGGGTGAGGCCTATTGCAGCGTGCCCCTCGGCGGGACGATCCCCGCGGACGGCTACTTCGTGATCGCGCACCCGGCCGTCGAGGGTGCCGAGAACGCGACCAACCCCGCGCTCCGGGACGCGGCCGACCTCTTCGCCGAGGCCAGCGACCTCCAGAACGGGCCGGACGCCGTCTTGCTCCTCGACCCCACGGGCGAGGTCGCGGACGCGCTGGCCTATGGTGAGTTTGCAGCCGGACAGGCCACGGCCGGCGAGGGCGCGCCGGCCATTGGGGTCGCACCGGGCTCCAGCCTGACCCGTGACTTTCGTCATACCGACCTGGACGACAACCGGACCGATTTCCTGGAGTCGTCCCTGCCCACCCCCGGCGGCCCGCCCGCGGACCCCTGCCAGCCCAGCTTCTGCCAGGAGCCGGGCGAGACGGTCTGCGTCGCGCTGGCCGACGACTACCGCTGCGAGTGTGCCGCAGACCACGTCCGGGCCCCGGACGGCCTCTGCCTCCCGGTGGACCCGAGCCTCTGCGACCCGGCCTGCGCCGGCGTCGACGAGGTCTGCGCAGGCTTCGCCGCGCCGGGGATCTGCCTCTGCCGGCCCGGGACCCACCGGGACGACGCCGACGCCTGTGTGCCGGACTAGTCCAGCAGGGCGGACATCACCATCCAGCGTGTCAGGGCACTCGGCGACCACTTCCACGCGGTCCGGGCACGCCCCTTCCTCTGGACCCACACGGGCAGGGCCCTGCAAGCATGAGCGGCGGCGAAGCCGGAACGGGACGAAGCCGAAGAATTCTCTCGCAGAGCCGCAGAGCCGCAGAGGGTAAAAAGATGAGCAAGGGACCGAAAGAAAACGAGATCTCCGGCGAGATCGTGGACGCTGCTCTCCACGTCCACAAGGCTCTGGGACCCGGACTGCTGGAGTCCGTCTACGAAACCGTGCTGGCCTACGAACTGGCCCAGCGCGGGCATCAGGTCTAGCGCCAGGTACCTATCTCCATCTGCTACGAGAACCTGGTGTTCGACGCGGGCTTCAAGGCCGACCTGTTGGTCGACGGCCTTGTGGTTGTCGAGTTGAAATCCGTGGAGAATCTGGCTCCTGTCCACAAGAAGCAGACACTCACCTACGTCCGCCTGGCCAACAAGCGGCTCGGTCTATTGCTCAACTTCGGCGCTGCCCGGATGATCGACGGCATCAGCACGTCGTGCATGGCCTGCCTGACGACGGGTAGGAGGCCCGTGCCGCGCCTCTGCGGCTCTGCGGCTCTGCGAGAGATATCTTCCCGTAAAACCAGCAAATGCCGGGCAGGAGAGGTCCGTTACCTCACGGGTATGGATCGACAGTTCCGCCCCGCTGTACTAGTCCAGCAGGGCGGACATCACCATCCAGCGTGTCAGGGCACTCGGCGACCACTTCCACGCGGTCCGGGCACGCCCCTTCCTCTGGACCTACACGGGCAGGGCCCTGCAAGCATGAGCGGCGGCGAAGCCGGAACGGGACGAAGCCGAAGAATTCTCTTGCAGAGCCGCAGAGCCGCAGAGGGAAAAAGGGTGAGCAAGGGACCGAAAAAAAACGAGATCTCCGGCGAGATCGTGGACGCTGCTCTCCACGTCCACAAGGCTCTGGGACCCGGGCTCCTGGAATCGGTCTCCGAGACCGTGCTGGCTCACGAGTTGGCCCAGCGCGGGGCTCAGGGCTTGCTGACCACGGGCTCGCACGCGGCCCGCGAGGTGCAGACCCAGCAGCCGTCCTTGATCACCGACACCTCCCCCTGGTCGCACTGCGGGCGCTCCATGTCGCAGGCCACCTCGGCCTCCGTCGGGCAGAAGTGGGGGGCGCACGCGGCCACGCAGTCGTCGCAGATCGGACAGGAGGCCGAGGCGCAGTCGTCGCAGTACTCCGTGGCCGGGCAGTCCGCGTCCCGCGCGCAGGCGTCCACGCCCCAGGGGCTGCAGGTGGCCGGATTGACGCAGACGTAGCAGCCGTCCTGGTACGCGAGGATCTCGATCTCCTTGCACTCGGGGATCATCCGCCGGCAGGTGATGGGCCGACCGTCGTCGCAGCGCTCGTCCCGCGGCGACGCCGGCAGACAGCACACCGCGGCCTCGCCCCCCGGGCAGCCGAGGGCCTCGCCGGGCACGTACCCCTCGTCGCAGGTCGCCATGGCGAAGCTGCAGTGTCCTCCCTCGTCGGCGCAGCCGCGCGGGTGCGGGCCGCAGTCCTCGGGCTGGTTGCAGACGTTCTCCCCCGGACCGCAGACGCCATCGCCGGGCCGGGCGCAGACGAAGCAGAGGCAGTCGAGGTACAGGCACTCTCCGTTCTCGCCGACGTCGACCCGCTCGATGGGCTCCAGGCCTGGGCAGCAGGTCTCGCCGTCACCGATGTAGCCACCTCCCTCCCGGACGCACTCGACACCGGGCGGCGCGCAGGTGGCGAGCTCCACGCAGACCCAGCAGCCGTCACGAACGAGCGCGGTCTGGCCAGGGTCGCACACGGGGCGGATCATGTTGCAGTGGGCCTCCGGCTCCGACACGCACAGGTGGGGGCGGCACCCGGAGATGCAGTCCTCGCAGTTCGGACAGGAGCCGGAGACGCAGTCCGCACAGTACTGCTCGGGAGGGCAATCGACGTCGGTCCGGCAGCCGGGCTCGCCCCAGGGAGCGCAGGTCGCGGGGTTGACGCAGCGATAGCAGCTACTCTGGTAGGCCAGCAGCTCGTGCTCGGCGCAGACGGGCGGGATCATCAAGCAGATGGGCACGCTGCCGTCGTCGCAGTGCGTGTCCCGGCCGACGCACCCGCAGCCGCAGGCGCCGCTGAACGGCTGCTCACCCTCGTCGCAGGCGAAGAGCATGGCCGCGCACGCGGCCGGATCGACCGAGATGTAGCGGACGAGGGGATCTCGGGGATCGGGACAGTCGAGGATGCAGCCGCAGCCACACTCGTTGCTGAAGAGGGTCGCCCGGTCCGCGCAGTCGAAGTCCACCACCGCGCACTCCTCGGGCGAGTGGGAGACGTAGCTCACCCGGGGGTCGTCCTCGTCGGGACAGCCGCTGGGGCAGAGGCCGGGCTCGTCGCGCCGGTTGCGACATGGCGCGCCGGCCGGGCAGCCTGCATTGTCGCAGCAGTAGGTGGGCATCACCTCGAGGGCCTGGCATCGACCCTCGAGACAGCTATAGCCCTGCGGGCAGTCGCAGAGGTGCAAACACTCGACCGCGCCCTCCCCTTCGCCCTCGGCGCCCTCACCCTCGCCCTCGCCGCCCTCCCCTTCGCCCTCGGCCCCCTCCCCTTCGCCCTCGGCGCCCTCCCCTTCGCCCTCGGCGCCCTCCCCTTCGCCCTCGGCCCCCTCCCCCTCGCCCTCGCCGCCCTCCCCTTCGCCCTCGGCCCCCTCCCCTTCGCCCTCGCTCCCGCACTCGCACGGGCCCCAGGTGCCGTCGGCCGCGCAGGTACGCTGGGACAGGGAGCCCGATCCGGAGCAGCTACAGGCCTGGCGGTCGCCAGGAGCGCAGAGCGCGCCCCCCTCGCCCTCGGCCCCCTCGCCCTCGCCCTCGGCACCTTCCCCCTCCGCACCTTCGCCCTCCCCTTCCCCCTCGCCGGTCTGCGATTCGTCGTCGAGACAGCCCACGAGCAGCGAGGGCACGAAGAAGTGGATCAAGAACAGCCAGCGGGTAGTA
>JAVEVO010000184.1:0-13066 GCA_034005005.1 Myxococcota bacterium
CCAGCAACCGGCCCAACGCGTTGATCCTGCTGAATATCTCCGCCTCTACGTCCTTCAGCAGCGGTGGTCCGTCCTGCCGCTCGGCCTGTCCGCACACGTACTCGACCAGCCCGGCGGCAGCGGCCGTGGCCTCCGCGCGCAGCCGGTCCGTGGAGCGCCGACCCGACACCGTCTCCTCTGCACCTCCGACTCCCTTCTGCGTTATCCTCGGCATGCGGACTTCCTCCTGCGATCTCCGGTCGCTTCTCAACGTCGAAGATCGCAGGAAGTCCGCTTCTTTACGATCCCCTATGCGCGCCGCTCGCGCTCACCGGGATGAGCTGCACCCTATTCCTGCCGGTGGGTTGCGCATCGGCGCGTCGAGCCAGCGGGGTGATCGAGATGCCGGAGCTCTTCTTCGGCACCTTGGCAGTCAGAGTGCCGTGGACGACAGCGTTTCACCTCCAGTCCTGGTCGGCATCGAGCATGCCGGCCGCAGTGGACTGGAGGGGCGCCATGCTCGATTCGGCTGGTACTTTTGGTTTCAATCCAGCAGCAGCCGCAAGTCGAAGGTACCCGTTCCAGGAGCGACTGGTGACTGCGCTGAACGAGCAGGTTGCGCGCGCTGAGCCTGGCGCCCGGCTACTGCTGCATGTCGCCACGGGGGGAGGCAAGACGCGTATCGCCAACGACTGGCTCGCCAGCGCCCTCCGGGCGGGACAGCGAGTCCTCTGGCTGGCCAAGGACTGGACGCTGCTGCAGCAGGCTGCAGCAGACCTGTGCGGCCGGCATCAGGGTTGCCGACAACTGGCCGGGTACATCGGCCAGAGCCCTGGCTCCCAGCGGCTCTCCTCGCTCGTCCCGGTGGGTCAGCCGCGGCTCGTCTACACCACGCTGCAGACCTGGGGCCGGCGCGCGAGTCGTGGACTCGCCACCTCGCGCTTCGACTTCATCGTCGTCGATGAAGTGCACTGGGGAGTCGACGCGCCGACCTTCCGGCGGCTCGATCGCCTCTGCCGCGCCTCGGTCATCCTCGGCTTGACCGCGACCCCCCGCCCGACGATGTGCGGCTGGACGCTCGTGGGTGAGCACTACGGCTTCGATCGGCTCGTGGACGCCGGAGTGCTCGCGGCCCCGGCCCGGATCGAGGCGGTGCGCACGCAGGTCGCCTGGCGGCCGAGCACCGGGACCAGCCATGGCGACTTCTCGAGTGCGTCGTTGCGGGAGCTGGCCACGGACCCGCGGCGCAATCGTCAGATCGTCGAGCGCTACGTGCGCCATCAGGGCGACTACGGCAAGACGCTGGTCTTCGCTTGCGACATCGACCACGCCGAGCAGCTCGCAGCGAGCTTCCAGGCCCGCGGTGTCGCCGCGGAGGCCACCCACTGTCGGCTGTCCGCTGCAGACCAGGACGCCATCGAGCACCGGTTCCGCGAGGGGCGTCTGCGCGTGCTGGTCAACGTCGCCAAGCTCACTCATGGTGTTGATATCCCCGATATTCGGACGGTCTTCCTCGCCCGTCCGACGACCTCCCAGATCCTCTTCTCGCAGATGGTCGGTCGGGCCGCGCGCCGCACGGCCGAGAAGACGACCTTCAACGTCATCGATTTCGTGGATAACCTGCAGTCCCATCGTGAGCTGCTTGTCGGCGCGCAGAACTGGTTCTGCGGCGGTGGGGGCGATCGCGAGGAGAGCCGTCCGGCGACCGGCCGCGGGCCGGCGTTTTCGGTCCACGCCTACCTTCGCAGCCCCATCGAGCATCTGCCGATCCGGCCGGGGTGCGAGGAGCTCGTCGGCCTCGATCTGCACCCCGGGCAGACCTTCGGCGTCGAGCTCGAGTTGACCCGGCCCGGTTTCGATCCGGCCGCGGTCCCCGACTGGTCGCCGATCGCACATGCCCTGCTGACCGCCTTGCCGGCCGGGGTACCCCGCGCCGTGCAGCCCCTGGGGCGGGGTGAAATCGCCGACGACCAGCTCTGGAACGTGAAGTGGGACGGCTCCTGCGGCTGGGAGCTGACCAGCCGCATCCTTCGGGGAAGCGAGGGCTTCTGGGAGCTGTTCGACGTCTGCGCCGCCATCGGCCCGCGGGCCGCGGCTCTCGGGCTGACCGTCAACGCCCGCACCGGCGCCCACGTACACCTCGCCTGGACCCAGGACGTCCAGGCCCTGCGCTGGCTGTACGATCTGGTCGCCCACTTCGAGCCTGCCCTGCTCAGCCTGGTCGCTCCCTCGCGGGCCCGGAATGGCTACTGCAAGTCGCTGCGGGCGGAGATCCGCGAGCTGCGCCGTCTCGACACGCCGGAGGCGTGGCAGCAGGCGTTCGCGGACCCGGAGAGTCGCTACCTCGCGCTCAACCCCCGCCCCTTGTGGCAGGGACGCGGGACGCTCGAGGTGCGGCTGCACAGCGGCACCCTCGAGGGCCCGAAGATTCTCACCTGGATCAGCCTCTGGATGCGCTTGCTGCACGCTGCGGAGCTGCAGCCCTTTCGCGCTCCCCGCCATCGCTCCCCCGGGAGCACGCTGCCCCTCTCGGCCAAGCGTGACGGCGATATCCTCATCCTGGCCGGTCTGCTCGGCGTCTCGCCCGAGCTGAGCCATCGCCTCGCGGCTCGTCGGCTCGAGGTCGTCCGCGCCCGCTGGCGTCGGACCGAGCGCTACGCGGAGCTGGCCCGGCAGGCGCTCACCGCCTGGACCCGCCGCTCGGCCGGGGAGCTCTGTCCACGTGCCCTGCCCCGCCTGGCCGCGACGATCGGCGCCTCGCCCGAACCACGAGCGCTCGCAGTGGGTTAGGGCGTGCCGAGGACTCGGTCTTCGAGATGAAGGGGGAGCGAGTGCAGGTGGCACAACGGATCGGGAGTTGGCGCTTGATCCGTGCTCCTCGACGAGCGTACTCTCGACTCACGAAGCATCCCCGGGTTGGTACACTAGGACTGGACAGCCATACGTCCGGAGGTCCCATGGCCAACGAAGGTCCGTCCGCATCCTCCAGCTCGGCGGAGCTCGCCGTCCGGGCGCGGTTCCGGGAGGTTCGCGCCGATCTCCATCAGGCGCTGGCCGCCGCGCTGGTGGTGACGGCCGATGGTGCGTTCGAGGCCCCGACCCCGGCCCTCGCGCGGGTCGCCGTGGCCTCGAGGGAGGACCGCCGAGCAGCCGCGGCGAGTCAGAAGGCCCTCGAGAAGTGCTCCGGCGGCCTCGCGCCCGACCAGCTCGTGGACTTGCCCGGCTGTCCGGTCACCTCCTGGCCCCCCGTGGCCCAGCCGGTCGTGCACGAGGCCGTCGCTGCTTGGCTCGGCGAGCTGGACGATCGGCTCCAGCTCGAACGCAAGCGGCGCCAGGCGCTCGGTGCCGCTCGGGAGCTGGCGTACGGGCACCTGCAAGACCTCGAGGCTGCGGGCTGCCCGGCGCTGGCCGAGCTGTGGGCGCTCCTCACCCGGGTGGACCAGCTCCTCCAGCAGGACGACGCCGAGGGCTCTGCTGGGGAGCCAGGAGCGGTGGAATCCTTGCTCCAGGACCTCGGGCGCGCGGATCGCTGGGAGCCGCGGCTGGTCGCGTTCCTTCGCTCGCTGCCGGACCAGCCGGGGCCACCGGAGCCGCCGCTGTTGGTCGAGGCCGTGTCGCTGCTCCGGGAGTGTCCGCCGCAGCTCGATCCCTGGCTGATGCAGCGGCTCCTTGGGCAACGAGGGGCCGGTAGGAGGCTGTCCGGCGCCGGGCAGCCGGCCCCGACGTCGTCTGCCGATGACCTCGTGGCCAGTCCTGCTTCATCGTCCACCCCCTCCTCCCCGCTCGTCACTCGTCTGGTCCCCCTATCGCCCGATCCTCTCCTCGACGGCGTCGCCCCGGCGGCCATGGCCGGTGAAGCACGAGTCGAGACCGGCTCTCCCGTGCTGCCGGTCGGGAGCGGTGCGCCCGAGACCGACACCCGGCGCCCGTCGGAGGCCGAGCGTCGGGCTTCCCTGCAGCGGCTGGATCAGCAGGCCGTCGAGCTCTTCGACGATGAGGAACGGGCGCATCGCCGGCTCGCGGCCCTCGCCAGCCAACCGATCCGCATTCCTCCCGAAGACGCCACGGACCAGGCCGCGCTCGCCTTGCTGGCACGGGAGTGTTTCCTCGCCCGGCGCCCCCTGGAAGCTGCCGTGCTGTCCGAGGTCGCGGGCAACGGCGGCTGGGCGCTCGCCCCTCCCAGCCCCGATCTCTGCAAGCTGGCCCAGCTCCTCGACACCTCCGGACTCGCCGGCTTCGACCTGGGCGAGCTGGTCCGGTTGCGGGAGGCTCTCCGCTCCACGGAGGAGCACTGCGCCGCGTCGCTCAGCCTCGCCCCTTCGGCCCTGGCCGAGGAGCGGTTCGACCTCCTCGAGCTGCTCGACCTGCCCGAGCCGGGGGCGCGGCGCGGGGGGCTGGATGCCATCGCCGAGCTGCTCGCGGCCCTGCAAGAGCGTGTGCTCGTCGGTCAGGGCGGTGGAGTGGGCAGCGATCTCGCTCCCGATCCAGCGACCACCTTGCCGGCGGCCATCACCTTCGCCGAGCTGCGGGCCGCGCTGCTGCGGGTGGCCGAGGAGCAGCGCACCCTGCCTGAAATGAAGACCGAGCTCGGCCACGCGATGATCAGCTTGCTGTCCAGCGACCTGCGTGCCCTCGAGAGCGCGCTCGCCGAGGATCGCTGGCCGCCTGCGAAGTTCGTCGAGTTCTGGAAGGACTGTGACGGTGTGCCCGATGCGCTCGCCCGGCTCCAGCGGCGCGCGGTCCGGGAGCGGGGCGCCAAGGACCACGAGCTGCACAAGCCGGACCTGCCCCGGGTGCGCAACCGGGTGAAGCGCCTGCTGCCGCCCCTGATGGATTTCCTGGCCGCCGGGCCGCCGCCTCCCCCGCCCGTCGGCTCGGCACCCCCCCACGACGAGAGCGCGGACGAGCGGCTGGCCCGGCTGGCGGCGAAGGCTCGTCGCGAAGCCGAGGTCCTCGGGAAGTCGCGACACCTGGCCGCGGGCTATGCCCTGAAGCTGGCCGAGGAGGCGCTGCGACTCGCCTCCGGCCCCCTGCAGCTCCCGTGACGCCGGGGAAGGACGTGACCATGGGAGAGGTCCCCCTGAGTGACCTGGTGCAGCTCTCCGGCTTCCCTCGGTTGCTGTCCCTGTTCCCCCGCTCCCTGGGAAGCTTCGACGTCGTCGTCTCCATCGAAGAGGCCGCTCGGGCGGTGCTGGAGGGGTTGCGTCGTCCCCTCTCCAAGGGCGAGGCGTTCGCTGCCTATCTGGAGCAGGGGGAGCTGGCAGCCGCAGAGAAGTTGCTCAGCCTGGAGGGCTCCTCTCCCGAGGAGCAGGCGCGCCTGCGCCGGGCCCGGGAGGAGCAGCAGCGGCTCTGGGAGGATGAGCGACGTCGCGCCTGTGAGGAGCGCGCCGACCTCGATGGCGTCGAGTCCGGGGCCAGCTCTCGCCTGGCGGTGAAGCTGCAAGAGGCCGAGACCCTGGCCGGCGCAGGGCGCATCGGTCCTGCGCGACAGGCGCTCCAGCGCTTTCGGGAGCAGATTGGCGAGAGCCTCCAGCGGCAGTGGGACGAGGTCGCTCGGCGGTCGAACCAGCTCCGGCTCGGTCTGGGCGGGGCGGCTCCCGAGTCGTCGGGCAGCGGGCGAGACCTCTCCCTGCTCCTGGAGGCCTTCGATGTCTTCCGCTCGCGGCGGGACCTCGCGTCGGCCGCGCAGGCGCTCACGCTCGCCGAGCAGCTTCAGGCGGGGGCCCAGGCCTCCCTCCCGGACCTCCGCGCGCTCCTCCGGCGGGCGACCAGCGCGTCGCGGACCCACCTCCTCGTCCGCTTGCCCCCTGCGATCGTCGAGCTGCCCTTGCTCGAGCTCTGCCGGCAGCTCCGGCAAGCCCTCGGCGACGTGGCTGCAGGCCGGCCCGTCGCCTCCCCGGCGGTCCGCGAGCTGCTGGAGGCAAGCGGTCTGCCCTTGCGCGACCTCGAGGTCCGCATCCCGGTGCTCGAGTTCTGGGCTGGCGTCCCGGGGAATCGCGACCGGCGGACCACCCACCTGCTCCCACCGGCGTTCTTGCGCGAGGCCGGGAAGCTCTGCGGGTTCGTCTCCGTAGCCCAGAGCCCCGTGCCGCTGTTCCCCGAGCTGCTCTACCAGCTCCCCAGCCCCCTCGTCCTCAAGGATCCGCGTCTGCCTCTCGGCGGGAGCGACGAGCAGGGGCGTGAGCTGCCAGCGTTCTTGTTGATCCCCGGCGCCGGGCACCTGCCGCTCTCGGCCGTCCAGGGGCAGCTCGGGCTGAGTTCCCTCGCAGCCAATCGGGTGCTGCTGCTGTTCGTGGCTGGCGTCGCCACCGGGATGGCGAACGAGGTCCGCCGCTGGCCCCACCAGGTTGCGCTCTTCGATGACCATGCCCTGCTGCGCTGCCTCTTCTCTCCTGATTCCTCCACGGCATTCCTGCGGGAGATTTACTCCAGCCTCAACCCAACTCACGTCTGCCCGTACAATGCTCGGGGCAAGACGCATTCGCTGATGTTTCGGGGAAGAGAGGAGGAGCTACATCGTACACTGCAAGGGAATCGGTCATATATCCTGTATGGCGGGAGGATGATGGGAAAATCATCCCTCATGGCCAGGATTGCCCAGCAATGTCGAGAACAAGGCTGGAAGACTGTCGAAAAAACATGTGAGGGACTAAGAAGGACGAAGACACATACTCAAAGGCTAGATCCAGTCGATTTATGTAGAACACTGCTTGAAGGACTTGGAGCTTCAGAACATACACTGGAAGATCTCGCTGATTTCAAGCCATTTCTCGAAAGATACCTGGGCGCAAATCCTACGACCAAGGTTGCGTTTTTCGTGGATGAAGTCGACGACCTCCTGGATTCCGACTCCGTCGATGGGTATCCGGTCTGTCGGATGTTCCGCAGCCTCACCGAGGAAGGCTACGCCAGCCGGATCCGCTTCTTCTTCGCTGGGTTCAAAAAGCTGTACGACAGCCAGAACCTGCTGGCGAAGCCCTTGACTCGCTTCGCGGAGGAGATGCTGGCCGGTCCCCTCGACGAGGAAGCCGCCCGGACGCTGATCCAGGGCCCCCTCGAGCTCCTCGGCTTCGTCATCAAAGACCAGGATCTGGTGCTGGGCCGGATCTGCACCTACACATCCCGGCATCCGGCATTGATTCAGCATTTTTGCTCCTTGTTGATCCAGTTCGTGGAGAGCCGGAGCACCGAACCGCCCTTCGAGATCGAAGCCTACGACGTCTCCGCGGTCTACCGGAGCAGCGAGTTCCGCGACCAGGTCCGCTGGGTCCTCGAGCAGAACTTCGATCCGATCCAGGAGTTCCTGATCTATCTCATTGCTCATCACAACCTGGCCTGCGAGCAGCAGCGGTTCACTGCCGAGAGTCTGATGAGCTGGGTCACGGATCTTCTGGGTCCAAAGGACCTTATTCTTCGGCAGATTAGTACGAATCGTCTGCGAATCTGGCTGCGCGAGCTCGAGGTCATGCGCGTGCTCGATCGGCCGCAGGGCGGCTGGCAGTTCGCGCTCGGCGTCTATCCCCAGATCCTCGCGGACGCGGGAGACGATCTCGCCACGCGGGCCCTGGAGATCCTCCAGGAGGCGAGCAACAAGGGCTCCCTGGTGCTGAGCAGCCTGCGGGACGCGACCGAGCCGACCTGCCTGCACGACATCGACGTGCTGCTGCGGGACACGGAGCAGAGCTACCTGGTCATCGGCGAGCCAGGGTTGGGGCGGTCGTATGGCCTGGACCAGTTGCGCCGCCACTACGAGGGGCAATGCGACGTGGTGCTCGTGGAGCTGCTCACCGCGGCCACCCGGGACGAGGCGATCCGCGAGCTCGCCGGCGCGCTGGGGGTGAGCAACTGCACTCTGCGTGGCCTGAAGGACTGCCTGCGTCAGCGGTCCGCGGTGCGGAACCGCCTGCCGCTGCTGCTGCTGCTCGACGACCCGGTGCTGCTGGCGGATGCGGGGCTCTTGCCCTGGCTGCTCGACACGCTGGCCGCGCTGCGCGACGTCGCCCCCGGCCGCTCGCGCTTCGTGATCTCCGGCGGGGCGAGCGCCCAGCGGAGCTTCGCCGGTCTGGCCGAGAGCTTCCCCTGGCTCTCCCTGTCCTATCTCAGCGGTCTCGTGCCCGAGCAGATCAGCGCCCTGCTGGCTCGCCGGCTCGACCCCGACACGGCCCCCCTGCGGCCCTTGCTCGAGCCTCTGGCCACCGTCACCGGTGGTCGGCCGCTGCTGGTGGAGGAGTTCTGCGCCTATGTCCTGGAGCAGCAGGAGGCGGGCCGCTCACTCTGCCTGGATCGGGTCCAGGAGTTCGGCGAGCTGCTGCTCCAGCCGGCCTCCACTGTCGGGAAGAAGCTCCGCAACCGGTTCTTGCAGCCCATGGATCCGCTGCAGCGGGGGCTGCTGCGCTTCTTGCTCGCCGGAGAGCTGTCGCGCCGGGCGTTTCTCGTGGACGAGGTCCTGCGGCGGTTGCTGATCGTCGGTGGCACCGGGGGCGAGCGCGCGCGGCGTCTGGCCTCGCTCCTCGGCGCGGAGTTCCAGCTCCTGGGCCGCTTCGGGTATCTGGCCGGTGACGAGGAGGGGTGGCGGTTGCAGACTGCCGACCCCCTGGTCCGGGTCCTGGGTGCGGACGGCCCCATGGATGTCAACCTCCTCCTCCAGAAGCTCGCCGAACCGCCGGGTCTCCCCCTGGAGTCGCCCCCCGCGGCTCCGGTCGCCTCGCCCTCCCGGGGCCGTCGGCGGGCACGATGATCCCCGCGGTCGTCGCCCCGACGGTCCCTGCGACCCTGGCGGCCTGGGTCCCGTTGCTGGACACGGTCTGCTCCAGCGCTCGCAACGGGGAGTCGGTGGCGCTCGTGGGCGCCCGAGGCAGCGGCCTGTCTTCGGTCCTCCGGTTGACCCTGCAGCGGCTTGCCCAGGACCCGGCCATCCAGCTCCGCTTCGTCGATTTCGCCCGGGATTCGGCTCAGCCCTTCGCGGTCTGCGCCGAGGCGCTGGCGTCGGCACGTCGAACCGCCGCCCGCAACCGGGGCGTCGGTGACGAGGAGACCGCCGGCGAGCTCCTGACGCGTCTGCTGGCCGTCTTGCGTCGGGAGATCGGCGCGGCCGGGCGGCTCGTCCTCGTCTTCGACCACCTCGATCGGATCGCCCCGGATCTGCAGGCCGCCCTGCTGAGCGGGGTCCGGCGGGTCCAGGACCTCCACGAGGAGCGCGTCTTCGGCCAGGGGACCGTCAGCTTCGTGCTGGGCGGCGCCATGGACTACCGGGGTCTGCAGCAGCGGATGGGGACCTCCCCGGTGACCAATCAGTCCCAGCGCTTCGAGCTGCCGCGCTTGTCTTTCGCCGATCTCTGGCCTTTGTTCGAGGCCTCGGGTGCTCGGCGGCGTTGTGAATGGCCCGACGAGGTGCGGCGGGTCGCCTATGACCTGTGCGGGGATGATCTGGCGTTGCTCTGGTCGCTGCTCGAGCATCTGCCCGAGCCCCGCCAGGGCCGCCTCACCGACGCCGATGTCCACGCCGTGGTGGACGAGATGGGCATCACCTGCATCCGCCTGCGTGAGCTCGCCTCGCTCCTCGACGACCTGTCCCCCGAGGCCCGCCGGGAGCTGGCCGCGGTCCTCGGGGGGCGCGCCTGGTCCGCAACCAAGCGGGTGTTCGACGAGCTCAGCGCGACGCGCCGGGAGCTCCTGCTCGCCGGTGTCCTCGCCATCGATCCGCTCTCGGCCATGTTCTGCCTCCGCTCGGAGCTGGTCGCCCGGCTCCTCGCGCACCCTGCCCGCGGCTTCTGCTTCCCCCGCTCCCCGAGGCTGACCTCGGCCGCCGCAGCCTACGCACGGTGCCAGCAGGTGGAGCTGCTGATCCGGCGGCTGCTCTTCGCCCACCTCCGGGATCCGCCCGGTGGCTGGCGCGAGGTGCTCGGCCGCCTGCCCGTCGAGGAGGAGAAGACCGCCGCCAAGGGCGAGGCGCGGCTGCGTGCGGTGGCCTTCCGCTGGGCCGACCAGCGCGGTGGCGCCGGGGCCAAGCAGGAGCTGGCCACGGCCCTGGCCGCGGCCGCGGCCGAGGAGCGCGCCCGCCCGCGACGGACCCTCGTCGACCTGGTGGATCGCGAGCGCCTCCGGGCGCGAGCGACGCGGGGGCCGAAACCTCCGGTGGCCGAGTCCGGGGGGGACGGCGCTCTTGACTCCTGCGCCGACTGGACGTGCTACCTGACCTTCGCGCAGCTCGGTGCGGTGCTCCAGACCGTGGGACGGGAGCTCTGCCCGGGGCTGGCGGACGAGGCTCTGGCCGAGGAGCTGCGGACCTGGGAGCGCCATCTGCAGACCATCCGCGACATCCGCAACGACGTCGCCCACTTCCGCCCCGTCTCCCTGGAGTCCCTGGCGGATCTGACGCACGCCCAGTCGGCGTTCCTCCAGGCCTTGAGTCGCAGGTGCCCGAGCCTGCTGGCCGGCCTTCCCCCTTGACCCTCGTCCCCGTGCCGGCCTAGCATCGCCAAGCCTTTTGCCGGGAGCCTGCCATGAGGAAGAAGGTCCCAGCGCAACCGGAGAGCTGGTTGCTCTGCGTCGACGAGTCCGGCGAGTTCACGCCGGGCTCCCGCAGCATGATCACCGGGTTGCTCGTCCAGGATCGGGACACACCAGCGCTGCAAGCGGCCTGGCGCAAGGCTCTGGAGCGCATCTTTCCGCTACACGTCTTCCCGCAGCACGCCCACGAGATCCGGCAGCTCGCTTCCCGACTGGTGGGCTATCGGCGGTTGTCGCCAGCGGCCCGGGAGGCCCTGGCCCCGGTCGTGCAGATCCTCTGCGACGAGGCCTGGGCGAGGATCGGCGAGGGCAGCCGCGTCCTCGGACCAGGCACGGCCACGCTGCGGCAGTTCCTGGCCCAGGTGGAGGCCGGCACCGAGGTCGGGCGGGAGCTCCTGGTTGCCGTGGGCGACTGGCTCGCGGCGCAGGACGCCAGCCTCGCGGAGCGGCTCCGGGCGCAGGCAGAGGAGGAATGGCGGCAGTTCCGGAGCTTCGCCGAGACGATCGGGGGAGCTTACGGGCCTAGGCGCTGCTACCTGGTCGCTGCGGGTGTCCAGGTGCCATCGCCAGGGGGAGGAGCCCGGGGGGAGCCCGATCCCTTCATCACCACGCTCGCCGTCCTCCTCGAGCGCGTGGTGGCCCTCCTCCGTTCCCGGGAGTCCCCGCGCCTGCTCGTGACCCGGCTCGACCCCCGGTACTATCGTTCGGTCAAGGCCGGTCAGGACCGGCCCGTGGACGCGGAGGCGGTCGCCGCCTGCTGGGGAGAGGCGGCCCGCTTCCCCTTGCCGTGCGGCGTCGTTCACGGTGAGCGGGAGGAGCTGTTGCGGATCCTCGTCTCCCGGACGAGCTCCCGGCGGATCTGTCGCGAAAAGGGACATCAGTACCATCCAGGGTTGGTGATCGCTGACCTTTGCTCCAACCGGCTCTTCGGACTCTTGCGCAAGAATCCCCCTCTGGAGCGAGTGCTGCGCACCTCCGACATGCTGCTTGGGCTACCCCTGCGGGCCGTCGCCGCGGCGTTGTCCGATGCTGGGGAACTCCCTTCCCTGGCCATGGTTGGTGAGCCGCGCGCGGCCATCGCCCGGGCCTGGTCGGTCCCCAGGCTCGAGCCCGCCTGGGACGAGCTCTCTCCCCGCTGGGCTCGGGAGCAGGCTCAGCGCTGGTACACTGCGCTGGCTGCCGCGCAGATCGCGCCCGCCGCGGCGGGAGGTCGGTCATGAACGCGCTCGAGGCCCTGAGCCTGCTGCAGAACGAATCCGGTGCCAGGCGTGAGGCCGCGGCCCTGGAGCTCTCCGCCCTGCTCAGGCGCGATGCCAAGAGGGGGCTGCTGGAGCGCCGCACCAATCGCATCTACCGCGTCCCGCCGCCAGACCAGGAGGAGCTGGCCCAGCAGGTGCTGCTGAAGCTCCTGGACCGCTTCGCGCTGGGATGGCGCTTGCCGGCCGATCTCGATGAGGCCCGGGCCCGGAGCTACCTCCAGATCATGCTGGTCAACTTCTGGATCAGCATCCTGCGAAAGCGCGGCAGGGAGACACCCTACCTCGAGGACCCCAGCGTCGAGGACGACGCGCCCGAGCACCGAGACCGAGGGGCGGCCGCGGCCCAGCGGGCGCAACTCCTCGACGCGTCCATGGACGAAGAAGAGGAAGAACCCGCGGCCATGGTCTCCCTGGTGGCGCAGGGAATGACCATCCTCGAGCAGGCCCTGGCCGAGATGCTGGCCCGGCGGCGCGCCGACCACCGGGAGGCCTTGCAGCAAGGGTGGCAGGGGCTCACCCGGGTCTGCCTGACCCCGGGCTTCGGCATGGCCGATCTGCTCGTCGAGGAGGGGCTGACGCCGCAGACCAGTCCAGATGACGCCAAGCGCATCCGCGACCGGGTGCTCCATGCCCACCACCGAGCACGTCTCGCCGTGCTGGAGGGGCTCGACCGGCTGGTCGCGGCCGGCCGGTTGACGCCGGCCCAGGCCTCGCTGGGCAGAGAGACTTGTCTGCTGGTGCTCCGCAGGCGTCAGATCGAGGGCAGCTCGGGCGTTGTCCCTGCGGACGAGGAGCCATGACGATGGGCCAGGGCATGGACGACGAGATGGACGGGAAGACACTGCAGAGCCTCCTCGAACTCGGCGAGGCGGACTCGTTCGTCGTGCTGGGAGAGGTTTTACTCGCCCCGCTCGGTGATATCGGCTGGGGACAGTCCATCGCGCCGGTGCGAGGCGGGGACCAGCATGCAAAGCTGCTCGACGAGCTGCAGGCCAACCCCGAGCTGCGAGCCCTGCCTGCTGCGCCGTCGAGCCCCGTCGGGTGGCAGGCGGAGTGGGGTGAGCTGCGGCGCCATCCCTGGGGTCCCGTGCTGCTCTACCTGGACCGAGCCGTCGTGCTGGGCACCCGCGGTCGCTGTCGAGCCGACGGGGAGACGCTGATCCTCGGCGGTGAAGGGGAGGGGAGTCGGGTCTTCCTGCAGACGGAGCTGCGCGAGCTCGCGCTGTTCGTGACCTCCGACCGGATCCGGCTGCTGGAGATCCTGCGTCCCCCCACGATCGAGGCCGAGCTGCTGGCGCGCGGGCAGCCAGACGCACCGC
>JAVEVO010000326.1:0-2837 GCA_034005005.1 Myxococcota bacterium
GAGGGCGTGGGCGCGGTGGGCGAGGGCGCGGAGGGCGAGGGCGCGGAGGGCGAGGGCGCGGAGGGCGTGGGCGCGGAGGGCGAGGGCGCGGAGGGTGAGGGCGCGGAGGGCGAGGGTGAGGGCGAGGGTGAGGGCGAGGGCGAGGGTGAGGGCGAGGGCGAGGGTGAGGGCGAGGGCGAGGGCGAGGGCGAGGGCGAGGGCGAGGGCGAGGGCGAGGGCGAGGGCCACCTGCCGGGTGAGGGAGAGGCTGGTGGGGCTTGCGGCGCCGGTGACCTCTGCGCCGAAGGCGAGTGCAAGCTCCTGCCGGATGACCGCAAGGTCTGCGCGCTCCCCTGCCTCGGCAACCACGAGTGCGCCAACCTGGCCCTGCGCTGCGAGGCGGTCAGCGCCGACGAGGCGTACTGCCTGGTCGGCGAGCGGGGCACCACGCTGTTCGGCGCCGCGTGCGCCGATGACAACAACGAGTGCGCCAGCGGCCTCTGCCTCAACGCGGAGCCCGCGTTCGGCCGGCCCACCGGGCTCTGCACCCAGGCCTGCGAGCAGTCGAGCGAGTGTGCGCAACCGCTCCCCTACTGCCTCTTCTACTTCGGGTCGGGGACCTGCCTGCCGATCCCCACGGGCGAGACGGGCGGCCTCTGCCACACCTCCGCCCCCAAGTGCGACGGCGAGCAGGACGAGTGCCTCGACCTCGGCGCGGCCGGTGAGCGCTGCACGCGGGATTGCGTCCAGGATCAGGATTGCGTGCAGCCCTACCTCACCTGCCAGGCCGACGTGGTGGCGGGCCGCTCCCTCTGCCTGCTGCCCTAGGGACCGTGGCCGCGCGTCCGGGCAGACCGCTCTTCACCCGGAGCGGGGACGACGGCAGCACCAGCCTGGGGGGAGGGCCGCGGGTCCCCAAGGACCACCCCCGGGTCGAGGCCTACGGCACCCTCGACGAGCTCGGCAGCCTCCTCGGCATGGCGCTGGCCGCGGCCGAGCCTCTCCCGGAGTCGCTGCGGGAGAGGCTGCGCGCCGTGCAGGGGACCTTGCTGCTCCTCGCGGCCCGGCTCGCGACCCCCGATCCCGGGCACCTGGCGACGCTCCCGGCGCTGCCGGCAGCCTCCATCCCCGACCTCGAGGAGGAGATCCAGCAGCTCAGCGACGCCTTGCCGCCCTTGCGCACCTTCCTCCTCCCTGGAGGTTGCATGTGCGCTGCAATTTTACAAACGGCTCGGACAGTCTGTCGTCGCGCCGAGCGGCGGCTGATCACCTTGCAGACCTGCGCGCCGATCGAGCCGGCGATCCTGGTCTACCTGAACCGCCTCTCCGACTGGCTCTTCGTGCTGGCGCGCACGGCAAATCAGCACGCGGGGGTCGCGGAGCGGCCATGGGAGCCGCGATGAGCGAGCGTTCCTGCGACCTCCGGAGCGACACGGTCACCCAGCCGACCGCCGCGATGCGGCGCAGCGTGCTCGACGCCGAGCTCGGCGACGACGCGGTCAGCGTCGACCCGACCGTCGAGCGCCTGCAAGACCTCGCGGCCACCCTGCTCGGCAAGGAGGCCGCCCTCTTCGTCACGTCAGGGACCATGGCCAACCTCTTGGCCGTCGCGACGCACTGCCAGCCAGGCGACGAGGTGATCCTCGGCGAGGGCTGTCACATCTTCAACAACGAGGGCGGTGGTTCGGCCCGGGTCGCCGCGGCCCAGTTGCGCCCGCTCCCCGACCCCGGAGGCCGGCTCGACCCCGAGCAGATCCGCCAGGCCATCCGTCCCCCCGACATCCACAAGCCCGTCAGCCGCCTGGTCTGCACCGAGAACACCCACAACGGGGCCGGCGGGGTGGTGGTCCCGCTGGAGCACCTGCAGGCGGTGGGGGCGGTCGCCCGGGAAGCCGGACTCCTCGTCCACCTCGACGGCGCCCGGATCTTCAACGCGGCGGTCGCCTCGGGTACGCCGGCCAGCCAGTTCGCGGCCACCGCTGATTCGGTCGCCTTCTGCCTGAGCAAGGGACTCTGCTGCCCTGCCGGCGCCTTGCTGTGCGGGACGCGGGCGTTCGTCACTCGCGCCCGGCGGCTGCGCAAGGTGCTCGGGGGCGGGATGCGGCAGGTAGGCTTCCTCGCCGCTCCCGGCCTCGTCGCCCTCGAGACCATGATCGACCGCCTCGCCGAGGACCACCGGCGCGCCCGTCGCCTGGCCGAGGTCGTCGCGGCGCTGCCCGGGGCCCGGATCGACCTCGCCGCGGTGCAGACCAACATCGTCTACTTCGCCCACGCCCGGCTCCCGGCCCGGGAGGTGGTCCAGCGACTCGCTGACGCGGGGGTCGAGGCCCTCGCGTTCGGCCCGCGGGTGCGGCTGGTGACCCACCACGACATCGGGGACGAGGAGCTGGAGCGGGCTTGCCTCGCCTTGCAGCGGGTGCTCGGCTGAAGATGGCGCGCAGCGGGGGGGCCGCCGGCCGCGATCCGCTGCCGCCCGGTGGCCCCTTGCTGCTCGGGCTTGGCGCCTGGGTGAGTCTGGGGGCGCTCGACGCCCTGGCCGTGTTCGGGGGCGGGCCGCCCCGCGGCTGGGGGCTCGGCGAGATCCTCTGGGTGGGCCTCGCGATCGCCGGCAGTGCGGTCCTGCCCGCCGCCGTGGCGGTGGTCCTCGCGGTCGTCGGCGGGCGGGTGCTCCTCGACTGGCTGGCCGCGCGGCGCGTCCCCTGCTCGCCGGGCGCCGGCGCCCCCGCCGCGGCGGACCTCGCCCGCTGCCGTGGCCCGGCCGCGCGCTTGCTCGCCGCGGGCTTGCTGCTCCCCCTTTTCGGGTACGGCCTGCTCCGGCTCGGTGGCTGGATCCAGACCAACCTGCACGACCCCCAGCT
>JAVEVO010000024.1:0-56906 GCA_034005005.1 Myxococcota bacterium
AGGGCGAGCTCGCGGCCCGGCACGGCTGCCTCTTCTGGGACACGCAGGCGGCCATGGGTGGCCCGGGCAGCATCCTCCGCTGGGCCGCATCCTCCCCCGCCCTCGCCCGCCCCGATCTGCTGCACCTGACCCCCGCGGGGTACGACCTGCTCGCCTCCCTGCTCACGGAGGCGCTGACGGCCGCACTCGAGCAGGGCGACTGCTCCGGCGCAACCCTTTGATACTATTCGAATATCAGGAAAGCATCGCGCGTTTTTTTGGCCCTCGGGCGATGTTCTGCTACCTTGCCCACAAGGTAGGTGAAGGTAGTATTATTCTTCACCCTCACCGACCCGTCGCGGCCCGCGCCTCCTCTCCTCGGTGCGGGTCGTCCCCGGCGTCCGGGGCGGTCCTCGTGTCGACGGACCACCTCCCCAGCGCGTCCCCGGCAAGCCGGGAGCCGCTCCGGACGTCGGTATCTTCGCGACGAGCGCAAGGCATTCCGTCCGCCCCTGAGGTGCAGTAGATAGATCCTCGGGCCCGCGACGCACGCGGTCGCGAGGAGGAAGGATGAAGCTCGACTTGCAGAGAAGGATGGTGGCCCGGGGGGTGCTGCTGCTGGGCTTGCTGGTGCCCGGCCTCGCCCGGGCAGGGCTGCAGGACACCCTCACCCGGCCCCTGGCCCTCGGCGACGCGTTCCGCGGCCACGGCGGCGGCAACGGGGCCATCTACTCCAACCCCGCGGCCCTGGGGAGCGCGATCGGCTACTCGCTGGAGGCGGCCTACCTCGACCTCGCGGGGGAGGACCTCGCGCACCTCTCGGTGGTCGACACCAAGACCTCCGCGCTCGGTGCCGGCCTGGCCTACACCTACCACCCCGTGACCGACCACGCGGACGACCACGACGCCCGGCTGGCCTTGAGCCTGGCGCCGGTCCCCAACGTGCTCTGGGTGGGCGTGGGGGGCCAGTACACCTGGCTCGGCCAGGCCGACGAGCAGGGGCTCTCCCTGGACGCCGGGGTCCTGCTGATGCTCGCCCGGACCTTCGGCCTCGGGGCCGTCGCCCACAACCTCCTGCCGGCCACGGAGGTCGGCGAGACCCGCAGCTACGGCCTCGGGGTCGCCTACACCGGGCTGTTCACCGCCGCCTTCGACCTGACCTTCGATCCCGAGCTCGCGGGGGCGGACCGCTTCTCCTACCACGGCGGGCTCGAGTTCCTCGTCGGCCAGTCCTATCCCCTGCGGGTCGGCTACGAGGCGCACCCCGCACGGGATGCGCACCTCCTCTGCTTCGGGGTGGGGGCCATCAGCGAGCGGGCCGGGATCCAGCTCGGGGTGCGGACGCGGGTGGACGGGGGGGACGAGGACGAGACCAGCTTCGGCGTCTCGCTCACCTTCTACCTCTGACCGGGGGCGGCGGCGCGGCTCAGGGGCCCGCCCCGCCCCGCCCGAGCAGGGTGACGAGCAACTGCAGGGCCGCATCCACCGTCATCCCCGCGCGGTCCCGACCGGGGTCGAGCTCCATCAGATCCAGGCCCCGCAGCTCGGGGAGCACGGCGATCTCCGTGACGAGATCGAGCAGCTCGTCGAAGGAGAAGCCTCCCGGGGCCGGAGTGCGCGTGGCCGGCGCCACCTCGGGGGCGAGGACGTCGATGTCGAGGGAGAGGTACAGGGGCACGCCACGGGGGATGCGGGCCGCGAGCCCGGCGGGCCCGAGCCGCCGCGCCGCCCGTGGCGAGAGCTGGAGCACCCCCGCCGGCGGGCCGGCGAGACCGGGGTGCACGAGGTCCCGCACCCCCACCTGGATCAGGGTGGCGACCGTGCCGTCCGCGAGGATCCCGTCCACGAACGCGTCCCGGGGATAGCTGCCGCCCCAGTGGGAGAGCCCGCAGTCGGGGTGCGCATCGAAGAAGAGCAGGGTCAGCGGTTCCCCGCAGGCCGCGGCCACGCCGCGCAGGGCAGCCCGGGTGAGGGCATGCTCGCCGCCGACGAGGCAGGACAGGGCGCCTGCCCCGACGATGGTGGCGGCCTGCCGGGCCACGAGCGCGTCGACCTGCTCCTCGCCGAGCCCGGCCGGCAAGGGGAGATCGCCGCCGTCGTACAGCTCGACGCCCGTCAGCAGCGGACGGGCCAGGGCGCAGCTATACCAGCCCCGCGGGGGCTCACCGGCGCCCCCCCGGAGCAAGGGGAGCTGCTGGCTCGCGAGGCGCAGCGCCTGCGGCGCCAGCCGGGATCCGGCGAGGCGGTCCGCGGTCGTCCGATCGTAAGGTGCGCCCCACAGCACCGGCCCGCAGCCACGACCGTCCCAGACGTCGGCGGCGAAGAAGGTCGACCCGGCCGGCTCCCGCTCGCTCACCGGGTCCTGCTCACGCCCGCCTTCACGGGTTCTGCCCCTGCCCGAGGGCCAGCATGTACTCGACGACGGCCGCGAGGTCCGGCTCGGGGAGGTCCCGCTCGGACAGACCGTAGGTCATGGTCCCCAGCCCCTTGCGGGTCACCGCACGCAGCAGCTCCGCGGAGAGCCCCTCGAGGGGCACGTAGGGCAGACCGTCGAGCTCCTGGGGTTGGAGGTAGGAGGGGCCACCCGCGGCGTGGCAGTTGGTGATCGAGCACGCCCCCGCGTAGATCGTCTTGCCCTGCGCGATCAGGGTCGGGTCGAGGGGGCGCACGGTGTAGGGCTTGGGTTGCTGCGTCGCCAGCCACGAGAGCTGGGGGAAGGTCTCCGCGACCTGGTCCTCCGTGGGGGGCTGGCCGCTGGCCTGGTACGCGGGGACCATCTCGCCGATCCCGCGCTGGCTCAGCTCGACCACCGCCTTGCGGCTGAGCCGGGCGCCGGTGGAGGTCAAGGGTGGCACCGCGATGGGCGCCGCCGACTCGGCGAGGGGGTGGCAGTAGGCGCACCGGGCCGTGTAGGCCGCGGTCTGCTCCGCGGTCGGGGCCGAGCGGGCCCGGATGCTGCTGCAGTAGCCGAGGATCAAGGCCTTCTCGGGGAGGGTGAAGGTCATGGGCGGCATGACCCCGTACTGATCGGACGCGGCCAGGAAGCCCTCGAGGTAGGCGTTGGAGAGGAAGCGCAGCTTCTGGGCGAGCTTGGGGAGCCGGGCCTCGGCCAGTCCGCCCTCCTGGTGGCACCCGCCGCACAGCGCGTCGAAGCGGAGGCGGGAGGTGGGCAGGTCGAGCGCGGAGGCGAGCCCGGCCGAGCTCACGGCGGCACCGGCCACCTCGTCGTAGAAGGCCCGCAAGGAGGCGTCCCCCCCCGTGACCCCCGGCACGGCCGGCATGGCGCCGAGCCCGGTCAGCAGGGCGTCCATGAAGGCCGGCGAGAGCCGGCCGCCGACGGTGGTCAGCACGGTGGGCGAGGCGACCGCCTGCTGGGCGTCGGTCAGGCGGATGTCGAGGTGGCAGCGCGCGCACTGCGCGTCGTAGACGGTCTGGCTCGCGGGGGCGACGGCCTGCCCTGCGGCGGCCTGGCGCAGCCCCTGCTCGAGCGACGCCAGGCTGCCGACCGCGCTCGGGATCGGCGGCATCCAGCCGAGGCCCGCGGTCACGACGTCCGCGAGGAACGCGGAGCTGGCCCGCCCCATGACGCTGCCGACGCCCGGCACCCCCAGGGTGAGCAGCCCACCCTGCACGTGACACTCTTCACACTGGCTACCGAAGACGGCCCGGGCCGCTGCCTTGTCCGGCTCGGTCGGCAGCGGTGAGGCCAGCCCGTCCTGGAAGAAGGCCACGAGGTCCATCAGCTCGGAGTTGGACAGCGCGCTGGCGGGCATGGAGCCGTAGCCCTCGAGCAAGACCTTGCGCAGTCGGGAGGTGCTGATGTCCTTGCCCGCATCCCGGAGGTTGGAGACGTAGCCGGCCGCGCGCCCCCCCGCGAAGTGGCAGCCCTCGCAGTGCTGCCGGAAGAGGGCGTTGTCCGGGACCACGGGCCCGTCCTCACGCACCTCGACGCTGAGGGCCTCGAGGTACTCGGCGAGCTCCGTGAGCTGCGCGTCGGTGAGCTCGGGGAAGCCCGGCATCTCGCCGCCGCCGTTCTGGGTGAATTGTTTCAAGTACAGCACACTGTGCAGGTAGCCCGCATCCCGCAGATGCGGCCAGAGCTTGGGCAGGCCGGCGCCGTACGGGCCGTGGCACGACTGGCAGCGAGTGGCGTAGACCACGGGCCCGCGCTCCTGGTAGCCGGGCAAGGCCGGGTCGAGCCGACGGGGGGGCCACTCTCCGGGGAGCGCGCGCCGGGGCACGACGGAGGCCATGTAGCTGCGCAGATCGAGGGCCTCCTGGTCGCTGAGCTCGGGGAGGACCTCGGGCATCTCACCTTGCCCATCGACACACAAGGTGCGGATGGCCGGCAGGGAGAGGAAGCCGCCCTCGCTGACCACCGAGGCCCGCATCCGCTGGCGGCCGTTGTCGGCGTGGCAGCCCTTGCAGCGCTGGTCGAAGATGGCCTGGTCCGCGGCCGGCACCACGGAGTCCGTGGCGACCGCCCGCAGCACGCGGATCGTCGCGGCCCGCTCGGCGGCGGTGGCCTCGACGAGCGGCATGGTGCCGATCGCGCGCTGCAGCAAGGCGTCGAGGAAGGCCTCGGAGACGAGCCCACCGGTCGCGGCGATCTCGGGGACGAGCTGCTCGCTGGCCCCACCATCGGGATGGCACTCCCCGCAGCTCGCCGCGAAGAGCCCCTCGCCGGCGGTGACGTCCCCCGCCTCCGGGGGCTCGAAGCCGCTGCCGTACAGGGACTCGAGCAGATCGGTCAGCTTCTCGGCCTGCTCATCGGTGATCCGCTCCGCGAGGGAGGCCATCTCCCCCGCGCCGTGGCGGTTGACCCGCGTCACCTCCTGCCGGCTGTGGTGGCGCAAGGCGTCCTTCAGCTCCGGGCCGAGCCCCGCCACCGCGCCGAACTGCGGATGGCAGATCTCGCACTCCTGCTTGTAGAGCAGCAGGATGTCGGTGGTGACCCCACCCCCGCCGTCGGGGCCGACGTCCCCTTCTGGCCCCAGGTCGGGCAGGGAGACGTCGGATCCAGGGTAGAGCGCCCGATCGCTGGGCTGGTAGCAGGCGACGGCACCGCCCAGGGTCACGAGGATCCCGGCGAGCAGGAGCCGCCGGAGGGCTTCCCGGAGGTCGGTGATCATTGGTGGCATCCTGTACCCCGGGCGCAGTCGGGCTCCCGGTGGCAGGCGATGCAGGAGACGAGGTCCCGCCGCCCGGCGATCCCGTGGAAGCGAGGGCTGCGCTCGACCGTCCAGCCCGCGGGGTGGAACATCAGCGAGGGCTGGGCGAAGGCGTCCTGGGTGACCCCCCGCTGCTGGTGGCACGCGCGGCACTGGTCGGACTGGTGGCAGCTCGCACACTGCGTGGCCTGCGTGCGCTGGGCCAGCCCGTGGGAGAGCAGCCAGTTGCCCGGGTGGAAGCCCGGGTAGCGTCGCCCCTCGTGGCAGTCGAGGCAGTCGGCCCGCTGGTGGCAGGCGGTGCAGCTCGCCGCGGCGAAGCGGGCCTCGTCACGGTGCCCGGTCAACCAGCCCTGGTCATGGGAGCGGGGGACCAGCCCCTGCTCCCGGAAGCCCCGCCCGCCCAGACGCAGGGGGGCGTCGGGGGCCTGGGGATGGCAGAGGTCGCAGCGGCGAGGGGCCTGGACCTCGTCGTGGCAGGTGAAGCACCCCTGGTACATGCTCGGCAAGCCGACCCGCTCGTCGACGCCGGCCGCGTTGCCATTGGCGTGGCAGCTCAGGCAGAGCCCATCGGGCACCTGGAAATCCGTCACCGCGGCCGGCAGCTTCCAGGACGCGAAGTACTGCCCGTAGGTGGTCTCCCCGAGGGGGAAGAAGGGCTCGACCTCGGGCAAGGTCGACTCCGCGACCGCGAGCTGCCGCGCGAGGTGGCTGCGGTGGCTGAAGTGCAGCCGCGCCGGCGGGACCAGCGCGGCGACCGGCCCCCCGGGCTCCGTGTCCCGGTGACACTGGGCGCATTCGTTCTTCTGCGGGTCCGCGCTGCTGTGGCAATCCTGGCAGGGCAGGTGGTTGGGGAGGCTGCGCTGGGCGGTGGTCCGGCTGGAGAGCACGGGCCGGTGGCACTGCACGCAGGTCAGCTCCATGTCCTTCACGTGGCTGCCATGGCCCATCCGCACGGAGTACCGCTGCGGGGGATAGACCACCGGCGAGAGGACGGGGCCCGGTCGCGGCAGGAGGGGCTGCGGCGTCGTAGTCCAGCGCGTCTCCCCGGGGACGATCGGCGCCGGTGTCGCGGGGGCCTTGTCCACCGCCGGGCGCGCAGCCTCGTCCACCGCCGGGCGCGCAGCTTGATCTACCGTCGGGCGCGCAGCTTGATCTACCGTCGGGTGCGCAGCCTCGTCCACCGTCGGGCGCGCAGCCTCGTCCACCGCCGGGGCCGCTGGCCGATCCAGCTTGGGCACCGCGGCCTCGCCAGCCCCGGGGACCCCGGACCTGCCCGCCGGCCGCGGCGCCGCAGGGGGGAGCTCGACCAGATCCGGATCGGTCTGGTCCCGGCCCGGCGGGGCCGCCGCCTTCTGCTTCGGCGGCGTCGCGGACGGCTTCGCCGGGGAGGCGGCCTCGTCCGCATCCTCCGCCGCCGGCGTGGCCGCCGCCTTCTTCGCTGGCTTCTCGGCCTCCGGCTTCGTCGGGGAGGCGGGCTCCTCCTCGCCATCCGCTGCCGGCGTGGCCGCCGCCTTCTTCGCTGGCTTCACGGCCTCCGGCTTCGCCGGGGAGGCGGCCCCGTCCTCCTCGTCCGCCGGCGTGGCCGCCGCCTTCTGCTTCGGCGGCGTCGCGGACGGCTTCGCCGGGGAGGCGGCCTCCTCCTCGCCCTCCTCCGCCGCCGGCGTGGCCGCCGCCTTCTTCGCTCCCTTCTTGCCCTTCTTGCCCTTCTTGGCCGCGTCCTTGGCCGCCGCGGCGCCGGCCTTCTTGCCCCCCTTCTTCACGAGCGAGGACGCGGGCGCGGGATCGCCGGTCTGGGCCAGGACCGGTCCCCAGGCGAGGACGAGTCCCAGCACCAGGGAGAGCACGAGCCAGAGGCGGGAGAGTGTGATCGGGCGCATCAGAAGAGATACCCCGCAACGCGGGCCAGGAGCCGGTAGCTCTGGTCGGCCGTTTCATCCCGGAAGCCCTCGCCGCGCAGGGCGAAGGAGAGGTAGGGCAGGGGGGCGAGCGCGACGTCGACCCACGCCCCCGTGGCCAGGTTGCGCTGGATCCCGGAGCCCGTCTCGCCGAAGAGCTCGAGGATGCCGCTCGGGTCGCCGAAGCGCCGATCGTGCGCGTTGAGATAGCCGCCCAGCCGCAAGGAGAGGTCCAGCGGCTGGTAGACCCAGCCACCCTCCAGGCTCGCGAGCAGGGCCGCCCCCTCCTCGCTGGCCGTGGCCCCGGCTGCCCCCTGGACCGTGATGGCCGGCCGCGGCCGGACGATCAGACCGAGGTCCGCGGCGTGGGTCGGATCGTCGTCGAGGGTATCCGCCGTGGGCGAGTCCCCGAGCACGTGCCGCTTGAACACCCGTGTCGTCCAGCGGCCGGTGAGGCTGGCCTTGCTCCCGAGGCTGCGCTCGACCTGGCCGGTCACCCCCCAGTGCCCGTCGGACTCCATGCGGGCAAAGACCGAGGCCGGATCGAACAGGGGATCGTAGGCGAAGACCTCGGCCCGGGCTCGCCAGGGGCCCAGCGCCCGGTAGCGGCCACCGGCGCGGGCCCGCTCGAGGGTGCTGGTCTGGAGCTCGTAGTCCACGTTGGCAAACAGCAGCAGATCGTCCCACCAGGAGAAGATCGCCTCGCCGCCCAGCCGGCTGCGCTCGCCAGAGCTCAGCAGCTCCTCCTCCCGGCGCTCGTAGCGCACCTCGAGGTGAGTCCAGGGCAGGCCGTCGAGCCAGGCTCGCGCCCCCACGGACCAGGCCGGGGCTGCGGACTCGTCGCTGTAGGCGACCGGCTTGCCGAGGTGCAACCCCGCGCCACCCCAGCGCAGACCGGAGAGGTCGACCCAGACGCCGTCGAGACCGCCGAGGGTCGAGCCGTCGAGGGGCACGCGTCGTCCGGCCCAGAGATCGAACAGCCCACCCAGCCGCAAGGCCTCCGCGTAGCCGAAGAGCAGGTCGCCGCTGGTCCCTTCGTCACCCCGGAAGTCCTGATCGACCCGGGCCAGCAAGGAGAGGCGCCAAGGCCGGCGGGCCAGATTGCGCCAGTCGCCGAGGAGGAGCAGCTCCAGCGGTTGCGCGGCCTGGGCGTCTCCGCCGCCGGTCAGGTCGGGATAGGTCCAGCGCTGATAGGTGGCCGAGACGCGCAGCGCCGGATCCCCGAGGAAGGAGGCGGCGGGAGCGGGCTCCTCCCCGGCTACGACCGGGATCTGGCCGAAGCTCAGTAGCACGAAAGCAACAGGAATCCAAAGAAGGCAGGACGATCGGCCTCCTGGCTGTCGGGGGGCCTCCCGGGGCGCTCTTTGCAGCTTCAAGGGCACGACTCCCTGCCTGGTCCGGCCAGCAAGCCGGCTGACCCCGGCTGCCATGCGTGGTCCGGGCAGCTTAGCATCTCCGTGGCGGTCTGCCTACTGCTCTCGACTGGAGTGGCGTCGGATCTCGGGGAGGGGGGAGGCGAAGGAGGAGGGGAGCTAGTCCTGCTCGCGCTGGATCTCGCCGGTGAACGTGCCGTTGAAGAGCGGTCCGTGGTACTCGATGTCCGGGTCCTCGAGGAAGGTCCACTGGGCCCGGGAGGTCCCGCCGGTGATGGCATCGAACAGCCCGCTGCGCGCCGGGTGGCTGAGGGTGCCCACGTCGTCCAGGCTCAGGGTCGACTCCCGCTCATCGAGGCTCTTGAGCTGCGCCTGCGCGGCCGAGCCCCAGTTCTCGAGGGCCAGCTCGCAGTAGGTGTTCACGCCCGGGGCGATCCAGGTGTTGATGAAGGTCTGCGCCGCCGGCGAGATGTCGAAGAAGCGGTCGGCGATGAAGGTCACGACCCGCGCGGTGATGCCCTCGCAGTCGACCAGGTCGGCCATCAGGTCCACCGGCCAGATCTCGTCGACGTCCCGGGGGATGGCCGGCAGCAGGGTCTGGGCGATGATCAGCCGCATCATCGTGTAGAAGTCGACCGCCAGCACGTAGGGCTCCAGATCGAGCCCGCCCTCCCGCGTCCAGGTGACGTCCATGTCGGCCCGCGCATCGAGCCCGTCGATGCCCGCGACCTGGATCTCACGCCGCTCGCAGCCGACCACCTGGGTCGCGCAGAACACGGGCGAGGAGATGGCGAACCGCTTCCAGAGGGTGCGGCCCCGGGAGGGGGTGTCGTCGAGCTGCTCGAGGGTCAGCACGGACTCGACCTCCATGTCGTCGAGCATCGCCACGAGGCTGTCGCCCGCCGCGAGGTAGCGCTCGTAGGTCTCGTCCCCGACCCGGTCCCGGAAGGCGTCCTCGACGACGCTGTTGACCGCCGCGGCGATCCAGGTCCGCACGGTCCCCTCACCGATGACCGCCCAGTTGCCGTTCTCGTCCGGGTAGGGGATGCCCACCAGCAGATCGCTCGGCACGTAGTTGAGGTAGCGCTGGATGAACAGGGCCACCGGGTTGGCGAGCATCTCGGCCAGCTCGTCGATGGCCGCCTTGGTGTCGGCGTCCAGCCCGTGGTAGAGCTGGAAGTGAGCGTTGACGTCGAACCCCACGGGGTCGACGATGAAGCCGAAGGGATCGACCAGCCCGTCGCAGTCGTTGTCCTTGCCGTCCTTGGTAGTCTCGGTGGCCTCGTAGTTCGGCACGTCCTGACGGTAGTTGGGCTCCTTCCAGCCCGCCGCGCCCGCGCAGACCTTGGTGACGCCCTTGCACACGCCCGCCTGCTTGTCGGCCAGGGGCGCGGTCAGGTCCTCGTCGGTCTCGCCGTCGCAGTCGTTGTCCACGCCGTCGCAGGCCTCCTCGCCGTTGCGGGAGATCCGGCACTCGCAGCCGTTGGCGTAGTCCCCGTCGGCATCGCCGTAACCCCGGTCGCAGTCGCCGGCGATGACGCACTCCCCCTGACGGCAGAGCGCCGACGCCGCGTGCTCGGTGGGCGGACAGTGGGCCGGGGTGGTGCCGGTGACGTCGACGACGCCGTCGCAGTCGTTGTCGATCCCGTCGCAGATCTCGGCCCCGGCGTTGGGTGCGTCGACGCAGCTCGACCACTCGCCGTCCTCGCAGGTCGGCTCGACGACCTGGCAGCGGTGGTCGGGATCCTTTGGACAGCTCGGCTTGGTCGCGGGATCACACACCGCCACGCCCTCGCCCTCGCCCTCGCCCTCACCCTCGCCCTCACCCTCGGCACCCTCGCCCTCGGCGCCCTCGCCCTCACCCTCACCCTCTTCGCCCTCGCCCTCACCCTCGTCACCGGGGATCGCCTCGCTGCTCGCGCAGCCGGTGCCGAAGAGGCCGACGGTCAGCACGAGCGAGAGAGCCCCGAGCAGGAGCAACGAGCCCCGCCGATTCAACCCCACCAGTTCGCTCACGGTTCGCATCGCATCCTCTCCGGAATGTGCGGCCACCAGGGCCACTTACTGGAACAACCTCGCTGCCGCGGGGGCAACGATCGCCGACTCGGTGGCGCCCCCATAGCCATGAAAGCTCGGGGAGTCAAGAGATCGCGCGCCCCCTCACCGCCGGTCGGCGACGACGGGGCGCCCGGCGGCCGCCCACGGGGAGGCCGCGGCTCACCAGTCCTCGCCGCGCCAACAGACGATGTCGTTGCCGCTGGTCACGAGCAGCCGGTAGGCTGCGTCGGCCCCCCAGACCTCTCCCTCGCAGCACTCGGAGAGCTGCAGGTAGAACGTGCCGGCCACGGGCGCGGTGAACACGCCACCGGGGTCCAGCTCCTGGCAGTCGTCGCTCTCCCAGTGGATCTCCTCCTGATCGGGGCCGAACAGCAAGGCGTAGCCGTCGCAGTCGGAGCCCAGCCGGAGGATCTCGAAGTCGATGGAGATCGTCTGCCCCCGGGCCAGCTCGAGGCAGAACACGTCCACGTCGCGGAAGAGGACGCCGGTGAGCTCGCTGTCCACGGCCACGGGATTGCACTGGACCGGGGTGTTGTTGGGCTCCCGCTCCTCGCGCAAGAAGCAGCCGTCGACCACCCCGTCGCAGTCGTCATCGACCTCGTTCCAGCAGTCCTCCTCCCGGCCCGGGTGGACGTCGGCCCGGGTGTCGTCGCAGTCGTCGCCCCCGCAGAGGATGCCGTCGTGGCCGTCCCGATCCGCATCGGTCTCCTCGTCGGTCAGGCCGTCGCAGTCGTCGTCCTGGCCGTTGCACGACTCGAACCCGCCGGGCTTGACGAGGGGGTCGTCGTCGTCGCAGTCGGTCCCCCCGCAGCGCAGCCCGGCCACCCCATCCCGGTCGCCATCCGCGACCTCGTCGACCTCCCCGTCGCAGTCGTTGTCGCGGCCGTCGCAGACCTCGGCCGCACCGGGCCGGTCGCGGTCGCAGAGGTCGCCGACACCGTCCCCGTCGCAGTCGGCCTGATCGGGGTTGCGCACGTGGGGGCAGTTGTCGCAGACGTCGCCCCGGGCATCGCCCACGTCGGCCGCGCAGAAGCACTCGACGATCATCCCCTCCCGGACCACGTTGCTGCAGCCGACGGCCCAGGTCGAGGTGCCGCAGGCGGCCGCGCAGTCGGGGTCCTCGGCCACGTAAGCCATGAGGCAACGACCGCCGCTCCGGGAGCAAACCTGATCACACGACAGCCGCGCCGGGGACTCGTCGCAGCCCAGGACGCACGCGGTCTCCCCGCACGGGACCCCGTGGGCGCAGGCGAAGCGCTGCGCGTCCGCGTTGGCCTGGTCCGGGTTGGGGTGCTCGGGGCAGTTGTCGCACCGATCGGAGACGCCGTCCCCGTCCCCGTCCGACTGACCGCTGCAGGCGTCGCCGATCCGGTCGCCATCGCAGTCGACCTGGGCCGGGTCGGGGACGTCGGGACAGAGATCGAGCCCGTCCACCACCCCGTCCCCGTCGCCGTCGTCGCACAGGTCCCCGAGCCGGTCCCCGTCCCGGTCCGCCTGGGCCGGATCGGCGACCTGGGGGCAACAGTCGCAGAGGTCCCCCACGCGGTCGCCGTCCTCGTCTCGTTGCCAGGGGTCGGGGACCGTCGGACAGACGTCGCAGAGGTTCGCCACGCCGTCCCCGTCCCCGTCCGGGGTGGTGTCGCAGGCGTCGCCCTTGCCGTCGCGATCGCAGTCGCTCTGGGACGGGTTGAACACGGCCCGGCAGTTGTCGTCGTCGTCGCGCACCCCGTCACCGTCGCTGTCCTCGCAGACGTCGCCGACGCCGTTGTCGTTCCCATCCTCCTGGCCCGGGTTGTCGTATCCCGGACAGTTGTCGCAGGCGTCACCGACCCCGTCGCCGGCGCTCATGCCCTCGCAGACGCAGCGATAGCCGGCACGCCAGTGCATCTCGGAGCAGTCGACGAGCTGCTCTTGCTCCGCGGCGGGACACGGCTCGCAGCCCCCGCCGGTGAAGCTGTACGCGGCCACGCACGCCCGACCGAGGAACCCCCGGCAGATGTCGTCACACGTCATCCCCATGAAATCACAAGAAAAACCACACCCGCCTCGACAATCGGCGGCCCAGCCCGGGAAGACGTCCAGGTGCTCCAGGCACGAGAACGTGCCGTCCTCGTCCTCCTGTCCGGGGTTGGCGACCGTCGGGCAATTGTCGCAGGGGTCGAAGAACCCGTCCCCGTCGGTGTCGGGATCGTCCTCACACGCATCGCCGCGACCGTCCCGATCGCAGTCGGCCTGCCCGGGGTTGGCGACCGTGGGGCAGTTGTCCTGGCCATCGATGACCCCGTCCCCGTCCCCGTCGTCACACGCGTCGCCGATGCCGTCCCCGTCCGCGTCGGCCTGAGCGCGGTTGCTGACCTGCCGGCAGTTGTCGCAGAGGTCGCCCACCTTGTCGCCGTCCCGATCCCGCTGCTGGGGATCCGCGACCACGGGGCAGACGTCGCACGGATCGGGCGCGCCGTCCGCGTCCTCGTCGGGGTCGTCGTCGCAGAGGTCGCCCCGGCCGTCCCGGTCGCAGTCCCGCTGGTCGGGGTTGGCGACCGCGGGGCAGTTGTCGCCGGGATCGGGGACCTCGTCCCCGTCCTGATCCTCGCACGCATCTCCGATGCCGTCCCCGTCGACGTCGGCCTGATCCTCGTTGTTCACCCGGGGGCAGTTGTCGCAGGCATCGCCGTGACGGTCGCCGCCGCCGCCGCCGCCGACGCAGACGCAGCGCCCGTCCATCTGCGCGCCGATGGGAGTCTGGCAGTCGGCGTTCACGAGCTGGCCGCACACCCGGTCCCAGCACTCCTCGACCCACGGCTCGGGGCAGCCCCCGGTGCAGCCGCTCGCGCCGAGGACGTAGACGTAGCTGCTGCAGCTCCCCCCGAGGCTGCGACAGAAATCGTCGCAGGTCGCGGACGGCTGCGGCTGGCAGCCGACCGCGCAGCCCCCCGCGGGACAGCTCGTGAAGTCACCGCAGGGCTTGTTGGCGAGGTCGCGATCGGTGTTCTGCTGGTCCGCGTTGGCGATCTGCGGGCAGTTGTCCTGGCCGTTGACGAGGCCGTCCCCGTCGAGGTCGTCGTCGCAGACGTCACCCAGGCCGTCGTCGTCCGCGTCGCGCTGGTTGCGGTTGGCGACGTCGGGGCAGTTGTCGTGCAGGTCGTCGGCCCCGTCCCGATCCCGGTCCGCGACGCAGCGCTGCCCGACGCAGGCCAGGCCGGGCGGGCAGTCCCCGGTGACCCAGCACTCGACGCGGCAGTACTGGTCGGGCCCACAGATCAGGACGCCCGGGCAGTCCTCCTTGGTCGTGCAGCGGATCAGCCCGCTGCCCTGATCCGGCGTGGGGCCGAGATCCGCCACCGCGAGGTCGCCCGGGCCGGCGTCCTCCCCTTCCACCGGACCGAGATCGGCCCGCGGACGACCCTCCTCGCTGGACGCGCAGCCGACGAGCCCGATGGCTGCCAGGACGACGAGGAGGACCGTGAGAGCCCCAGGACGAACGATCATGGACGCAACCCTCCGCCTTGCGGCGGCGAACCGGCAGGCGGCCGGATCGGCGACGGGGACGAGGCCTTTCGGACACCTCCGTCAGAGTAGGGAGCGCCTCGCCCCGGGTCAACGACCGCGTCCGCAGGGCCCAGCAGCAGGCTGCCGCGCGCTGCGGGTTGTCCCCACGGTCCAGACCCGCTAGGTTCTCGGGGGAAAGACGGAGAGGAGGCTCGGGATGCGTGTTCGGCTCAGGAGATACGACGCGGGCTCGGCGATCCTGCTCGGCGGGCTGCTCGGGTTGCTCGGGCTCACGGGCTGCAGCGAGACGCCAGCGTCCCGGGGCGAAGAAGGCGAGGGCGAGGGCGAGGGCGAGGGCGGCAAGGCCGACGGGGAGGGCGAGGGCGAAGGGACCGAAGGCGAGGGGGAGGGCGAAGGGACCGAAGGCGAGGGCGAAGGGACCGAAGGGGAGGGCGAAGGGACCGAAGGGGAGGGCGAAGGGACCGAGGGGGAGGGTGAAGGAGCCGAAGGAGAGGGCGAAGGGACCGAGGGGGAGGGCGAAGGGACCGAAGGAGAGGGCGAAGGAACCGAGGGGGAAGGCGAGGGCGAGCCGGAGCTGGGCTGCCTGCCCTCCGCCACCCCCTTCCCCGAGGTGCCCGCCGAGCGTCAGGGGCGCTACCTGCTGGGCCGGTCCTTCCCCTCGCGCTTCCTCCCGGGCACCCGGACGATCACCGTGCTGCTCCCCGAGGAGTACGACCGGGAGCCCGCGAAGCACTACCCGGTCCTCTACCTGCACGACGGGCAGAACCTCTTCGACGCCGGCCGGGCCGCGTTCCGGGTCGAGTGGCAGGCGGACGAGGCCGCGGACGCGCTGGTCCGCGACGGCGTGATCCCGCCCCTGATCCTCGTCGGCGTCGACAACGCCGGCGGACGCCGGACCGAGGAGTACACCCCGAGCTTCGACCCCAGCCTGCGGGAGGGGGGCGACGCAGCGAACTATGCCCGCTTCCTCGTGGAGGAGGTGAAGCCCTGGGTCGACGCGGTCACCCGCACCCGCTGCGGCCGCCTCGACACCGGGGTCGCGGGCTCGTCCCTCGGCGGGCTCGTCTCCCTGTACCTGCTCCGGGAACACCCCCGGATCTTCGGGCGGGTCGGCGCGATCTCCACCTCCCTGTGGTGGAACGGCTGGGAGGCCCTCGGCTGGACCGACGCGCTCCTCGCGGACTGGCGCGCCGGCGCCCGCCTCTGGATCGACGCGGGCACCGACGAGGGCAACGACTCGGGCACCGAGGAGGGAGGACGCCTCGACGACGACGGCGACGGCATGGTCTACATGGTCGACGACAGCCGCACCCTCTGCGGGCAGCTCTTGGCCGGCGGCCTGACCTTCGGCGAGGACGTCGGCTGCCTGGAGGCCCTGCACGCGGAGCACAACGAGGCCTCCTGGGCCTACCGCCTGCCCGCGATCCTGACCTTCCTCTGGGGCGAGCTGCCGCCGCCCGCACCCGAGACGCTGCGGCTGCGCGCGTACGTCACCCCCGTCGGCGTCGGCCGGGAGACCGCCCTGGCGGTGGAGGCCGCCTATCCCGGACCCCTCGAGCTGACCCTCCCCCTGGACGAGGTGGCCCTGTCCTCCTCCGCCCCGGACGTCGCCCGCTTGCAGGGAGCGGGGACGCTGGTCGGGGTCGCCGCGGGCGAGACCCGGCTGCAGGCCACCGCCGCGGGGCTGACGGCCGAGCGCCGGGTCCCGGTGGTGGCCAGCGAGGCCGACTGGGCCACCCTCGCCTTCGTGATCCACGTCCCCGCGGGGACCCCGGCCGCGGGTCCCGTCTTCCTCGCGGGCAGCCCGGCCGAGCTGGGGAGCTGGGATCCGGCCGGCCTGGCCCTGGAGCCGCTCTTCCCCGGGGTCTGGGGGGCCGACGTGCCCTTCCCCAAGGGGACCGAGATCCGGATGAAGGTCACCCGGGGGAGCTGGGAGACCGTCGAGAAGAGCGCGGCGGGGGGCGAGCTGGACGATCGGGTGATCTCGGCCGACTCCGGCCGGCGGGTGGAGCTGTGGGTCCAGCGCTGGGCCGATCAGCCCTGAAGCAGCCCCAGGACCTCGCTCACCAGCGCGGCTCGCGGCACGGTCAGCTCGCGCTGGTCCGCGAGCACCTTCAGCTTGACGGTGTTCGCCGTCTGCTCCTCGGGGCCCACCAGCCCGACGACTGAAATCCCCTTCTGATCTGCATATTTGTACTGCTTGCCCAGCTTGCCGCCCTCGCTCGGGAACACTTCCGTGGGGATCCCCGCCGCCCGCAGCTCCGCGGCCACCAGCAGGGTCTCCCCGAGGGTCTCGGGGCCGAAGACGGCCAGCAGCACCCGGGCGGTGCTCCGCACCGGCGGCAGCAGCCCCAGCTCGGTCAGCCCCGCGAGCAGCCGGTCCACCCCGAGGGAGATGCCGACCGCGGGCAGCGGCTGGGACCGGAACAGGCCGACGAGCCCGTCATAGCGACCCCCGCTCATCACCGAGCCGAAGCCGGGCAGGTCCGTGAGGAAGGTCTCGAAGACCGTCCCGGTGTAGTAGTCGAGCCCCCGGGCGATGGTCAGGTCGAGGCCGAGGTAGGGCTCGATCCCGACCCGGGCGGCCAGCGTGAAGAGCTGGGACAGCTCCTGCCGCCCCTCCTCCAGCCGGGGGTTGGTGAAGGGGAAGTCGAGGGTCGACCCGGCGAGCTGCTGCAGCAAGTCCGCGGCCGCGGCTGCGTCCCAGCCCGCCTCCTGCACCAGCAAGGCGATCACGGGCTCCTGGCCGGCCTTCTCGAGCTTGTCGACGGCGCGCAGGGTGGCGACCACCCGGTCCGGCGTGGTGCAGCCATGGTGCTCGAGGATGCCGTCGAGCAGCTTGCGGTTGTTGACCCGGATGCGAAAGCGCTCGAGCCCCAGCGCACGCAGCACCGCGGCGTCGACCTGGAGGCACTCGAAATCCGCGACCATGCTGGTGGAGCCGACGATGTCCACGTCGCACTGGGAGAACTCCCGGAACCGGCCCCGCCCCGGCTTCTCGGCGCGCCAGACCGGCCCGATCTGGTAGCGCTTGAAGGGGATCGGCAGCTCGGGGTGGCCCCCCATGACCCGGGCCAGGGGCACGGTCAGGTCGTAGCGCAAGGCGATCTGGCGACCGCCATGGTCCGCGAAGCGGTACAGCAGCCCCTCGCCCTCGTCGCCGTACTTCCCGGTGAGCAGCTCCGCGTACTCGAGGGCCGGCGTGTCCAGGGGGACGAAGCCGAAGCGCTCGAAGACCTCGGCGATCGTCCGCAGCATCCGCTGACGCGGGATCATCACCTCGGGGAGGTAGTCCCGGAACCCCTTGAGCACCTGGGGAAGCAGCTTGGCCATCGATCCCTCCTGGCTGAGGCCTGGCGTCTTTGTGCCGGACGATCGGCCAGGAGGCAAGGGCTACCTCGGCGCGCGAGCCGGCGCCGGGGACCCGCACGCGACCGCGGACCTCAGGAAGGGGGGGCGGCGGCCGCGTCCGCGAAGCTCAGCGCCCGGCGCACCGTGGCGAGGAGGTCTGGCATGGTGATGGGCTTGAGCAAGAAGGGGACGTCCGGGTGCTGGGCCCGCTCCTCGTCGGTCGGGGGCTCGCCCGAGATCAGGACCGCCTGCAGCCGCGGGTCGAGCTGGCGCAAGGCGCGCAGCAGGTGGCTGCCGTTCATCCCCGGCAGCCGGCGGTCGACCAGCGCGACCTGGACGGGATCGTCCGGCAGGCCGAGCAACCGGAGCGCGGTGGCCGCGTCCGCGGCCCGGCTGACGCGGTAGCCAGCCGCCGTGAGCATGGAGCACAGCACGTCGGCGACCAGGGGCTCGTCGTCCACCACCAGCACGTGGGAGGAGGCCGCACTCGCGGCCGGGGAGGAGGTCCCGGGCCGCGCGGCGGGGGCGGACGTCGCGACCGGCACGACCGGGACGGCTGCGGGCGCCGGGGCGCACGGGGCAGCCGGGACCGCCGGGACCGCCGGGACCGCCGGGACCGCCGGGACCGCCGGGACCGCCGGGACCGCCGGGACCGCCGGGACCGCCAGGACTGCCGGGATTGCCGGGGCGAGCGCTGGCGCTGCCGGGACGTCGGCCGGAGTGGGCGTTCGCTCCCGACCGCCGAGCAGCTCCAGGATCGTCCGGGCGAGCAGGTCGGCACCGGCCGGCTTGGGCAAGAAGGCGTCGACGCCGGCCGCCAGGGCCTGGCAGCGGACCGCCTCCAGGGCGTGGGCGGTCAGGGTCAGGATGGGCGTGCGTCGGCGCGAGCCCTCCCGGTGCCGCAAGGTGCGCGCCACGGTCAAGCCGTCCACTCGCGGGAGCTGGAGATCGAGCACCACCAGATCGAACTGGTCGGTGGCCAGCAACTCCAGGGCCTGGGCGCCGTCCACGGCCTCCGTCACCCGGGCGCCGAGCCCCTCGAGCTCGGCGCGGGCCAGCTCCCGGCAGGGGTGATCGTCCTCCACCAGCAGCAGGCTCAGCCCGGCGAGGGGGCGGGAGGCCGGCGTGAGGGTGGGCGCCCGGCGGAGCGGGGTGACCGCGGGCAAGGGCAGCCGCAAGGAGAAGGTGCTGCCCTGCCCCAGCTCGCTGTCGACCCGGATCTCCCCGCCCATCTGCTGGATCAGGTGCCGCGTGATCGACAACCCCAGCCCCAGCCCCGGGAAGATCTCGCCCGAGCCGGAGCTGGCCCGCTCGAAGCGCTCGAAGATCCGCTCCCGGTCGGCCGGCGAGATGCCCCGCCCGGTGTCGCTGACGCTCAGCCGCACCCAGGGCGGCGTCTCCAGCACGAGCTGGAGCTGGATCCGGCCGGCCGCGGTGAACTTGAGCGCGTTGTCGAGCAGATTGGACAGCACCTGGACGAAACGCTGGACGTCCCCCTCGACCCAGCGCGGCGTCGTGACCGGCAGCTCGAGCTGCAGGTCGAGCCCCTTGTCCCGGGCCCGCCGCCCGAAGACCTCGACGAGCTCCCGGAGGGTCGCCGGTAGCTCGAAGGGCGCCGGCTGCAGCTTCAGCCGGTCGGAATCCATCCCGGCGAAGTCGATCAGGTCGTCGACGAGCCGGCGCAGCCGCTGGGCCGCCTGCCCGATGGCCGCGAGCTGGTGCTGCTGCGCCGGGTCGAGCTCGCTGAGCTCCAGCAGCTCGGTGAAGCCCGTGATCGCGGTCAGGGGGGTGCGCAGCTCGTGGCTGACGACGTAGAGGAACTCCCGGCGCGCCTTCGCGCTCTGCTCCGCGGCCTGACGGGCTGCCGACAGCTCCGCAGCCTGGCGGTCCCGCGCGGCCAGCACCTCGATGAGGTCGTTCCAGATGCTCTGGAACGCGGCCATCACCGCCCGCGCCTCGGGGATCGGTGGCTGCAGGGAGGACCGGACCGGACCGGGCGAGGCGGTGTCCCAGCTCATCTCGCCGATGAAGTCCATGAGCATGTTGAGGGAGCGCTGGTGCTGGGCGAGGAGGTCCTCCTGCTCGCCCCGCCGGAGCGACAGGGCCTCGAGCGCGGGGCGCCAGGGATGCACGCGGGTGGCCACCTGCCCGCGCCCCTGGCAGTGCAGCCGCCAGGCCTCGTCGAGGGTCGCGACCTGCGGCGGGCGCTCGGCCCCACCGAACCAGGTCCGGAGCCGGGCCAGGGGTGTGCGCACCGCCGGGGAATCGCCCGCCACGACGACCAGCAGCCGCCCGGCCGTCCGGTGGGCCGCCGCGGCCGCCTGCAGCAGCCGGGTCGTGGCCGGGTCGGGCGGCTGCGCCCCCCGCCAATCGCCGATCACGGTCCGGCCCACGAGCTCGAGCCGCTCCGTGAGCCGCTCCGCGAGCGCCAGCCCCTCGGCCAGCGCCTCCTCGTCGAGGCGGCCCTCCCAGGTCAGCAGGAGCGCCTCCCACTCGATCAGGTGGCACGTCACCCGGGCGAGACCGTCCGCCGCGTGCCAGCTCCAGCCATCGGCCTCCAGCACCTGGACGGGCACGCCGTCGAGGGACAGGCTGCCGAGCCGGGCCCCCTCGACCGCGAGGAGGATCTGGGTCGCGAGCCGGGGAGTCGGGGTCTCCCCCTGGTCGGGGACCGTGGAGGCCGCAGCGATCGTGCGGGGGCTGGCGACCTCGCCGACCTGGGTCTGGAGCCAGGCGAGCGCCTCGGCCTCTTCGCGGAAGGCCCGGAACGGCAGGCGCGGAAACGCCGCGTGGACCAGGGCCGCGACGGTGTGGACGATGCCATTGCCCCCGAAGAAGGCTCCACCGCCCAGGGCCGGGTGCCGCAGCACCCGGTGAGTCATCTCCTTGCGGGTCCGGTTGGAGACCCCCCGGTAGTTGCGGTAGTCCACCAGCAACCAGATCCGCCGACTCTCGCCGGCCCGCGCGGCCGCGTCGATGGCCTCGGCCAGCAAGGCTGCAGCCTGCAGCCCGTCCTCGGTGTGCCCGTACCCGGCCTCCTCGACGCGCAGGATCCGCTCACCGAGGGCGGTCACCCGCAACGAGTAGTCGCCACCGGGACTTTGGTAGCACGCGGCGCGCGCACCTTCGCGGTCCAGGGAGGCGTTTGGTACCTTCTCAGAGGCCATGATGAGCTTTCTCGCGCCGGGCGGCCGGTGGGTCAAGGCTCCGTCGAGGCCGGAGGCGCGGTGCCGGTCGCCGGAGGCCGCGGGGCCGGGAGCGCCCCGGCCGGCGCGGCGAAGAAGGGCAGCAGGGCCACGTAGCACAGCACCGGCAGCACGGCCCCGGTGAGGTACATGAGGTAGCTGTCCACCGGGAGCACGCCGGTGAAGGGCCCGAGGACCTGGCGCGCATTCCAGACCCACCACCCCCGCCCGCAGGCCATCAGCTCGAGGAAGAAGGCATAGGGCACGAACAGCACCAGCACCAGCAAGGCGGCCTGGCGGTGCAGCCGCGACCGCAGCCGGACGAAGGCGAGCAGGCCGACCCCCAGGGAGAGCAACTGGATGATCGTCCAGCTATGCTGGGGCGGACCGGCCGCGTAGCGCAGGGTCCCGCTCGCATCGGGCTGGGGCTGGACGGCCAGGTCGAGGGGCGGCGTGGTCTGGCGCCAGGCCAGCACCAGCAAGACCAGGCCGCCGAGGAAGGCGGCCCCGGCCAGCAGGCGGGCCAGCAGCTTCCCGCCCCGGGACCAGGGGGCTCCCGGCGGGGACGCGGGCAGGCGCCGGACGAGCCAGGCATAGAGCAACACCGGGATGTTGAGGATCAGCGGGTAGTAGAGGAACTCTTCGATGGTGACCCCGCCCAGGGTCAGGCCGCTGAGCTGGTCCCGGGCCGTGTAGAACCACCAGTAGCGGTGCTGGATCGCGACGATCTCGAAGGCCGAGCCGAGGAACACGAAGATCGCGGAGGTGCAGAGGAAGGCGAGCTTCTCCTCCCGGGCAGCCCGCGGGAAGACCTCGACGAGCAGCCAGGCCATGGGGACCGCCAGCAGGACCAGCTCGTGGATCAGGTACCAGGGCAGCTTCCAGCTCTGGGAATCACCCAGGGTCTGGACGAGCACCGTGCCCAGGACCATCACTGCCAGCACCACCAGCCGCCCGAGCAGCTTGATCATGGTGATCCTCCCTGGATCTCCGCTGTTGTACTTGTTGTAATGGGTCGGTCACCGCGGAGCAACGCCGGCGGCCGGACACGGCCCGGGCAGCGAGGAGGCCAGCAGGATGCGCGAAGCGGTGGGACCGCGCCCGACGGCAGGGATCTTCCGCCACCGCCGCGTCGTCGGCGCGGCGCGCCACGTCGCGGTCCTCGGCGCGGTGCTCGGCGTCGCGCCCTTGCCCGCGATGCTCGCCGCCAGCCACAACTACACCTGGAGCCTGCTGATCTTCCTGCTGCCCAGCGCCTTGATCCTCTACTGGTTCTTGCTGTCGCCCCAGGAAGAGCTCCGCCCGGTGCGCCAGGCCTTCGGGCTCACCCTCGGCCTGCTGGTGCCCATGGGCTTCTTGCTCAACCTCTTCTTCGCGGACGAGTTCTTCCTGTACCCCAACCCCGAGGCCGTGCTCGGCTGGAGCATCCCGGCCCTCGACTTCTGGGCCATCGACCGGGAGCACCCCATCCCGGTGGAGGAGTTCGCCTTCTACCTGTCGGGGTTCGTGACGATCCTCCTGCTGTACGTCTGGGGGAGCGAGACCTTCTTCGCCCGCTACAAGCGCCCGCTGCCGCCCGCCCCCCCGCCGCGGCTGCGCGCGCTGCTCGGCCTGGCCCCCCTGCCCCTGACGCTGACCTTGCTCCTCATCGGCCTCGCCTGGGCCGTGAAGCGGCTCGACGGCGGCGGCTTCCCCGGCTACCTCGCCTACCTGCTGGCCCTGCCCTTCCTGATGACGACATTGCTGTACGAGGTGGCCCGGCCCCTGATCAACTGGCGGGCCTACGCGTTCTTGCTGCTCTTCTTGCTCACGGACAGCCTGCTCTGGGAGGTCACCCTCGCCCTGCCCGGCGGCTGGTGGAGCTACCAGCCCGCGCAGATGGTCGGCCTGTTCCTGGCGCCCTGGCACGATCTGCCCCTGGAGGCCGTCCTGGTCTGGGTGCTGTCCACCCTGACCACGGTCGTCACCTTCGAGGCAGCCCGCCTGTACTTCCACGAGCCGGCCACCTCCCGGCGCTCCCCGGGCGCCCCCGCGGCCGCCGCCGGGGAGCCGCCGGCTGCTGGGAGGAGCCGATGAACTGGCCCCCGCCGCCGCCCGTGGAGCTGCGCCTGCTCGGGCCGCGGCCCGCCAGGCCCACCCCGGAGGGGGACGACCACTTCCGCCGGCTGGCCGGCTGGTCCCTGGGCGTGGTCGGGCTGATCGTCGTGGTCAGCACCCCGATCCACTACCTGCTGCCCGAGCTGCTGCGGGTGCCCCCCGGGGCCGGCGGCCCCGGGACCGGCCTCGGCGCCCGGCTGGCCACGGAGCTGGGGGACCTGCTGCTCGCCGGCCTGTGCGCGGCCCACTGCTGGCGGAGCTGCGGCCGCTACCCCACCCTGCTCTTCTTCGTCGGCGCGTTCTTCTTCACCGGCGGCCTCGAGAACCTCATGGTCCTCGGCGGCCGGTTCGGGCTGATCCCCTACCCGACCTACTACTTCGACACCGGGGGCGTGCTGATCTTCGGGGACGTGCCGGTCTCGGTCTGCGTGAGCTGGTTCGTCCTCGCCTACGGCACCTTCGTCGTCTGCCGGACCGTCTTCCCCCGGCTGCGGGATCGGACCCTCGCGGCCTGCTGCGCCCTGTTCTGCATGAACCTCGACCTCTGGGTGGATCCGGTGATGACCCTGCCGGCCAACCGCGGCTGGACCTGGCTGCAGCAGCCCGGCTCGACCGCCATGCTCTTCGGCGTGCCCCTGAACAACTTCCTCGGCTGGTTCGGAGTCATCTTCTTCTTCGAGCTGTTGTGGCTCTCGGCCCGGCAGTGGGAGGGCCAGCTCGGGCCGCGCCGGGCGACGCGCCACTTCTTCGCCGGCCTGGCCTTGTGCGTCGTCGGCTACGCCCTCCTCGTGGTGGGCGGCGAGCTGCTCATCCAGGCCTGGGTGCCGCCGGTCGACCTCGGCCGCGGCTGGATCGAGCCATGAACCAGCACTGGCTCCGGCACACGCTCGGCTGGGCCGTCCCCCTCGCGCCCCCCGTCGCGCTCCTGCTCTCCTGGCTGGCCATGGGCTGGAAGACGGCTCATGCCGGCATCCCCGGCTTGTGGTGGCTGGCCCTGCTGACCCTGCCGGCCTTCGCCGTGGTGGTCGCGGCCGGAGTCCACACGCTCCGGCAGCACGGCGGGCCGCGACCCGACAGGGCCCCGACCCCGCCCGCCCCCACCTCCCCCGCGCGGCCCGACTCCTAGGAGCCTGTTGCGCAAAGCGTTCTGCTGCGGCGGCCGATGCATCGGCGCATAGTGCGTCAGCACCGGCCGATCCGTCCTCGACGTACCTCGAGTACGCCTGCGGCGTCTCGGCTCGGTGCTTCCTTCCCTGCGCCGCGCCTCGACCGCCTCGCGACGGACTTTTCCGCAACACGCTCCTAGACGCCGCGGTCCCGGGCCGGCAGGGGCAGGGCGAGGGCCTCCTTGCCTTCCCGGAACACCAGCCGTCGCGCGACGAGGCCGGCCAACAGCTCCTCGAGCCGCCTCGCGGACAGCTCGGGCAGGGCCTCCTGGCAGGCCGCCACCGGACGTCGGCGGTCGAAGAAGATCAGGACCTTCGACTCTTCTTCCGTCAGGAGATAGGTCTTTGGTTCTGACTCTCGCCAGTCGACGATCTCCAGCTCCCCCGCCGCGCCGGAGGCGGGCCGCTGCAGCAGCAGCCGGTCCACCCCCTGCTCCTTGCACCTCCAGTAGTGCTCGCTCCAGGAAGCGCACGCGGCCTGGAGCCGGGCGACCTGCTCGGGCAGCCCGGGGACCGCCAGCTCGAACTCGCGCTCGGACAAGAAGAGGGTCTGCTCCTGCTCGGGGGGCAGCAAGGCCTGCCAGGCGAGGTAGTTCTGGTCGACCCGGGGCGGCTCGTCCGGGGAGGGATCGACGAAGAAGCGGTCGTAGTACGGGCTGCCGTAGTTGAGGAAGAAGCGCACCGGCCCGAGGGGGTAGAAGGCACGCGCCGCCGGGATCACCTCGAGGGTCTGCTCCAGCTCGGCGACGGTCGTCTCCGGCAGATCGTAGATGAGGTTGCCGGGGTTGGCGATGTCCCAACGCTCCAGCTCCCGCATGGCCTCGAGGTTGATGATCGTCGTCGTGCCCTTGCCGATCTTGCGCAGCAGGGAGGTGGCCAGGGCCTCGACCCCCACCTGGCAGTGGGTGACGCCGGCCTCGGCCATCCGCTGCCACAGCCGGGGCGGGACGTTGGCCCGCGCCTCCAGGTAGATCCGCAGGGGGCCGGGCAGCTCCCGGGCGATGCGGACGAACAGCTCCTCCGCCTCGGCGGCCTGCCGCCGGGTGACGTTGTCGACGAACAGGAAGCGCTTGACCCCGTGCCGGGTGATGAGCTCCTGCAGCTCGCCGAGCTGCTGGTCCACCGACTTCTCCCGGTAGCGCTTCCACTGCAGGTTGAGGTTGCAGAACTGGCAGGACAGCCCGGCGCGGCAAGCCCGCCGGTCCCACCAGCAGCCCCGGGCGCCCTCCACGGGCAGCTCCAGGTCGTAGGCCGTCCGCACCGCCGGGGGCAGCCCCGCGAGGGTCGCGAAGTACGCCCGGTAGTCGGGCAGAGGCAACGCGGCGAGGTCCGCCAGCTCCTCGCCCGGCGAGGACGCCGGGCCTCCCGAGGCGGGCGTCCGGGTGAGCACGCCCGGGACGCCCGCGAGGCCCTGCCCGGCGAGCAAGGCCCGCAACAGCAGCTCCAGCGGCCGCTCGCCCTCGCCCTGGACGATGGCATCCAGCTCCGAAAACGTGGCGAGGAAGGACTCCCCCATCCGACCGCTGACCGCGGGCCCGCCGAGCACCAGCAGAGGGCGGGGGCTGCGCTGCCGGATCCGTCGGGCGAGCAGGGCCGAGGAGAGGGTCTGGCAGAGGGAGTTGGAGATGCCGACCAGATCGTACTGCCCCCAGTCGGTCTCGCCGATCCGCCACTGCAGGTAGCGGGCGTAGGGCAGCAGCAGCTCCTGCTCCAGGTCGACCTCGCCGACGTGGTTGGCGAGGATGTGGTCGAAGAACAGGTCGATCACCGGTCGCCGGGCCGGGAACAGCAGGTACGCGCTGAGCGCCTCACCGAGCCAGGAGCTGAGGGTGCCGTCCGCGACCTGGCAGACGCGACCCGGGTCCACGAAGCCGGCCACCGCGAGGTGATCGTGGAAGGCGTCCACCGTCACCTCGGGCAGGGTCCGGCCCAGCCAGGCCTGCAAGGCGGCGATCTGCAGGGAGGGACGGTACGGGGAGAGCCAGGGGGGGGAGATCAGGGCGATACGCATCCAGCAGGCTCCAGACGTTTCCCCGCCCAGCAGCGGGGCCAGGATCGCACCGGCGACGGACGGGAGACGGTGCGGGTCAGAACGGGGCCAGCGCGACCTCGCGGGCTGCCGGCGGCAAGGTGCCCGGCTGCTGCTGCACCGTGAAGCTGCGGCCGTTCCAGCCGATCCGCAGCCGGGTGAAGGACACGGGGCGGCGCAGGGGAGCCCCCTGCAGCTTGATCACCGGGGCCGCGTCCGCGGGCGCGCGCGGCCCGAGGTGCAGGGCGACCAGCCCCGTCTCGGGCGCCAGCAGCCGCTCGGCCACTGCCACGGCGTCCGGGCCGCGCCGCAGCTCGACGTCCAGGGAGGCGGTGAGGTCGTCCCACTGCACGAGCTCCACGGTGCCCTCGCCAGGGAACACCTGGGCCCGCTTCAGGGACCGGCCGAGGCCCGCGAGCTGCTCCGCGTCGCTGGCCGCGAGGGCGGCCTGCATCAGCCGGCCGAGCTGCGCCGCGAGGTGGTAGCGGGCGGCCCGGCGCGGGTCGTGGGGCCCGCTCTCACCGTCCTCACCGGCGACCTTGCGCTGCAGCCGCATCGCCTCGTCCACCCGGCCCGCGCCGGCCGCGGCGAGGGCGAGGCGGAGCTGCGCCGTGGGATCCGCGGGCCGCAGGTCGACGAGGGTCCGGTACTGGCGGTAGGCGGCCTCGTGCCAGCCATGGCGCAGGAAGAGATCGCCCAGCAACTGCCGCAGGGCGGGATCGTCGGGGTTGAACTCGACCAGCTCGGAGCAGATCCGGCGGGCGTCGTCGATCCGCCCCGCCTCGGCCTCCAGGTCGCAGAGCAACTGCAGCAGGCCGGGGCCGGCGAGCCCATCCCGGCGCAGGCGCCAGGCCTCGGCCCGCGCCTCGTCGGCGCGACCAGCCTCCACCAGCGCCTGGACCCAGCGGATGCGGGCCAGGGGATCGTCGGGGTGCGCCTCGAGCAGCCGCTGCAGCGTCTCGAGCCGGGCCTGGGGCGTGGGCAAGGCGGCCAGCCCCTGGTCGATGACCGGCCACTGGACCGCGCTGGGGAAGAACAGGCCGAGCGAGGTCTCGGGATCGAGGGTGCGACGGAGGATCCGCTTGCGCAGGTAGCTCTGGAGCCGGGGGTGGGCCCGGAAGGCCTCCAGCAGCAGCTCGACCTCGGTGGCGTTGCGGCAGCGCTGCTCCACCAGGTCGAGCAGCACGTACAGATCGTGCCAGCGGGGCAGCTCGCAGCGCTGCCCCGCCTCGAAGAAGACCCGCGCGGCCTCGACGACGGTGGTCGTGCGCGCCAGGCGCGACTGCCAGAGGATGCGACGCTGGGCGAGGGAGCGCCGGGAGCCGTCGCTGCAGGCGATGGTGCGGAAGCGGGGCCGGTCCTCGACCTTCTTCTCGGCGGCCGGAGTGGCGTCCTCGCGGATCAGGGTGTCGACCTGCTGGAGGATCACCCGCTGCTCCTCGACCGCGTTCCGCTGGCGGCGCGCCTCGGCGGCGGGGGGGGCCGGCGCGACCCGGCCGAACGCGGCCTCTTGCTTGGCGCGGGCACCGCCGGCCAGCGACGCCCCGGCCGTGTCCGCGGCCAGCGCGGCGCGCGGCAGCATCGGTGCGGGCGCGGGCCCGGCCATGGGGACGGCGTCATCCATGGCCACCGCCTTGGCCTCCCCGGCCGCGGACGAGGGCGGCGGAGCCATGGGCCGCCGCGCCGCCTCCTCGTCCCGGGAGACCGACCGGCTCTCGCGCGCCGGGCTGTCGGCGTTGCAGCCAAAGAGGAAGCCGCAGGCCGGCTGGCTGCGCTGCAGGACCTGCGCGGTGGCCGTGCTGGTGGCGGGAGCCCGCTCCGGCGACGGCTGGAGCCAACCCCAGGAGGGACGCGGCCGTCGCTGGATCCCCTGCTGCTGGTACGCGGCCTCGCTGTCCAGGACGAGGAACGAGGTCAAAGGCGTCATCAGGGAGTAGTTCAGGCCCAGGTGGATGACCGAGCCCCGGTTCTCCTCCAGGCCCTCGCCCATCAGGTGAGTGAGGAGCTGACGGGCCCACAGGGCGGCGATGTACGACTGCTCCGGCCCCTGCTCCACCGCGGCCCGGTACTGCCGGGTGAAGGGGGCGCCGCCGAGGCGCCCGGTCACGGTGATCGTCGCGGGCAGGTCGTGGTGGGTCCGGGCCAGGAGGATGACCTCCTCACCCTCGGAGATCTTCCCCGTGGCCGTGGAGAAGAGCTGATCGAGCCCCGCGCCCGCCTGCACCACCAGATCGGTGACGGTCGGCGTCTTGATCCAGCCCACCAGCCGCAAGGCCTCCTGGACCGTCTGCTCCGGCAGGTCGACCCGCAGGGACTGGCCGCCCCCGACCCGGGCCAGGCGCTCCAGCAGGGCGTGGTTGGCCGCCGTGCCGACCGCCAGGGTGAAGAGGCGGGCCCGGGAGTCGGCCAGGCTGCGGCGCAGGCGCTCGGCCAGCTTGGCCGAGGAGAGCTCCCCCACCGTGGCCAGCCCGTCGCCGACGTAGACCACCGCCGGCTGCTCGGCCTCGTGGACCCGCTGCAGGGCCTGGTGGAACACCTCGCCGAGGTCGGTGGCGCCCGCGTTGGCGACCTCCGCCAGCTTCTCCACCGCGACCGCGATGTTGGCCTCCGTCGCCTCGGCGAGCCCCTGCTCCGGGTAGAGCACCCGGGGCGCGAGGTCCGCGGTCATCACCGCGAAGCGGTCACCCGCGGACAGGGCCCGCAGGATGGCCTCCACCGCGTCGGCCCGCACCTGGCGCTCGGACTCGTCACCGCCCGCGGAGGTGTCCAGCACGACGACCAGATCCCCGGGGACCTTCGCGATCTTGCGCCAGTCGAGGTCGGGCGCGTAGCGCAGCATGACGTAGTCGGCCTCCTCGCCCCCCGAGCTGTAGCGCCGGATCTGCAAGGGGTCCTGCGGCTGCCGGCGCCGCACCTCGAGGAGGAAGTCGGAGCGCGGCAGGAAGCCCGAGCGGCGCATGGAGATCGTGCGGCCGTCCGCGTCACGGCGGGCCTCCTGGAGGGTGGCGACCTGCTGGTCCGCGGCCTCCTCGCCCAGATCGACGTTCAACGAGAACTCCTGGATCCGCACCTCACCGTCACCGCCCATGGGATAGACATATCGATACCCACCCTCGATCATGGGCAGCAGCTCCATGTACGAAAGGACCACGCGACGGCTCCCGGCCGGCGGGATGGGGTGGATCCGCGCCCGGAAGGTGCGGCCGTCCACCCACTCCAGCAAGGCCGGGTCGAAGGCCCGCCGGACGGCCTCGGCGTAGGCCGCGGCGGCCTGGCGCCGCTCGACCATCTCGCCCTCCACCAGCACGCCGTCCACCTCCACCGCGAAGCGGCCCACGGAGGCGCCCTCGGGCACGGTGAACCAGTACCAACCCTCCAGGGGCGTGGCGCCCGGGTTGAAGAAGCTCTGGGAGACGGTGGTCGCGGCGATGCCATCGAGGAGCCGCACGCCGACGTTCTGGGAGAGGATCTGCAGCTCCTGGGGAGGCTCGCCCGGCGAGGCCGGATCGATGCCGTACAGCCGCCCGGTGCCCCGCCCGCCCCGGCCGACGGAGAGCTGCCGGTCCGCGAGGCCACCGGTCCAGTCCTCCCAGAAGGCGACCGGGCGAACCGTCGGTGCGGCCTTGCCCTCGACCTGGGCCTGCTCACCGCTGTCCACCTCGGTCCGTCCGCCCGGCGCGGTGACGACCGCCAGCCCCCGGGAGACGTAGACCTGGACCAGGGCGTCCCGGCGCAGCAGGTCGAAGCCCGCGCCCGAGGCGACGATGACGACGTCCCCCGCACCGAAGCGGCCCAGCTCCTGCTCCCCATCCGGCACGTCGGCCCAGACCTCCCCGGCGAGCAGGGAGAAGCTCGCGCCCCGCAGCTCGGCCTTGCTCCCGCCGCGGAAGAAGACCCCCGTGCCGGTGCCCAGCCGCAGCAAGCAGCGGCCGCCCGCGCCCACCTCGATCGTCGCCTCCTCGGGGAGCATCGCGCCGGTGATCAGGCGCTGCCGGTTGGCCTCGCCGGAGGCCGCGGCGGTCGGGCGCACCAGCCAGACCTCGCCCGCGGCCAGCTCGACCCGGGAGCCGAGGGGCCGGGTCGGTTCGGGCGGCGGCATCGTGCCGCAGCCGAGGAGGAACAACAGCACAGGCAGCAGCAGGAAGTGGCCAGACCTCATGACGAACCTCCAGCAAGGAGAGGGGCAGCATACCCCACAACCGCCACCCGAGGCGAGGGCTCCCCTCCCCGAGGTGACGATCCCCGACGGCGACGAGTGGGATTCAACGTCGTCCCCGGCGAAACGATCTCGCCCAGGCTCCAGAAAGACGCGCGCCGATCCCCGGACACGCGGGGCTTGCACCTGGCACCCAGGTCCTTTAGCCTGGCGAGCAGGCCAGCACAGGAGGTGATCCATGGCCGAGACGACCGAAGGCTGCGTCCGCCCCGCACCGGGCGTGGTAGCGAAGGCCGCCACGCCGGAGGCCAGCGGACAGCAGACCACGACGACCCAGGAGGAGGTGACCATGAGCCGACCGATGGTGGGCACCCCGGCGCCGGACTTCGCGGCGAACGGGTACCAGGGCAACGGATTCCGGCAGTTCAAGCTGTCGGAGTACAAGGGCAAGTGGGTGATGCTCTGCTTCTATCCAGGCGACTTCACCTTCGTTTGACCGACCGAGCTCTCGGCGGTCGCCGAGAACATCAGCAAGTTCGAGGAGCTGGGTGTCCAGGTGCTGGCCTGCAGCAAGGACAGCCACTTCGTTCACAAGATGTGGCAGGAGCACGAGCTCTCGAAGATGGTCGAGGGGGGCGTGCCCTACCCGATGCTGGCCGACCCCACCGGTAGCATCGGCGCGGCCTACGGCGTCTACGACGAGGCCTCCGGGGTCAACGTCCGGGGCCGCTTCCTGATCGACCCGGACGGCGTGATCCAGGCCATGGAGGTCCTCACCCCGCCCGTGGGCCGCTCCGTCGCCGAGACCCTGCGGCAGGTCCGGGCGTACCAGCACGTGCGCCAGACCGGCGAGGTGATGCCCGCAGGCTGGGTGCCGGGCGAGCCGACCCTCAAGCCGGGTCCGGCCCTGGTCGGCCAGGTCTGGACGATCTGGAAGCCCAAGAAAGAATAGCCCCGCCCTCCCCGGGAGCCGGGGGCCCGCCGCCCCCGGCCCCGGTCCCGGTTCCGTCCCGCCCCCCGCGTCCCGCCCCCGTCGCTCGCCGGGCGCAGCCGGACCAGGTCCCGCGCACGCCCGCGGCCCGCGCCCCCCGGACTCGCCAGCGGGACGACCGTCAGCCCACGAATGGTGGCTGACCCGGTCCTCGCCGGATGCTATAGGAGAGGGTTCGGTCGGCCGTCGGGCCGCGGCGACCGCGTGGCCCGGCGCCGGCCCGGAAGCGGAGGCGGAAGCAAAAGGTGAAGCGACTCGGTCAGCTACTCTCCTCCCACGCCCAGCTCGGCCTGGCGCTGCTGCTGATCGTCGGCCTGACCTGGTGGCTGCTGCGGCCCTCTGCGGGCGAGGGTCGGCTCACGGACAGGGTCGAGCCGGGCACCCCCGCCGCCCGGCTCGCGCTGGCCCTCGCCACCCAAGGCCTGCTGGTGGCCCCGGAGCAGGTCCTGCTGCCTCCGGTCCCCGGCTCCGGGGGCCTGGGCCCCCTGGCCTGGCGGGTGGCCCTGTGCGCGGCCGGCGACGGCCAGGGCGGCGGCGACCTCTACCGAGTCGAGGTGCGCTTCGCGGCCGACGGCACCCTGCTCGACCTCGGGCCGGTCCACAACCTGACCGAGACCGCGTCCGCGGCCGAGCGACTCTTGCTCGCCGCAGGTCCCCTGTCCTTGTGGAGCGTCGAGGTCGACGCGCTGGTCCAGGGGCTGCTGCTGGTCGATCTGCGAGGAGACACGCGGGAGTTCGAGAAGGGCGCGGGCCGGCTCCAGCGGCTGATGGCTGCCGTCTCCAACCGCCTGCAGACCGGCGTCTGGCGGGGAGTGGGGGTCGACGGCTACACCCTGCGCCTCCCCGCCAGCCGGGTCGAGGCCCGCGCCGGCGCGCGGCCGACCGAGGCCGAGCTGCTGCTGTACCGGGGGGCCGCCGAGCCCGACGCCCGCCTGACTTTCGACCTGGACCGCCGGGAGACGGCCAGCGAGCTCGCGGAGCTGACCCACACTCCCCGCCTCTGGGGCGGGACGCCCTTCATCCACTGGCTGGTGGACCTGGTGCGAGACCTCCCCTGGGTCGGCACGCGCCCCGTCGCCCTGCTCGAGAAGTGGGTGTTCACCGCCCAGAACTCACTGGAATCCCTGGCCTATCGCCTCGGGCTGGTGGAGGGCGAGGCCGTGGGCGACCAGCTCGGCGTGGACACGGCCCAGCCGGTGCCGCCGACCGAGATCGCCGTGGCCGACGGCGAGCCGCTCCCCCCCGGCGAGGAGTGGCCGCCACCGCCCCTCGCCCCCCTCGTGCCCGGCCCCCAGGAGGGCGAGGGGGTCTGGTACCCCTTCACTGCACCGTGGCTGAAGACCCTGCCGGGCGCGCCGCCCGCGTTCTACAAGACGGCATTGCGCACCCCGGGCAAGCCCCCCTACCTCGTCTTCCTCGTGGCGCTGGACCTGCGCCAGCTCGACCTGGGCCTGGTCGCCGGGCTGTACACCCCCTGGTCGAGCACCGGCAAGCAGGGGAGCGGCCGCATCCCCCGGGAGCCGGCGCTGCTCGCGCGCACGGTGGCCGCGTTCAACGGTGGCTTCCAGACTGCGCATGGTGCTTTCGGCATGCAAGTCGATGGGCAGTTGGTCCTCGAGCCCTGGCAAAAGACCGCCACGGTCGCTCTGCGGGACGATGGTACCGTACTGTTCGGCACCTGGAACAACTCCCTCGAGGTGCCCGCCCACATCCGCTCGTTCCGCCAGAACATGCCGCCCCTGCTCGAGGACGGCGTCTGGAACCCCATGAACCAGCGCTACTGGGGCGGCACCGTCTCCGACCTCGACCAGGTCAACACGACCCGCAGCGCGGTCGGCTACCGGGGGAGCAACCAGCTCGTCTACGCCTTCTCGCAGCGGATCAGCGCCAAGGCCATCGCCGAGGCCTTGCTGCACGCGGGCTGCCAGTACGGCCTGCACCTCGACATGAACCCGGCCCACGCGGGCTTCGCCCTGCTCGACATCGATCCCGGCACCATGGAGAAGCGCGGGACCATCCCGGGGTACAAGGCCCAGGCGCCGAACAAGGCGCAGAGCTTCGACATGGACCGCTTCGTCAACCGCAACGGCAAGGACTTCTTCTACCTCAGCCTGCGCCCGACCCTGCCCACCCGGCTCCCCGAGCCCCCGCCCGGTTTCGGCCCCTGGGAAGGCCGGGGCGGCGGGGCGCAGCCCTTCTTGCCCCCCATCGCCCTCGCCCGCACGCCGGACGGCCAGCAGCTCCTCGCCGCGCTCGAGCTGCCCCGGCTCCGGGCCCAGCTCGTGCCCGGCAGCAGCGTCGGCCTCCTGCTGCCGGAAGGCGCCCAGCCCCTGGCGCCGGGCCGCGCGACCCTGCGCAGCCCGCTGGCGCTCCTCGACCTGGGGCCGGTGGACCCGGCGCGCCCGGTGGGGCTGGCCTTCGCCGGCCGGACCATCGTCCCGTCGCTGGCGAGCCTGGCGACCCTCGGCCTCGACGACGCGGGCCGGCTCCAGCTCCTGCCGCCCGCCGCCCCGGGGAGGGGGGCCGCCCTCCCGGACCAGCTCCAGGCTCAGCCCCTGCTCGTGCAGGGTGAGCTGTCCCGGGGGGGTGCCACGCTGTTGCGCGCGGGCAAGGACGCCCGCCACCACCTGCTCGGCCGCGGCCCGGCGGACACCCTGCTGTACCTGACGTCGCCCGCCCCGGTCGAGGAGCTGGTGGCGACCCTGACGAGCTGCGGCGTCACCGACGCCCTGCTCCTTCCCGACGGGGAGGGCAGCCGCCTGGCCCTGCTGCACCGCAGCGACACCGGGCTGCTGGAAGAGCCCTTGCTGTCCGGGACCAGCCAGCCCCTGGCCCTGCACCCGGCCGCGGGCAGCCGGCTGCTCTTCGACCTGACCCCCGCGCCCGCGCGGGTGGAGCGCCTGCGGCTGCCCGACGTCGAGCTCTCCCCCGAGGAGCAGCAGCGCCAGCAGCGGATCCAGGCGCGCATCAAGGAGAAGCGGGCCGAGCTGCGGGCCGTCTCCAACGCGGCCTACAAGGCCTACATCGAGAAGGTGCGCGAGAAGCGGAGCGCGGCGGACGCCGAGGCCGAGTGAGCCCGGCCGCACCGGTCGGGCCAGCGGGACCGACCCTGGCGACCACCGCAGGAGGGACGTGATGAGCGGGCGCTGGCAAGCCTTGCACCTCTCGCTCCCGGACGGCGAGAGCTGGTGCGAACCCCTCGACGACCCCCGGCTGCTCGGCCCCCTCGACCTGCTGCTGCGCGAGGAGGCGGGCGCGCCGGTGACCGTGCTCGGTACGGGGCCGCTGCTCCAGGACGCCGACCCCGCGGGCAACTGGCTGGTGGCCGCGGGCGAGTCCCTGGCCTGGGGAGGGATCCTGCCGGATTTCCTCGGTCGGGCCGGCCGCGCCTGGCGGGCCCTGGGCGTCGAGGCCCTGGTGCTCCACGGCCGGGCCGAGCTCCCGTGCGCGCTCGGCCTCATCGGGACCGGCGACGGCTGCCCCGGGCAACACGTGCTCCCCCTCGACGCCGGCTGCTGGGACACCCTGCACCCGGCGGGCACCCGCCAGGGGGCGCAGGCGGTGGGCAGCGAGGCCCTCCGCCTGCGGCTGCTCGACCGCGGCTGGGAGGCCTTCCCCGCGGACAGCGCGGTGCTGCTCACTGGCCCGGCCGCGGCCGTCAGCAACATCGGCTCCCTCCAGCTCCACCCCCTGCACGGCCGGCGGCCCGACCACGACTCCCTCTGCTACCGCCTCTCCCAGGGCGGCCTCGGCTCACGCCTCGTGCAGGTGCACGGCGTCGTGGCCCTGGCCTTCGGCGGCGGGGGGGAGGCGGGCCCCCACCGCGCGGAGGACTGCTGTGGCGGCGTCCTCGACGAGGAGGCCCTGGCCCTGCGGCTGCGCAACCAGCGCGAGTGGCTGCTGCACTTCAACGGCCGCTCGGTGCTCCTCTCCTCCGCGGCGCGGGAGACGCTCTACGAGGAGCTCGTCGCCCGCCACCTGATCGAGCAGCTCCACGGCCGGGCCCTGGCGAGCCAGCGCCTGGCCGCCGCCGTGGGTGCGGGAGCGAGCGCGCCCCTGCGCCGCCAGGACGCGCCCTTGCTCGCGCTCGGCCCCCAGCTCGGGGTCTACGACCTGGACGGCATCGAGGCCCTGGTCCGCTACGCCTGGGCCCTCGGCCTGAACCCCCTGGAGGCCGGGAGCCTCGTCGCCTGGGCCTTCGAGGGGTTGCACGACGGCTGGCTCGATGCCACGGTGCTCCCCGTCACCGGTCCCCCACGCTGGGCCGTGGACGATTTCGACCCGGTCGAGGACTCCCTCGACAACGCCACCCTCGCGGGGGAGCTGCTCGAGGCCCTGTTCCTCGGCGGGCAGGTCCAGGGCTGGCCCGCGTGCGATCTCCGGGCCGCGGCCCGCCACCTCGGCGGGCCGGCCGAGGGAGCGATCCACCTGCTGACCGCCGGCTACGCGGGCTGGCAGAGCCCCACCCCGCTCTGGAGCCCCGACCCCCTGGTGCCCCTGTGCCTGCCGGTCCGCCAGCCCTTGCGCGACCGCTACGAGTTGCTGCCCCCTGCGGAGCTCGGCCGCCGGGCCGCGGACTGGCTCGTCGCGGAGCTGGCCGCGGCCAACCTCGGGATCGACCCCGAGCTGCCGGAGCCCGTGCGCGACGAGCTGCTCCTCGCGGCCCACCTCCGGCGCGGGGGAAGCGGCGGCTGGGAAGCTCACGGCCGGGAGCTGGCCCGTACCCTGGAGGAACGGAGCGAACCGCCGGCCCCGCCCTCCCACCGGACCAGCGAGGTGCTGTACCGCCACCTGCTCCACGCCCAGCTCATCCTCCCCCCCGACCCCGACCTCGACCGCTGGGTCGCCCGGCTGCGGCGGGACCTCGAGGCCGGCGCAGCCGCCCTCTGCACCGCCGCGCGGGAGGGCGCGCACCGCCGGCTGGGGCTCGGCTGAGCCACGCTCACTCGCAGCGGGCCTCCTGCGACGTCGCGTCCACCTCGAACAGCCCGCCGAAGCCGAGGACCAGCGTCGCCCCCTGGGTCGTCTCGAGGAGGGCGTCCGCGACGGTCACCCGCACCCGCCCGCCCCCCCGGGGGCACCCGCCGAAGTCCACCGTGCCCCCCCGCCCCGTGGTGTAGAAGGCCCCCTGGTCGGTCTCCAGGGAGATGCAGGCCGTTCCGCCCGGGCAGGCGTCGTGGGTAACCGTGTCCGGCAGGGGGTGGGACGCGGAGTCGACGGTCAAGGTGCCGGCGGTCACCGTCGCGCAGCCGCCGCCGGCGAGGGGCACCCGGATCCCGGCCAGGGGCAGGGTGACGACCTGCATGACGTCCACGGTGAAGGCCGCGGTCGGCGCGGGCACGCAGTCCTCTGCGCCCTCGCCCTCGCCCTCGGCCCCCTCACCCTCGCCTTCGCCTTCGCCCTCGCCCTCGCCCTCCCCTTCGCCCTCGCCCTCCCCTTCGCCCTCGCCCTCCCCTTCGCCCTCGCCCTCGCCTCCGGCATCGCAGGTCAGGGGGTCCGAGCCGATGGCCAGGGGGAGGAAGGCCTGCAGCCCGACGAGGAAGCCCGTGCCGGCCTCGTCCGCGACCACGATCTCCACCCCTTCGATCAGGACCAAGGTCCCGGGAGTCGGACAGGTAGTCACCCGAAAGGTCCCCCCGGTCCCCGTGCTGGTGTAGACCTTCCCGTTGGCGAGCTCCAGCAGGAGGCTGGCCCCGCCGTCGTCGGGCCCGGTCGTCCGCTCCGCGGGAAAGTCCCCGGGGAGGGGGTGGGCGACGGTGTCGATGCGGAAGAGCGCGCGCTGCACCTGCAGGCACTCGCCGCTGCTGACCTGGAGCTGCAGGTCGCCGAGCTCGCCGAGGAGCAGCCCGCCGCGGCCGATGAGGCTCTGGCTGACGGGCAGCCGGTCGCAGAGCGCGGGCGCGTCGCCGGAGTCACACCCGGTGCCGGGGGCCAGGGAGAGCAGGAGCAGCAACCCGGAGGCCGGGAGTCGGGAGGTTCGCATCGCGTCGGTCCTCTGCCGGAGCCACTCCGGCCCGCTGCAGTGTCGCAGGAGGCGACGGATTTTTCCAGGGGCGACCCGTCAGGGGACCGGCGGCGGGCCAGGGGCGGGCAGGAGCTGCTGCTCCAGGATCTGGCGCAGCTCCGCCTCGCTCAGCTCGCCGCTCTTGCTCCAGCGCAGCTCGCCCGCAGGCCCCAGGAGCTGGGTGGTGGGGAAGGTGCTCGGCCGCAAGGCGGGAGGCAGCCCGGCCTCGTCGGGCATCGCCGGGGCGAGGAGGGCCGGCCAGCGGTCCAGGCCCACCTCCCGGGCGAACTGGCGAGCCGCGGCCTCCCCGTCCGGATCGCCCCCGTCGAACGCGATGGTGACCAGGGTCAGGCCCCGCAAGGCCAGCTCCTCGGTCACCCGCAAGAAGAAGCCCTGCAGCTCCTGGCGGCAGGGGCCGCACCAGGAGGCCCAGTGGTGCACGAGCACGAACTTGCCGCGCAGCTCCGCCAGCCGGAAGGCCGGCCCCGGGAGGAGGCGGGGGAGGGAGAAATCGAGCCCGGCGTCGGCGACGGGCGGGGGTGGGCCGGAGGCTGGGCCACCGGGCGGGGGTGGGCCGGAGGCTGGGCCACCGGGCGGGGGTGGGCCGGGCACCGGGGCAGCCGCGGCGGGGGCCAGCTCGGGGATCCCCTCGAGGAAGCGCAAGAACTCCGCGGGATCGTTGGTGGAACCGGGGAAGCTGGCGAGGACGCGCCAGTCGGGGGTCACCACCGCGTACAGGGGCAGGGCCGCGGTCGCGAAGGTCTCGATCTGCAAGCTGCGGTGGGCCTCGTCCTCGGCGGTCGGCCGATCGGTGTACAGCTCCACCGGGACGAAGCGGGCGATCCGGGCCGCGATCTCGGGCCGGGGGAGCACCGCCTCCTCCATGTAGCGGCAGTTGGTGCAGGTGACCCCGGTGAAGTTCAGGAACAGGGGGCGGCCGGTCTGCCGGGCCTCCTCCCGGGCCTCGGGCAGGGAGTGGCGCCAGGGGATCGCCGGTCCCCGGCCGGGCCCGCCGGTGGCCGCCAGGTCACCGAGGCCCGGGCGAGCCTCGCCGGGGAGCACGAGGGGCGGCAGCCAACCGTCGACCCAGTTGCCGAAGGGGCGGTCCCGCACCAGGCCGACGCTCAGGTAGATCGCCACGGCCAGGGCGCCGACCCCGAGGAGCAGCCGGCCGACGCCCACCCCCACGACGCCCGGCTCCAGCTCCACGTCCTCCGCCAACCGCACGAGGCGCAGCAAGAGCAGGGCCGCCGCGAGCGCCAGCCCGATCCAGAGCGCGAGGGCGAGGGTGCGGGAGAGCAGCCCGAGCCCCCAGACCAGGTCGACGTTGCTCAAGAACTTCAACGCCGCGGCCAGCTCCAGCAGCCCGAGCAAGAGCTTGACCACGGGCAGCCAGTGGCCGCTGCCGCCCTGCAGCCGGGTCGCGGCCCGGGGGAACAACGCCAGCAAGAAGAAGGGCAGGGCGAACGCGCCGGAGAAGGCGAGCATCCCCATGGCCGGCCAGAACCACTGCCCCTGGGCCGCGAGCACCAGCACCGGCCCGAGGAAGGCGACGGTGCAGGAGAACGAGACGAGGGTGAAGGTCAGGGCCATGAAGAAGACGGAGAGCGTCCCCGGGCCGCCGGGGCGGCTCGCGAAGCGCTGCTTGAGGCCTTCGCTGCGCTCGATCAGACCGCTGGGCAGCCGCAGCTCGAAGAGGCCGAGCAGGCTGAGCCCGAAGGCGACGAGCACGCCCGCGACGAAGAGGTTGAAGACCGGGTGCGCGGCGAAGCGCTGCAGCCCGGCCGCGCCGAAGAGCACCGAGATCAGCATGCCCAGGCCGGTGAAGGTCACGACGATGGACAGGGCGAAGGTCGCGGCCAGCCGCAGCACCCGGGAGGAGCGCTCGTCCGCGGCCTTGGAGAAGAAGCTGACGGTCAGCGGGATCATGGGGAAGACGCAGGGGGTCAACAGGGAGAGCAGCCCGGCCAAAAAGGCCAGCAGCAAAAAGCGCCAGACACCTGCCCCGAGCAGCTCGGCCGCGGCGGCGGGGGGGGCGGTCGCAGCCTCCTCCGGCTGGGGTGCGCCGGCGAGCGCGGGCGGGGCGTGGGCCGCGGGCCGGACCGGACCGGCCTCGACGGCCAAGGTCGTGGTCAGCTCCTGCCGCTGGAGCAAGCAGCGGTGCGCATCGCAGATCTGCCCCTGCACCGTCAGGGTCAGGGGCCGGGGGCCGGGGGCCGCCCCGGGGAGCACCTGCAAGGCCCGCTGGAACCTCACGGTGCCGGACCAGGCCAGGACCTCCTGACGGAAGTTGGGGTCGTACGCCGGGGTCGGCGGCGGGGCGGACCAGCCGGGCGCCGGCGTCACGTCCGGTGGGACCTGCAGGCGCAGGCGGGTCGGCAGGGGGCCGCGGCCCAGGGAGGCCAGCCCGTACAGCTTGAAGCCGGGGGGGATCGTCGTCGTCAGCTCGAGCCGCAGCCACTCCCCCGGCCGGACCGCCGCGGGCTCGAGCGCGAGCTGGTGGGTGAGCTCTGGGTCTTTCGTCTGGGCAGATCCCGCTTGCTCCAGGAGGATAGTACCAGGAAGCGCCAGCCCCACGGCCAGCAGCAGCCCGAACGCTCCTCTCCCGCCTCCGCGGCCGCCCAGGCCGGTCCGCGACGCCCGCCCGCCTCCACGACAGCTCCCCCACCCGCTCATGCGCGACTCCTGCCGCCCCGTCGCCGGGGCCCTGGATCATCCTCCCCGGACCCCCGTGGCCGCGCCGCCGCGCGCGTGGGCCGGCGACGGGTGACTGCCGGATGCGCCCCGGCGCGCCCGGCCGCGCTTCGTCCGGCCGGGGAGCGCGGCCGGCGCGAGCTGCTGGCCCGCCAGGAAGCGGGCGACGCGGCTCCACAGGAGCACGAAGTCCGCCCGGCCGAAGCCGGTGCCGCTCACCAGCCAGTCGTAGTGGGGGGGATCCTCCAGCGACTCGTCGAAGTGACCGACCACGTCGAGGTGATCGGCCCAGGTCGCGTGGATCAGCTCACCCCAGACCTGAGAGAGGGTGGGCACCATCCCGTCGTTGTCCTCCCCGTCGGGCACATCCCCGAAGGAGAGGCGCAAGAATCGGGCGTCCGCGGGCGACAGGGGCGGCCAGCCGGAGCGGGGCGGTCGACCGGCCAGCCGGTGGCAGGCCGCGTACAGGGCGTGGTTGGCCAGGGCGTAGGCCGAAGGGACCGCGCCGAAGAAGCTCGACAGCCCGGGCGGGCGGCCCCGGGTGACCACCGAACCGTAGCGGACCGTCTCCCGCGGCGAGACCGCGGCGTTGAACAGATCGATGCCCTCGGGGGTGAGCTGGGGGAGCAGGGACTGATCGCCCCGCACCTCCTGGAAGAAGCGCTGCAGGGAGTCGCTCCGCTCGGGCGAGAAGTCCCGCAAAAGCTGCAGGTAGAGCTGGTCGAGGGTGTCCTGGCGGCGGCTGATCAGATCGTCGAGGCCCGTGAGCACGCCGAGGAAGGGCAGCAGCACCGAGATGGGCAGCTTGCCGAAGCGCAGCACGTAGATCGTGCTCAGGGAGACGAGCCGCAGCACCTTCTGCCCGAGCAGCGTGTTGAAGAACGAGGCCGTGGGCGTGCCGTGGTGCGGGGTGGCGACGCAGACCACCGCCCGCACGCGGCGGGCGAAGGCCTCCACCTCGGTCGCGCCGGCCAGGGAGACCCCCGGGGTCACCAGCAGGCGCGCGTCGAGCCCCCCGGTGGAGTGGCCGATCAAGGCGAGGGGAGAGCCGTCCCGGGGTGCGGTCGCGGCGATGGCCTCGTACAGGCTGGTCGCCCGGCGGCGGATGGAGGCGGTGGGCAACGTCCGCACGGTGGTGAACTGGGGGGCGTAGCCGAACCCTGCGAGGGTGCGGCGGAGCAGCTCCTGGACGTGGGCGAAGTAGCGCAGCTCACCGAAGTTCTCGAAGCCGAAGAAGCCGGGGATCAAGTAGATGTGGAGACTCTTCGCTGCCATGTCCGCTCTGCCCCCGCGACCAGGCGAGGTGCTGGACCATTGTTCGGCGCCGGGGAGGAGTGGTCAAGGAAAGATGGGCCACGGGTCGCCGTCCGGGATGCCGCCCGCTCATCCCGGGGGAGGAGCGGCGCCAGGAGTGGACCGCCGGTGTCGCGAAAATTGCCACTTGCAATGTGACAGCAACTGTCGTATTCTCTCTCCCATGGAAGGACGTCTGTCCATCGGCGAGCTCGCGGACCTGGCCGGCATCTCCCGCCGGACCGTGCGCTACTACGTCCAGCGCGAGCTGCTCCCCCCGCCCCTGGGGCTCGGCCGCGGCCGGCACTATGACCAAAGTCACTTGCAGGCCTTGCAGCGGCTACTCGGGCTGCAGCAGCAGGGCCTCTCCCTGGAGGAGATCGCCCGGCACCGGGACGCGCCGCCCCCGGCCCCCGATCCTGCCGGAGAGGCCCCGCCGGCCGAGGCCGGGGAGCCGCCGGGACCGCCCCCGGCACCGGAGGCGCCCCTGGCCGGCGAGCCCTACCGCCGGCTGCGGCTGCTCCCGGGCGTGGAGCTGCACCTGCGCCCCGAGCTCCACGCGCTCTCGCCCGAGCAGCTCGCGCGCCTGATCGCGTTCGTCCGGAGCCTGTTGTCGCAACCTCGATGAGGAGGACCCCCATGAGCGGAGCCAGTCCAGCCCCCCCGGCCCCCGAAGGCCTGCTGACGGTCACCGGGCAGCCCATCCCGCTGCTCGGGGTCCACTACGCGGTCACCCTGCACGGGCTCTCCGTGACGGCGACGGTGTCCCAGCGGTTCCGCAACGCCGAGCCCCAGCCGGTGGAGGCATTGCTGCTCTTCCCCCTGCCCGAGGAGGCCGCGATCCACGGGCTGACCGTGCGCCTGGGCGATCGGACCCTGCGCGGCGAGATCGCGGAGCGGGAGGAGGCCTTCCAGCAGTACGACGAGGCCCTCGCCGGCGGGCACGGGGCGTTCCTCCTGGACCAGGAGCGGCCCAACCTGTTCCAGCTCTCCGTCGGCAGCCTGCTGCCGGGCCAGGAGGCGACCGTCGAGACGCGCCTGACCTGGACCGCCCGCCCCGAGGGGCGCGGCGTCCGGCTCCTCCTCCCGACCAGCCTCTCCCCGCGCTACACGCCCGCGCATGCCACGGCCGAGGAGCGGGCCGAGATCGACCGGATCACGCCCGAGTACGCCTCCCGGGTCCCCTACGGCCTGACCCTCGAGCTGCAGGCCGAGTTCGCCTCCCCCCTGCGGTCGGTGGAGTCCCCCTCCCACCCCCTGCGGGTCGAGCTGGCCGGCCAGGGCGCCCGGCTCTCGTTCAGCCAGGGCGAGGTCGCGCTCGACCGGGACGTGGTGGTCCGCTTCGAGCTGGCCGAGCCCTACCAGCCGGGCCTGCTCGCGGGCAGCTACCAGGGCCGCGACTACCTGCTGCTGCAGCTCTTCCCGGAGCTGACCCCCGTGGGCAGCAAGCGGGCGCCCCGCGACGTCACCTTCGTCGTCGACTGCTCCGGCTCCATGCGGGGCGACTCCATCGATCAGGCCCGCCGGGCCGTGGAGCTCTGCCTGCGCAGCCTCGACGAGGGCGATCGCTTCCAGATCCTCGCGTTCGGCTCCACCTTCCGCACCCTGTTCCCCACCTCCCTCGTCTTCGGGCAGCAGACCCTCGAGCAGGCCGTCTCGGCGGTGCGCCGGCTGGACGCCGACCTCGGCGGCACCGAGATCCTCGCCCCCTTGCAGCAGCTCACCCGGCAAGCCCGGGAAGGCCGCCACGACGTCCTCGTGCTCACGGACGGCGAGGTCAGCAACGAGGCCGAGGTCCTGGCCCTGGCCGGTCGCGGCCGGGGACGCTGCCGCTTCTTCAGCTTCGGCATCGGCGCGGGCGCGAGCGAGCACCTGGTGCGGGGGCTGGCCCGCAACAGCGGCGGGGAGGCCGAGTTCATCTACCCCGGCGAGCGCATCGAGCCGAAGGTCCTGCGCCAGTTCGCCCGCCTCGACACGCCCCGCATCGAGACGGCCGAGGTCGACTGGGGGATCCGCGGGGCGGAGCAGAGCCCGACCCACCTCCCCCCGGTCTTCGACCGGGACGCCCTGCTGGTCACGGCCCGACTCCCCCGGGGAGAGCAGCTCCCCGCGGGGCACATCGTGACTTTAGTCACAAAGACCCCCACCGGTGAGCAGCGCTTCACGGCCCCGGTCCAGCGGCTGGCCGACGCCGAGCCCCTCGCCCTGCTGTGGGCCCGCCTGCGCCTGCGCGAGCTCGAGGAGGCCCCCGAGGCCCTGGGCCGTCGCGGCTCCAACCAGCGCCGGTCCAAGGCCCCCACGGAGCCGCCCGCGGTGGCCCTCGCCAAGGAATTCCAGCTCATGTGCCAGCAGACCAGCTTCCTCGCGGTCGAGGAGCGGGACGCGGCCGCGCAGCACCCGGACGCGCCGGTCCTGCGCAAGGTGCCGTTGCTGCCGACCGCGGGCTGGCACGGCCACGGCTCGGTGCTCGCCGCGCGGCTCGCGGCCTTTGCCCCACCGCCGTCGGTGGCCATGAGCCTCTGCGCGCCGCAGCCTTGCCCGCCGCCCTGCTGCGCACCGCCGTCGCCCCGGGCTCCGGCCCCCCAGCTCCGCAAGTCCAGGGCCGCCGGGACCGGCACCGCCGCGCCGGGCGGCTTGTTCGGCAGGGTCCGCTCCTTCTTCGCGGAGGCCGGACCGGACCGGCTCGGCGAGATGGACCTCGCGGCCCCGGCGCCAGGCTGGGCAGCCAGCCAGGAGGCCCCCACCGCCTCGCCGCCGCCCGGGGCCGACACGCCGTGGTACCTCGAGCTGCTGCTCCTGGCCCGGGCCGACGGCTCCTTCCCCCTGGCGGACCTGCTCGCCCGGCAAGCCGGCGTGCCCCTCGCGGCCCTGCAGCGCCGGGCCGGCACCATGCTCGCGATCGCCGGCGCCGATCCGGCCGCGGTCCTCGCCACGGCCCTCGCCCTGGCCCTGCTGCGCAGCGAGGCCGCGGCCGCGGAGCCGGTCTGGCAGCTCGCCGCGGCCAAGGCCGAGGCCTGGCTGCAGCGCCAGGGGGTGCAGGCCCCCGACGGCGGGGAGCCGGTAGCCTGGGTCCTGGCCAGCCTCCCCTCCTGGCGGCAGGATCCCTGAGGCTGACGGTCCGCCCGAGAACCGTTCCCACCTCCCGGTTGCGGTGCTAGGATGGCCTCCGCCGTCACGGCGGCACGCGAGGCCCGATCGGGTCCACGTCACCGGGAAGGACGAGGGGCATGGCGGAGGTGGTCGTTCCCACCCTAATCCTCGGCGCTGGATTGGCCGGGCTGGCCTGTGCCCGGGGGCTCGGCCAGGACTATCGGATCCTGGAGCAGGAGGCGCGCGTCGGCGGTCTGGCGGTGACCGACCACCACGACGGGTTCTTCTTCGACCGGGCCGGCCACTGGCTGCACCTGCGGGACGACCGCACCCGGACCCTGGTGGAGGAGCTGCTCGGGGGCGATCAGCTCTCCGTGGAGCGGCAGGCCCGCATCTACAGCCAGGGGGTGCTCACCCGCTACCCCTTCCAGGCCAACACCCACGGCCTGCCGCCGGAGACGGTGCGGGACTGCCTGATCGGCTTCGTCGAGGCCTGGGAGCGACGCCGGAAGGGGGCCGGGCGGCCGGCCAACTTCGAGGAGTTCATCCACCACCACCTCGGCTGGGGCATCGCCCGCCACTTCATGGTGCCCTACAACCGCAAGCTGTGGGGCGTCCCCCTGCGCGAGCTCGACTCCTCCTGGTGCGGCCGCTTCGTGCCCCGCCCCTCCCTCGAGGAGGTCCTCGGCGGGGCGGCGGGCTGCCCCGTCGAAGGGCTGGGCTACAACGCCCGCTTCGTCTACCCCCGCGTCGGCGGCATCGGGGTGCTCGCCGAGCGCCTGGCCGCCTCCCTGACCGTCCCCGTGGAGCTGAGCTGTGCGGCCACGGCCATCGATCCCCACCGCCGGGAGGTGACGACCTCCACCGGCGAGCGGATCCCGTACGAGACCCTCGTCTCCTCCCTGCCCCTGCCGACCCTGATCCGGCTGCTGACCTCGGCCCCCGACGAGGTGCGGGACGCGGCCCTGCGGCTGCGCGCCTCGACCGTGGTCTGCGTCAACCTCGGGGTGCGCGGGCCGGCCCTGTACGGCGTGCACTGGGTCTATGTGCCGGAGCCCGAGTTCCCCTTCTACCGGGTCGGCTCGTACTCCAACGCGGTGCCCGGCCTCGCGCCGGAGGGCTGCAGCTCCCTGTACGTCGAGACCTCCTTCCCGCCGGGCGAGGCCCCCCACGACGAGGCGCGCCTGCTGGCGGAGGTCCAGGCCGGGCTGCTGCGGATGGGCGCCCTGACCCCGGAGAACGAGCCGTGCGCCGTGCAGGTGCAGGTCCTCCGGGACGCATACGTCCTGTTCGACGGGGCGCGGGACCGGGCCGTCTCGCTGCTCGGCGATTTCCTGCGCAAGACCGCGGGGATCCACACCATCGGCCGCTACGGGCGCTGGATCTACAACAGCATGGAGGACTCCCTGCTCGACGGCCTGGAGACCGCCCGCCTGCTGAACACCCTGCGCCAGAACAGCACACCGGACCTCGCGGTCCCCCTGGGAAGCCATGACCTCCACGAACGCTGAGCCCACGAGCAACGACCGACCGCTCCCCCACGTGACCATCGTCATCCCCGTCTACAACGAGGAGGGGCTGCTGGAGACGGCCGTCGTCTCCCTGCGCGAGGCCTTGCGCGAGCGCTTCGGCTGGCCCTACGAGCTGATCCTCGCGGAGAACGGCTCCCTGGACGCGACCCTGCCCATCGCCCGGCGGCTGAGCGAGAAGTACCCCGAGGTCCGCTACATCGCGCTCGGCGAACCCAACTACGGCAAGGCCCTGAAGCGCGGCATCCTCGAGAGCCGCGGCCACTACGTCATCTGCGACGAGATCGACCTCTGCGACGTCGATTTCTACCACCGCGCGCTCGAGAAGCTGGACCTCGGGTACGAGCTGGTCGTCGGCTCGAAGCTGGCCCCCGGCGCCGAGGACAAGCGCCCGGTCTTCCGCCACGTGGCCACCCGGGTGATCAACGGCCTGCTCCACCTGACCACGGGCTTCAAGGGCACCGACACCCACGGCCTGAAGGCCTTCGTCCGGGACCGCCTCCTCGAGACGGTGGCCGACTGCCTGGTGGAGCGGGACCTCTTCGCATCGGAGCTGGTCATCCGGGCGGAGCGCCGCAACATCCGCATCTGCGAGATCCCCATCCGGGTCGTCGAGAAGCGGGCGCCCTCGATCAACCTCGTGCGGCGAGTCCCCGGCGTGCTCAAGGGGCTCGTGAAGCTGGCCGTCGCGGTCCGCATCCGCTCGTGACCGGACCCCGACCGAGCTGCTCCCTGAGCATCGACCTCGACGGCCTGGAGCACTACTGCCGGATCTACGGTCTCGATCCGGCCGCCGCCGGGGACCAGGTCTACGCCCGGGGCCTGCCGCGGCTGCTCCAGCTCTGTCGGGAGACGGGGTTGCCCGCGACCCTCTTCGCCATCGGTGCGGACCTCCAGGTGCCGAGCCGGGCCGCGGCCCTCGGCCAGGCCGCGGCCGCGGGCTTCGAGATCGCCAACCACAGCCTCTCCCACCGGTACGACCTCACCCGCCTCTCCCGGGACGCGCAGGAACAGGAGCTGGATCTCGGCGCCGCGGCCATCACGGCCGCGACCGGCGTCGCGCCGGTGGGCTTCCGCGCGCCCGGCTACACCCTGAGCGGGACCTTGCTCGCCTTGCTGCGCGCCCGCGGCTACCGGTACGACGCGTCCCTGCTCTCCTCCCTCCCCTACTACCTCGTCAAGGCGGGCGCCCTGGCCGCCTTGCGGGTCCGCGGCCGCCGCAGCGCGTCGATCCTCGGCGACCCTCGCGTGCTGCTCGCGCCCCGCGCCCCCTTCCGCCCCGGCGCGCAGCCCCACCGGCGAGCGCTTCCCGCGGAGACGGCCGAGCTCGTGGAGATCCCCGTGAGCCTGCTGCCGGGCCTCGGCCTCCCGCTGATCGGCGGTACCTTGTTCCTACTCGGTCCCCTGGCCCTGCCCGTGCTGAGGCGGCTGCTCCCGGGAGGGCTGGCGCACCTGCACCTCGAGCTGCACGGCGTCGACGGCCTCTCCCTGCTCGAGGACAGCCTCCCGCCCGGCCTCGGCGCGCAGCCGGACCTGCGCCTCCCCCTGGCCACGAAGCTCGCGCGCCTGCGTGCGGTCTTCGAGCTCTTCGGGCGACTCGGCCCCTGCCGTACCTTGCGGGAGGTGGCCGCCGAGCCCCGCTGGTCCTGAGGCCCACCCGGACGGGGCCGCCGGGCTCCTCGCCGGGCGCGGGCCGGACCCGGCGGGGCGGGCGCCTTGATCGGGCGGGCCGCCTCGTGGTAGGAAGCGCAACGGTATGAACGGACTGGCGACCGGCGCGAAGCGGCAGCGGCCCCTCCCCGGGCCCGGGCTGGCCCGCGCCGTCCGGGGGGCCGGTGTCCTGCTGGCCTTGCTGCTCGCCTTCCCGGCCCGGGCCACCCCCGTGGCGCCGGGCGGACCGGGCGACCCGGCCCAACTCCGGCTGCGCTACCTGGAGCGCCAGCTCTGGGAGGAGGAGGGCCCGCCGCGACGCGCGCCGACCGCCCGCCCCGCGGACGGGGCGCCGCGCTTCGGCCCCGATGCCGCGCCGCCCCACCTCCGACCCTCCCTGCTGACCGCGCCGGGCTCCGCCAGCGCGCCCCCGCGCGAGGAGGAGCTGTCGGCCAGCGAGCTGTTGCCCACGGCGGACCTGGACCGGGCCGCCGCCTTGCAGCCCGTGACGGGCACCGACCCGTGGCCCGCGGCGGTCTTCCAGCCGGGCGGCTACGACCTGCCGGTCACCACCAACCGGCTGGTGATCCAGTACCTGCGCCTGTTCCTCGGCCGCGGCCGCTCCACCTTCGCCCGCTACCTGGCCCGCTCGGGCCGCTTCGCGGACCACATCCTCGCCAGCGCCCGCGCCTATGGCCTGCCCCGGGACCTGCTGTACGTCGCCATGATCGAGAGCGGCTTCCAGGTGAAGGCGGTGTCCGCCGCGGCGGCCGCGGGGGTCTGGCAGTTCGTGCGCCCCACCGCGGAGGCCTACGGGCTGCGGGTGGACGGCTGGGTCGACGAGCGCTTCGATCCGGTGCGCGCCACGGACGCGGCCCTGCGGCACCTGCGCGACCTGCACGACCTGTACGGCTCCTGGGAGCTGGCCCTGGCCGCGTACAACGGCGGGATCGGCCGCATCGGGGCGGCGATCGCTCGCTACAACTCCAATGATTTCTGGACGTTGGCCCGCTACGACTACCTCCCCCTGGAGACGGCCCACTACGTCGCCAAGGCGACCGCGGCCATGATCCTCGGCCACCACCGCGAGCTGTTCGGCTTCGGCGCGGTCCAGCCGGAGCCGCCGCCCGCGACCCGGGAGATCCGCGGCGCCCCCGGTCTGCGACTGGCCACCGTGGCGCAGCGCATCGGCGTCCGCGAGCGGGAGCTGGCCGAGCTGAACCCCTGGCTGCTGCGCGGCGCCCTGCCCAGCAGCGGGCGCCTGCCCCGGCTGGTGGTCCCGGCCAAGGCGCCGAAGCTGGGCGCGGCCGACGATCCGCTCCCCGAGCTGCCCTCCCCGCCCGGCCCCCCCTTCACCCCCCACGTCGTGCAGCTCGGGGAGACCCTCAGCGAGCTCGCCCGCACCTACAACGTCTCGGCCACGACCCTCGAGGAGGTCAACCAGCTCCAGGCCGAGGACGACCTGCTGCCCGGCCAGCAGCTCCTGATCCCCCTCGCCGCGGCGACCCCCGGCCACGCGCCCGGCCCCGTGGGACGTCGGATCGTCGTCGTGCCCCCGGTGCAGTTCGACTACCCGGACCGGCAGAAGGTCTTCTTCGCGGTGCCGCGGCGCGGCATGGACCTGCGGGCCATCGCGACGACCTTCGGCGTCCGGGTCGAGGAGGTGCTCCTCTGGAACGAGCTGGACGAGGAGGCCCACCTCTGGCCCGGCATGGTCTTGCGGCTGTTCGTGCCCAAGAAGCAGCCCCTGCCCCGGGCCCGGATCCTGCCGGCGAGCAGCGTCGAGGAGGTGGTGGTGGAGAGCCGCCGCTTCGGCGAGGAGATGCGGCGGCTGACGCCCGCCTGGAAGATCCCGCGCCGCTGGTCGCGCCGCTACGCCTACCATCGCGTCAGCGGCGGCGAGACCCTGCTCGGGATCGCGGCCCGCTACAAGGTCACTCCCGAGGCGGTGGCCCGGGCCAACTCCCTGCGCGCCGACGAGCTGCTGGAGGGCCAGGTGCTCCGCATCCCGCGGACCGCCAAGGGGAAGACCCGCGCCGGGGGCAAGCCCCCCGTCAAGCCGAGGCGCTGAGCCGGCGGCTCAGGCGCGGATCTTGCCGCTGGCGATGGCCTCCTCCTCGAGCTTGCGCTTCGACCCCTCCAGGAGACGCCCCCCCTTGAAGTTCAGCTCCGCCCAGGCGGTCCCTTTGGACCACTCGCGATGCTCGCCCCGCCAGAGCCGGATGACGTCGATGCCGAAGGTCGTCTGGAACTCGAACTTCTCGAAGCAGCGCAGGGTGCGGACGTCCTCGAGGCCGACGTCGTGCAGCAGATCCCGCAGGAGCTTGCGCTCCCAGAAGAGGTCGTTGACCCAGGCGTCCTTCTCGTAGCGCGGCAGGTTGCGCAGGATGAACTGGGGCGTCTTCTCCCGGAGCGCGTCGCTCACCGGCAGGGGCTGCTCCCGGAAGCGCTGGTCGTGGCGCTCGGGGAAGGCCTTCTCGAGCTGCTCGAGGCGCTCCGGGGGGATGGGGTCACGGGCCCGGGGCCGTGGCACACGGTCCGGGCACAGGTCCTGCAACCGATCGAGGGGCCGCCAGAAGTGGTACTTGGCGCGCCCCCGGCCGTCCCAGACCCCGTGGCGGAGCTGGGTCGGCTCGGAGAAGTGGAGCTTGCCCTCGGCGATCTCGGGGAGCGGGAGCTGGAAGAGGGAGCGCTCGGACAGAGGCAGGGAGCGGAGGTGCGGGGGCACCTCGACCGCCGGCGGATCGCCGCCGGGAGACCGGGAGGCTGCGGAGGACCGGGTGCTCACCCGCGGGTGTGGGTCTCGACGATCTCCGTCTCGACGGCTTCGTAGTACTCACCCGTCTTCTGGACGTCGACGACCAGCCCCAGCTCCTTCTCGAGCTCCTTGGTGAGATCCAGGCACTTCTTGCCCTTCACCCCCGACACCTCGAGCTTGATCGTCCCGTCGGTGCCGATGTTGAAGGAGAGCTCCGTTTTCACTGCCATTTCGTCAACCTCACGTAGATCTGCTGGTCCTCTTTCTCCTCCTCGGTGTCCAGCGTGAAGCCGAGCTTCTCGCACTCGGCCTTGATCTTGTGGAAGGCGTACCGCTGAATGACCTGCTGGATGAACTGCTCCTGGGTCACCCCACGGGTCGTCTCGACTCCCCACCAGTCGGCGATGAACTCGATGCCCTTGTTGGTGACGACCACACCCACGTCGTATTTCTTGGAGACGTGGATGGAGAGCATCGCCTGGGTCTCGTTGCCCAGGTAGCCCCGCACCTGGACGAAGGACTGACTCTCGGTGAACTCGTAGCCGAGGTCAGCCAGCGCCTTCTTCAATGTGGTCAGGCACTTGATCTGGGTCTTGATCGTGCTGAAATGCGACATCTCACAGCTCCAGGCGCCTCACGACGGACGAATCGTCATCGTGCGACGCTGCCTCGGAGGCCCGGCGCGCCCGCGTCTTGGCCCACTCGCGCAGGGCGTCGATCTTCTCCTTCATCGTGTAGGAGAGAGGGATGATCTCCTGGGCGCTCTGGATGATCGACTCGGTGTCGATATCCTTCTCTCCCCGATACTCGTCATAGACATCGTACATGGCCGAGACAATGGCCTGCTCGATCTCGGAGCCGGAGAAGGCCGACATGGCCGCGACGATCTTCGGCACGTCGAAGTACTCGGGAGAGCGCCCCTTGCGGCGCAGGTGGATCTTGATGATCTCCTCGCGCTCCGCGGCGGTGGGCAGGTCGACGAAGAAGATCTCGTCGAAGCGCCCCTTCCGCAGGAGCTCGGGGGGGAGCTGGCTGACGTCGTTGGCCGTGGCGATGACGAAGACCGGCTGATCCTTCTCCTGCAGCCAGGTGATGAAGGTACCAAACACGCGGGCGGTGGTACCACCGTCGGAGACGCCCGAGGAGGCGCTGCCGGACAGGCCCTTCTCGAGCTCGTCCATCCAGAGGATGGACGGCGCGACGGCCTCGGCGGTGTTGATCACCTTGCGCATGTTCTCTTCGGAGGAGCCGACGATCCCGCCCATGACCTTGCCCATGTCGAGGCGCAGCAAGGGCATCTTGTACAGGGCGCCGATGGACTTGGCCGTGAGGCTCTTGCCGCAGCCGGGGATCCCCAGCAGCAGGATCCCCTTGGGCAGGGGCAGGCCGTACCGCCGGGCCTCGGGGTAGAAGGCGTTTTCCCGCTTGCGGAGCCACTCCTTGAGGGCCTCGAGGCCGCCGATGTCGGTGATGTCGTAGTCCGACTCGTAGTACTCGAGGATGCCCGACTTGCGGATGATGTGCCGCTTCTCGTTCAGGATGGTCGGGATGTGGAAATCCCGCATCCGGATCCAGGACTTGGCGAAGACGTTCTCGATCTCGTCCGCGGTCAGGCCGAGGGCCGCCTCGATGACCCGGTCCCGGAACTTCGGGTCGTCGCGCACCAGGCTCGGCGTATCGTCGCCGATGTGGCCCATGAACGAGTCGATGATCGTGCCGATGGTCGGCCGGTCGGGCACCGCGAAGTCGACGACCGAGAGGTCCTTCTCGATCTCGCCGGGGCAGCGGAAGACGGAGCTGAGCAGGATGATATTCTTGCGCTTGCTCTTCAGGGCCCGGGAGAGGTCGCGCAGCCGGCGGGTGACCTCGGGAGCCTGCAGGTACGGGTGGAAGTCCCGCAGCACGAACACGCAGTCGTCCTCGTAGGAGAGGATGAAGTTGAGGGCCTTGAGCGGCTGATCGTAGTCGGGGTAGACCTCGCCGCCGCCGCGGCTGAAGAAGCCTTCGGTGATGCTCCAGACGATGAGCTTGCGGTTGCGACGGTCGACGACGATCTTCTCGAGCTCGGATTCGACGCGCTCCTCCTCGGAGCTGACGATGTAGATCAACGGGTAGCGGGCCCGGATCAGGTCCTCGATCTCCTGGGTGCTGTTGCTCTTCCCCTCTGGCTTCACCTTACACCTCCAACAGCTCGCGCATCTTGCGCAAGTCGGTCCGAGCACCCTTGGCAGCCTCCATGGAGCTGTTCATCATCTGCTCCATGGTATCCAGCGTCTCCCGCGGGTTGACGTCCCGCAGGAGGATCTCCAGCTTGCGCTTGTCACGATCGTTGAGGCCGGAGAGATCCATGCGATCGAGGAGCTCCACCACCCGCTTGAGCTCCGCCGCGGAGAAGGCCGCGGTGTCCATGTCCCCGGTGACCTTGGCCGAGAGGGCGTTGAACTTCTCGTAGAGCTCCTTGAGGTCGCCGACCACCTCCTTGCCCAGCCCCCCCCCGGAGGGAGCGGGGGCCTGGGCCGCGGCCGCGGCCCGCTCCTCGGCCTCCTCGAGCTGCTGGCGCAGCTTGCGATTCTCGGCCTTCAGCTCCCGCACCGCCTCGGCCTCGGCCTCGCCGCCGCCGCCACGCCGGGACATCTTGGCGATCCGCTCGTTGAGCAGCTCGTTCTCGGCCTCGAGGTCCTCGATCTGGCGCTGCAACTGGGCGACCTGGGCCGAGGAGTCGCCACCGGCCTTGGCCCCGCCGCCGCCACCGCTGGCGAGCTGGGTCTCGAGGTCCTCGATCTGGCGGCGGAGGTCCCGGTTGTCCCGCTTGAGCTGGTTGACCAGCTCGGGGCTCGCCCCGCCCCGAGGGGCGGCCTGCGCCTTCTCGAGGTCCTCCCGGGCCGTCTCCAGGTCGCCGGCCAGCCCGGCGTTCTCCTGGCGGAGGCGCCCGAGCTCGGTCTGGAGCTGCTTGAGCTTGTCGGAGGTGCCGCCCTGGTCCTCCTCCCGCAGGATCTCCAGCTCCTCCTGCGCGTCCCGCAGCTCCTCCTCCTTCTCCTGGAGGCGCTGGTCCTTGTCGTCCATGATCGCTTTGAGATCCGAGATCTTGCGCTTCAGCGCATCGACCTCGCCGCCCGTCCCGGAGAACTCGGAGGTCACCCGGGAGAGGTGCTCCTGCGCCTGCTGCAGGTCGTAGGTCGTGATGTCGAGCTGCCGCTGCAGCTCGTCGATCATCCGGCTCTTGGAGGAGAACTCGGCCTTGAGGTTGTTGATCTCCTTCTCGCGCCCGCCCTGCTGCTGCTCGATCTCCTTGCGCTTGGTCTCGGCCTGCCGCAGCTCGGTGCGCAGGTCTTCGAGCTCGTGGTCGCGCTCGTTGAGCTCCCGGCGCAGCTCGGCGATCTGGGAAGCCTGGTGGGCGATGTTCTCCTTGAGGTCGGTCTGCTTGTCGACGTAGTTCTCGATGTCCGAGTCCTGCCGGCGCAGCTTCGCCTCGAGGTCGCTGAGCTTCTGCTTGAGGTCGGACGCGGTGGCCTGGGCCTCGTCGAGCGCGATGGTCCGGGCCTCGAGCTGCCCCTCGAGCTTCTGCCGCTCGCCCTCCAGGGCCGCCATGTCGGCACCGCCCTGGTTGGCGTAGTCCTGCAGCATCGTCTCGAGCTCGACCACCCGGCTGCGCAGCCGGATGAGCTCGGCGGTGTCGACCACCGGCACCGGCGCCACCGGCGGCGGCGGGGCCACCGGGACCGAGGGCGGGAGCGCGACCTCGGGGTCCCGCGGGGCCGGCCGACGCGCGCGCCGGGCCGGGCCCGCGTCGCCGACCGCGGCGTCGGCGAAGCCCGTGTCGCTCGCGGCGTAGGGATCGGGCGGGGCGTAAACCGGCGGCGGCGCCTCGCTGGGAGCGGGCCGGCGGCGCGCCGGCAGGGGCTCCGGGGGCGGCGGCTCGACCGCCACCGGCGGCAGGTAGAGCTCGTCCTGCCCGTCGTCGAAGAAGCGCAGCTCGAACTCCCCGCAGGTGACGATGTCGCCGTGCTGGAGGACGAGGAGCTTGTGGGGACGCGCCTCGCCACCGTTGAGCATCGTCCCGTTGGAGGAGTCGTTGTCCTTGAGCAGATAGACCCCGCCCCGCAAGAGGATCTCTCCGTGGTTCCGCGAGACCGAGGGGTTCGTGGTGCTGATGTCGCTCTCGGGGTTCCGGCCCACCGTGACCCGGCGATGCTGTGGGCCCACGACGATGGTCGCGGGCTGGCCGGCGTTGTCGATGTATTCCAGTCTGGCCACCTTACCTACCCCAGATGGTGGACGGTCTCTCGAGGCTGCGACCAGCGAGGCCGCCGATCGCCCTCCCGGCCTCCTGCCCTGCGGCGCTGGGTCGGGATAGCACGTCCCGTCGATATTAGGTCACCCGGCAGGCACGAGTCTAGCCCCTTTTCCGCCGGAGCGGGGAAGCGGTCGCGGCGGCCGGACCGCGGCCCCGGCTCGGCCGCCGGGTGCCCCGCCGCGGGCCGACCGCGCTGCGCCCCGGGTGCCCGCTGGTCTCCTCGGCGGCTCTTGCGCTGGGGGACGATTCGTGGTTCATTGTCGACCATGGAGAACGTGATCGAATCACGGCAAGCCTTCTTCAACCTGGGGCCCAGCGAGCGGCTCGACGGGTGGGCGATCCGCAACGTCGACCTCACCGACATCGACTTCGGGGGGCGGCACCTCGAGGCGACCGCGGTCTCGCGCGCCGGGCTGGTGCGCAGCCGCTTCGGCGGCTGCCGCCTCCGGGGGAGCTCGTTCCAGGCCTCGTCGATGCGCGGCGCCAGCTTCCGGAAATCCCAGCTCTCCGAGGTCAGCTTCGTCAACTGCGAGCTGATCGAGGCCGACCTGAGCGACGCGACCATCACCCGCCTCGAGCTGTTCGAGAGCCGGATGACCAACTCCCGCTTCACCGGCTCGAGCTTGCTGGTGAGCACCTTCCAGGCGTGCGACCTGTACGGGGTCGACTTCTCCGGCGGCACCCTGATGCGGGTCAAGTTCGGCACCGCCAAGGGCCAGAACGCGGAGCTCTCCAACACCCGCTTCGAGGGCGCCCTGCTGATGGACGTGAACCTGCGCGGCGCCAACCTGTTCCGGGCCAGCTTCCGCAACGCCTGCCTGGTGCGGGTCAACCTGCGGGACGCGAACCTGGTGGAGGCCGACTTCAGCGGAGCGGTCCTCCTCGAGAACGACTTCACCCTCGCCGACCTGGACCGGGCGAAGCTGCCCTGACCGACCGCGGCAGGCGGGCGCCGCGGACGGCGCCCCGGAGGATCATGGAGATGAGCGACAGAGCCGACCTCGCCCAGATGGGCGAGCCCGAGCTGCGAGCCTGGCTCCAGAAGCTGCCCGCGGAGGAGCTGATCGAGGTCATCGTCGGCTACGTGCGAGCGTTCCTGCGCGACGGCGTCGACGAGTTCGGGGCCTCGGGCGGAGCGCTCGGCAGCCTGCTCGAGATGAACTTCGCGGCGATCATCTCCTACCTCAAGGAGAACACCCGCCTGCCCGAGCTCTCCCGGCTGCGGGTCGAGGGCGACGAGGTGAAGTACCAGACCGCCGCGGGCAGCGACATCCTGATCAACGCCACCGGGCTGCAGGATGGGCCGGGGCTGCCCGGCGTCGGTCGCTTCGCCCGCTCGACCCCCGACCCCAACCAGACCCTCCGCCCGCGCCCCGCGGAGGCCGCCACCCCCGGCGTGAGCACCGAGGAGGCACCTCCCCGGCCGGCCCCGCGCCGGGGCGGGGGCCTGTTCGACGAGGGCGCCTCGGGCAGCGGGATCAGCGGCGGCGACGAGCCCCGCGCCCGACGTCTGGCGCCGGCGCCCGGCCCGGCCCGCCCCGCGGAGCCGCCCCGGGTGAAGCCGGGCGAGTCGCCCCGCGTGGGGAGCCCGGCCAAGGGTCCCGGCCCCGCGGACAAGAAGGCCACGGACAAGAAGGGCCCGGGCAAGAAGGACGACCGGTTCTCCGCGCTCGAGTTCGACTGAGCCCACCCCCGCCCTCACCCACCCTCGCCCCGGCCCCGAGCCCGGCCCCGGCCCGGCCCCGGCTCCAGCGTCGAGAGGTTGCCGTGCCCGAGACTCCGAAGCAGCCCTCCCCGGCCGATTTCGTCGAGTGGAACGAGGAGATGGCTCGCCGCTTCGATCCGGAGCGGTTCCACCACCACCCCAACCGGCTGCTGCGCGCGCTGGAGGCCTGGCGGGTGCGGACCGCGATCGGGCTGCTGGAGGTGCCGGCGGGGGGCCGGGTCCTGGAGGTCGGCTGCGGCCCGGGGGATCTGCTGCTGCGGCTGCCCGGCGCGCGGCTGGTGGTGGGGCTGGATCTGTCGGCGCGGCTGTTGCGGCGGGCGAGAGCGCGAACTGGTACCAAGGTTGCGTTTCTCCGGGGGGATGCCGAGGGTCTTCCCCTGCGAGATGGTACCTTCGATCGGGTGCTGTGCTCGGAGGTGCTGGAGCACACGTTGCACCCCGGGGTGGTGCTGGCCGAGATCGCGCGGGTGCTGCGGGTGGGGGGGCGGGCGGTGGTGAGCGTGCCCGAGGAGCGGACCATCAACCGGCTGAAGGCGGTGGCCGTCCGGCTGGGGATCGCGGGGGTGCTGGGGGTGACGGGGGCCGGGGCCGCAGGGGTGGATGGGGGCGACGGGGGCGTGGGGGTGGATGGGGCAGTGGGGGACCAAGAGGCCGGGTACCAGATGGTCGATCGGATGGACGACGCGTGGCATCTGCACTCCTTCTCGTTGGGGATGTTGCGGGGGATGGTCCCCGCTGGTCTGGTGATCGGGCGGGTGGTGACGTTGCCTTCCCGGGTGCTCCCGATCCGGCACGTGGTACTTTTCACTAGGATCGCGTAGGCGATGGGACTTCCGGGGGAACCGACGGTTCCCCCGGACCCCCTCCCTGACGGCCGAGGGGGGACCTACGGTCGCCCCCTCGGGCTCCC
>JAVEVO010000327.1:0-2815 GCA_034005005.1 Myxococcota bacterium
GCTGCTGAGGCGCTCACGAAAGGTCTCCAGAACTGGGTCACTGGAGGCGCTCAGCCAGCTCTTGACCTTGAGGCACTCGAAGGTGTGCCTTGCAGGGCTGAGTAGCGATTTGCTGACGGAAAGTGAGTGGAGTCGCCGTCGCGCGCCCAGCGACGCCCGCGACGATGAGCGGAGCCTGTGCCGCTCGGCCGTATACGTTCGGTTGTGCTCGTCGGAGCCGACGTCGCACGCCCAGCGAGGTCGCCTCCGCTGAGCGGAGTCGTCGTTGCGCGCTCAGCAGGGTCGCCTCCGCTGAGCGGAGTCGCCGTTGCATGAGCAATCAGGGTCAGCTCCGCTGAGCGGAGCGGTGGTCGCGCGTCCAGCAAGGTCAGCTCCGCTGAGCGAAGTGCTGGTCGCTCGAGCGTCGACGGCAGCTCCGCTCAGGATCCTGGTCTATGCATTCGCTCGCTCTCGGGCACCGACCTCGCGCCCGCTGCAAATCCTTCGGATTGGCGCGAGGATGCGTGCCCTTCGCTCGCTGAGCTTCACCAAGCGACCGAGCGCGTCATAGCTGAGCTGCTCCGCACCATCGGCGGTGCTCGTCTCGCGGAGCAGGTCATCCCCAGTCCACGAGAAGCTGCGACCCGCATGGCTCTGCAGCTGGCTGGTGGACTCGTAGTAGCCGTACTCGCCCAGGACCCCCTCGCCCGGACCCCGTTGCCGAAGCGCTCCCTTGTGACCTGGCCAGCGGCGTTGACCGCGATGGTCTGGCGGTAGGCGTAGTCCCAATCCGTGGCGGGATCGGTCTCGCCCAGCGAGTATCCGTAGGCGTCGTAGCGATGCTCGATGACCTCTGCCGTGGGGTACCACATGCCCTTGAGCCGGCTGTAGTAGCCGTCCCAGGCCTGGCCCACGAGGAAGCAGCGCTCGCCTTCCTCGCAGGCCTCCGGATCGCTGGCCTCGGGGCCCAGCCGGGTCAGGGTCCACACCGGCCGGAACAGATGGTCGTAGGTGTCGTAGGTGTAGCCGCGGTAAAAATCATCGCCGCCCGACTCGAAGTCGATCAGGCCCATGCCCTTGACCGGGTTGTCGTAGACCCACTCGGCGTCCGGCACCCCGTTCGCCAGGCGCACCAGCGGCCGGCGCCGTCTGACCTAGTCCGCCTCCAGGGAAAGCCCCTGCTCGGTGACGGCCGCGTCACGGTCCCAGACCAGCCGCAGGCGGGGTCCGGTGTGAGCAGCCGGCGCCACCGCCAGCGCCAGGTTGCCCACGCAGGCTCGAGCCTGCGGCCCGCGAGGCCTGCTCCCGGCAGTCTGGACAGGTATGTCGCCCGCCAAGGCCCGCACGGGTGCTACCGGACTGGCCCTTGGGGCCCTCCCGCCGCGAGGCTCGCTCGAGTGCGCCAAGTGCATGCCCACGGAGCTACCGCCTCAGCAGGAGCCGGCACAAGGGCGGATAGTGTAGAGGATTCTTCCACGAGACCAGGCAGTTAGAAAGGTCCGCGGCTTCCGAGGGGCCGCCTCTCCCGGATCGCCTCTCCCGGATCGCCTGGCACCGGTACCGGAGGGGGGTACCGACAGGGCGAGCATCTACAGTTGAACCAGAAGCAACGCAACGCCCGCAGCGTAGCTCAGGAATGCGGCGCGAACGTTGGCACGGTCGAGCGCTGCGCTCCCGGCGAAGGGTCGCGGTCGCTGGGGGTGGCCAGCGCTGGCTACTGTGACCTCGACTTGCGATTGTTAATTGCTCTCCAGGTTGCCTCGAGGAATTTCGGGACGCCTATCAGCGAAAACCACCACGGATCTAGCGCCAACGCGAGGAATCCCCACGTCCAATGGATGCCTGGATGAGCCACGCAGCCGATGAACCCGAGGACACCTCCGATCACGGGAACCAGGCTAGTCCTCTGCTTCCGAGTGTACCAGTGAATCATTCCGATCCAGTTACCCAATGACACCAGGGCACCGGCAACGAGGAGAAGATATGAGAGCACGACAATCATGGCTGATACTGCCGCTGCCGAGCAGCCCCTTGATGAAGTTGAATACCGGGTTCTCGGCTCCCGGCGCAACAACAGACGATGCAGGCACCCTGAAGGTCTCGCCCGCGGCCTTGGCGGCGGGGATGTTGCCGCCTGGGAACCACTTCGGTTGCCACTTCCCGGACCAGAAGAAGTTCCACCAGTTGTTCCCGCCTTTCATGACCCAGTCCCCGGCTTCGAGTCCGGGCCGCCCCCAGCGTGTCACCTCTACGGACCTTCCCGCGGCCCCTGCAGCCTTCCCGGCGACGAGCGCTCCTTCCGTGCGGCCACTGCTCAGCGCCTTCCCCGTGCCCTCGGCACTGAGCGCCTTGGCACCGACCACCCGAGGACCATGCACCGCGGCCGCCAGGAACGCAACATCGTTGGCCACATCCACAGCGGCAGCACCCGCCGCAAACCAGTCCCCAGCTTGCCAAGCGTTTACGAGCTTCTGCCCCGACCCATAGACCGGGACCATCTTCCCTCCCACCTGAGCCGCAAAGTCGACCATGCGCAACGCCCGCTCACCAAGGTTCTCTCCAGAATCCCAGGCGTTGCCCAGCTCCACCACTACCCAGCCGGCAAAAGCGCCGTAGCCCTGCATCGTCTGGTAGGCGCCCCAGGGATTGGTGGGGGCGCTCGCGATCCCCAGCGCCACACCCTCCGCGAAATCGAGAACCCCGCTTTGATCTGCAGCCTGGGTCGATGCATAGATCCTTGTGGCTCCCCACCCCGCACGAATTGCCGCTGCAGCCAAGCCCCACAGGTCCCAGAAGTTGATCGGATCGCCGTTCGCATACGACCACAGGTCAAAGC
>JAVEVO010000328.1:0-2803 GCA_034005005.1 Myxococcota bacterium
ACAGGTAGCAGCCCGGCTGCTGGCCCAGGAAGGTCCGCTCCATCCCGACCGGCTCGAGGAAGGTGTAGGTCGAGGAGTCGCAGATGTCCGGGTTGACTCCGCCATGCTCCCCGAACTCCTGCACATTGGCCATCGCGACAGCAGGATCCCAGCGACGACTACGCATCTCGGCAACCTCCTCCGGTTCTCGCCCGGGGAGCATTGTACACGGAGCCGGCGGCTGGCGCAGGGGGTTGCGGTGGTCGCCCGGGGCGGGTAGCTTCCCCCGCCATGCGCTGGTCACCGCCGCTCGCGTCCGTGCTCGACCTGCTCTTCCTGTCCGTCCTCGCGGGCTGCGCCGGGCCCTCCACGGACGGCTCCGCCCCTCCCGCGGGCCCCGCTCCCGCGGCAGCGCCAGCGGCGGCGGGCCCGCCAGCCGAGGTCACGGCTGCTCCGTCCGTCCCCGACGGCACCCACCTCGACCCCGTGGCTGCCGCGGCCATCGCGGCGGACGGCGCCCCCCCGCACTCGGGGAGCGGGCCGGTGGCGCACCCGGAGCCGGGGGCGGGGCCCCGCTTCACCGAGGTCGCGGTGGCCTCCGGGATCTCCTTCCGGTACACCATCGGTGACTACGCCTACGACAACATCCTCGAGTCGAGCGGCTCCGGCGTCACCTGGTTCGATGCCGACGGCGACGGGGACCTGGACCTGTTCCTGTCCAATGGTACCTATATCGAAGACGTGAGTGATCCGAAAGGACGAGTCTTCGCTGGCTCCCTGGACGCTTTCTACCTCAACGACGGGCAGGGGCGCTTCGTCGAGGCGACCGCGGGCTCCGGACTCGGCGATCCGATCTGGAGCATGGCCGCGGCCGCGGCGGACTTCGACGGGGACGGGGACGAGGACCTCTTCCTGGCCAACTACGGCCCGAACCGGCTCTACGAGAACCTCGGGGGGGGGCGCTTCGTCGACGTGGCGCCCGCGGTCGGGCTCGTCGGTCCGGCGACGCTCAACGGCTTCGTCAAGTGGAGCGTCGGCGGCACCTGGTTCGACGCGGACAATGATGGGGATCTCGATCTGTACGTGTGCAACTTCCTGGCGTTCGACCCCTACTACCTGCACCCCGGCAAGGAGTGGGAGATGCCCGATCCCAAGGAGTACCGGGGGCAGACCTCCATGCTGTACCGGCAGGAGGCGGACGGCCGCTTCACGGACGTCACCTCGTCGGCCGGTCTGTACCGCCCCGACTCGAAGTGCATGGGCGTGACCGCGCTGGACTTCGACGAGGACGGGCTGCTCGACCTCTTCCAGGGCAACGATCACCAGCCCAACTTCCTCTTCCGGGCCCGGGGGGACGGGACGTACGAGGACCTCGGCTGGTCCTCGGGCCTCGCCGTCAACGGCGAGGGGATCGGCACCGGCTCGATGCACGGGACCCCGGGGGACGTGGACGGCGACGCGCTGCTCGACTTCCTCGTGGTCGACCTCCGCTGCGGTGCGCTGTACCGCCGGCTCGGCCCGCTGCTGTTCGACGACATCACCCGCGTGAGCGGGGTCGCCACGCTCCTCGACGGGCTCGACCAGTGGGGCGCGGTGCTCCAGGACCTCGACAACGACGGGGACGTGGACCTCTTCACCAGCAACGGGATCGCCTACATCCTCGTGGAGCAGCCCCCGGCCCTCGGGGTCAACGACGGGCGTGGCCGCTTCCGGGATGGCCGGGCCGCAGCCGGCCCGTACTTCCTCGGCCGGCGCTCGGGTCGGGGTGCGACCTACGCGGACTACGACGGCGACGGCGACATCGACCTCGCGGTGAGCCACCTCGACTACCGGGCGACCATGGGGCTGCTGCGCAACGACACCCCGAGCGATCCGGCCCACGGCTGGATCGGCTTCTCCTTACAGCCGACCCCCGGCCAGACGGTGCAGGGGGCCGTGGTCTACCTCGAGGCGGGGGGGCGAACGCAGGTCCGGCTGCACCAGCCGGCGAGCTCCTACCTCTCCCAGGGGGATCCCCGGCTGCACTTTGGGCTGGGGAGGGACACCCACGCCGAGACGGTCCGCGTCCGGCTGCCCGGGGGCCGGGAGCGCACCTGGCGGAACCTCGCGGCGGGACGCTACTGGACCCTGCCGGCCGACGGTGGCCCGGCCCGGGCCGACCGCTGACCGGGCGCGGCGCTCAGAGCTTGCTGTGGGCGCCGTTGCAGAAGGGGCCGGGCGCGCGCCGGCACCCGCACCAGGCCACCTTGCGGGGGCGATCGATCTCGACGACCACCGGCGAGAACTCGCTGCCCTCGTGGGAGCCGTCGCAGAACGGCTGGCTGGCGGAGAGCCCGCAGGCACACCAGGAGTAGGTTCCCGGCTCCATCGCGAGCACGTAGGGCTTCTTCTGGGTGATCTTCCCTTCGGCCATCCTTCCTCCTCCTCCTCCGGGGGGGCTGCGCGTGGTCCATCCTACCCCGCTGACCGCCGCCGGGGAAGGGCCACGGCTCCTTGACAGCCTCCGTGCCGGGCTGGAAACTCGGATGTGCCGCGGGCAGGGATCCCGCGACCGCGAGGAGACGATCATGAGCCCTTGGAAGCTGTTGTGCGCTGGCTTGCTCTGCTCGGCCCTGCTCCTGGCGGCGTGCGAGGATGACCGCCGGCGTGGCGGCGGCGGCTGGGGGGGCGAGGGCGAAGGGGAGGGCGAGGGCGCCGAGGGGGAGGGCGAGGGCTCCGAAGGAGAGGGCGAGGGCGCCGAGGGTGTGGGCGAGGGCGCCGATGGGGTGGGCGAGGGCGCCGAAGGGGAAGGCGACGGCGCCGTGGTGGTGGGCGGGGGCGAGGG
>JAVEVO010000185.1:0-12821 GCA_034005005.1 Myxococcota bacterium
CTGGGCGACCGCATCCCGGCTGGCGAGGGCCTCGGCGAGGGTCTCCTGGACCCGCTGGAGGAGCTCCGGCGCCAGCTCGATCTTGGGGGGCGCGGCCTTCTTGGCGGGCGCGGCCTTCTTCGGCGGGACCTTGGGCGCGGCCTCGGCCTCGGTGGGCAGCAGGGCAGAGCCGGCCAGCAGCAGGGCGAGAGAGCCGCAGAGAGCGAGGCGCATCGGGGTACCTCCGCAGTGGTTCGCCTCCCCGGGCCGGTCAGGGCTGCCGCGGAGGTCCGGGCCAGGTATTCTTAGCAGATCGCCTCCCGTTGCGGGAGCCCTGCCGCGGCGTCCGGGGCGGCGAGGCGGGCGCGGGCCTAGAACATCTCACCCGGCATGTGAGGTGAAGGGTCCCGCCGCTCGGTGCGCGTCTCGAGGAAGCGCGCCAGCTTGTAGAAATCGCTGCTGCGCTCGATGAACCGCACGACGGTCTTCATGGTGTGGTCGTCGACGAGCTTGTTGAAGGGCACGTACACCAGCCCGAGCTGCCCCGTGACCGAGACCATGTGCCCGTCGAGCCCCCGCTCCTCGATGGCCCGGAACGCGCCGATGCCGAGCTGGCTGCCGAGCATGATGTCGAAGGCGTGGGGAGAGGCGCCACGGGCCTCGTAGCCGAGCTGCAGGCCGGTCACCTTGATGGAGGACTTGAACTGCTCCTGGTAGCGGGCCATGACCCGCCGGGCCACGAGCTGGCCGAGGTTCATCTTGCCGAGGGAGATGTGGCCGTGCTCGTCCTTGGCCACGTCCTGGAGCATCCGCTCGGGGAGGATCTCGGCGAGGCCCTCCGCGAGGACGATGACGCCGAAGCGCTTGCCCTCGCTGACCGCCCGGTGGCGGATCATCTTGACGATCTTGTCCACGAGGATCCGCAGGTCGAGCCGGCGCTCGATCCGCTTGAGGTGGGTGACCTCGTCCTCCACCTCGTCGTCCATCATCATCTGGTCCTCGGCGTCCTCCACCGAGATGATCATGTTCGCCTCGCCGGCGATGCCCACACCGTAGGTCAGCCAGCCCGCCTTGCGTCCCATGGTCTCGGCGATGAAGTAGGCGTTGGTCGCCGCGGCGTCGGCCCGCAGGTTGCTGACCTCCTTGGCGAGGAAGTCCACGGCCGTGAAGTAGCCGAAGGTGAAATCGATGCCCTGGTAGTCGTTGTCGATGGTCTTGGGCAGGTGGATGATCCGCACGTGCTTGTGCTCGGCGGGGAGGCGGCGCTGGAACTCGTAGAGGAAGTTGGCGGTCTTGAGCGTGTCGTCCCCGCCGATGGAGATCAAGGCGTCGATCCCGTGGTCGACCAGTGCGTAGTAGACGCGGCGGAGCAGCTCGGTCTTCTGCGCGTCGTCGAGGTCGGCGCGCTCGTTGATCATCTTGCCGGGGTTGGCACGTGAGGTGCCGATGATGATCCCGCGGTCGCCCCGGATCCCGGAGACGTCGGCCGGGGTGAACACCCGGTAGTGCTTGTCGCGCTGCAGGCGGTAGGAGATGGGGTCGTATTTCTGGAGGTGCTCGTAACCGTTATAGAATCCGATGACTTCCTTCCCGGCGTCGAGGTAGCTGATCGCCGCCGAGGAGATGACCGCATTGGCGCCGGGCGCCGGGCCGCCGGCGAAGACGATGCCGATGCGCTTGGTCAAGGGGTCGTTCGCTGCACGCTCTGCCATGTGACTGCTCCGTTCCAACTGAGGCTGCCCGCACTTGTGCATCCCCGGGGGGAGGCTGTCAAGAACGGCGAGGCCTCGCCGCCCCGAAGGTGAGCGGCGCCGGGGCGCGGGGTTGCTTGTCAGGGGAGGCCCCCTGCGGTTAGGGTAGCGAGACGACAGGAGGTGTCTTCCGATGCTGAGGCTGCATGAGTTCTCCGTCACCCCGCAGAGCTACGCCAAGACCACCCTGAGCTCCGACGCCGAGCTCGGCCGGCTGCTCGGGCTGATCCTCGACTCGCCGGAGGAGGTGATCTTCGACTACGACACGCTCTGGCGCGAGGTGATCCTCTTCTCACCGGAGGACGATGCGGCCCGGCGGCTGACCAGCCTGCTGGAGCAGAGCGGCTGCGAGGCGGGCACGCCGATGCACGGTCTGCTGGGCGCCGAGGTCCCGACCCGGCCCGCGGAGGGGATCTCCAAGCGCACCTACCTGCGCAACAAGCAGGTCCACACGGCGGAGGTCGCGGTCAGCCTCGAGCCGTGTCCGGCCGGCAGCGGCCTGCAGGTGGAAGCGGGGGAGGGTCTGTACGCCCCCGTGCTCGCCCATGGGGTGCGGCGCGCCGGTCGGCTGGGGCCGTGCGCGCACCTCCCGGTCACCGACGCCCGGGTGACCGTGCGCTGCGCCTCGGCCGGCGAGACGGCCCCGGCCCTGGCGGATCTGCACGCGGCCGCGACCCTCGCGGCCACTCGCGCGTTCCAGGGCGCCGGGATCGAGCTGGTCCGGTTCTCCCCGGAGCGGGTGGTGGTCGAGCAGCCGCAGGTCTTCCCCGACATGGAGAACAGCGCGGCCGACACCTTCGCCAACCTGCAGGAGGTCTTCGCCTATCCCGTCGACGCGCTCGCCGAGGAGGAGAAGACCCAGCTCGGCTCCTTCGTCGCCTACCTGCTCAGCCTGCTCTTCGGCCACCAGCTCGACGAGCGCATGCGGCGTCAGCCCAAGCGGCCCCCCGACGCCCTGCGCCGCATCCTCGCCCACCTCGCGGCCGAGACCACCCGGCTGGGCACGGCCGACGGCCGCGCCGGCGCCGAGCTGGTGATCGAGCTGCTCGGGATCTGGACCAGGGAGTGGAGCAACCCGGCGCAGGTCGTGGCCGCGGCCACGGAGCCGGTCATGGCCCTGGTCGCGGCGCCGGATCCACTGGAGGAAGAGGAGGAGGACGAGGAGGAGGACAGCGGCTGCTGACGGCTCCTCACTCTTTGCGCGTCCCTCCCCCCTCGCTCTGACCCTTCTCTCCGGCCGCGCTCGTCTTGGCTGGCGCCGGGCGACCCTTGCCGCTCCCACTCGAGCGGTTGCCCTGGTGGCGGCGCGGGGGGGGGGCCTTGGCCGCGCGGGGAGCACCCGCTTCGGCGCCGGGCGCGGCGGCTGGAGCCGGGTCCTCGCCGCGTGCACCGGTCCGGGTGGCTGGACCCTGCTTGCGCGCGGGCGCCGCGGGGGCCGGCCCCGGGGGCTGCTGCTTGGCGCGCTTGCTCCCGGCGCTCGGGGCCGCGGGCTCGGCGGGGGGGGCGCCCTTGCCCTTGTCCGGCTTGCGGGAGGGGGTCGATTGCTTGGTCGACACCGGCTTCGTCGGCGCGGCGTCGGCCTTGGTCGGCTCCGGTTTCGTCGGGGCGGCGGCGGCCTTGGACGGCGCGGGGCGGGCACCGGGCGGGGTGGACTTCCCGGAGCCGGGCTTCGGCGCGGGCGTCGGCTGGCCCGGCTCTGCTGCTGGCGGCGCCGGGGGAGCCGCGGGAGTCGCGGCCGCAGCGGGGCCGGCGGCCTTGGCCGGCGCGCCGGGCGTGGAGGACTTCGCTGGCTTCTGCTCCCGGGAGGCCTGCTGCGGGGGCCGCTGTCTCCCCCGGCGGTTCCCGTCCGACTTGCGGGAGGAGCGGGAGTCGCGCTCCGGGGAGCCGGCCTCCGCCGCGACGGCCGGGAGGGGCTCGCCGGACGCAGGACGAGGGGCCGTACCGGCTGCCTGGCCGGTCCCCGCCGGCTGATTGGCCGGCTCTCCCGGCCCCTTCCGTCGCCGGCTCCGGCGGCGGCGCCGCTTCTTGCTCTGCCCGTCCCCGCTGCTGGCTCCACCCTCGGCGCCCTCCGGGGAGGTGGCTCCCGTCGGGGCGGCTTGCTCCGGGGGCGTCGTGGGGGCCCGCCGCTCCGCCGGCGCTGCGGGGGGACGGCGCTCGGCCGGAGCGGGCTTCGCGGGTGCGCCCGCCTTGCTGGCTGCCGGCGTGCTGGCCCGGGCCGGCGAGGGCGGATCCGGTGGCGAGGACTTCGAGGGCTCAGCCTTCGGCGTCGCGGCCTTCGGGGGCTCGGCCTTCGGCGTCGCGGCCTTCGGCGTCGCCTCCACGGGGGGCTCGGGAGCTGGCGCGCCGGGCTCCAGCTCGACCCCGTAGCCGCTGGTCTCGATGGCCACCGGGGCCGGCGCGGGCACCGGCTCCAGCTCGTCGTGCAGGGGATCGACCGCGATCGCCTCGTAGCGTCCGGGGTCGCCGGGGCTCATCCGACCGGGGAGGATCTCGATGCGCAGCCCGGTGCGGCGCTCCAGATCGATGATCGCGTTGCGGCGCCGGTTGAGGAGGTTGGTGGCGACCTCGGGTGCGACCTCCCCCCGGACGAGCTGGCTGCTCTGGCTGCTCACCGCCAGGTTGCGCAGGGCGCGCAGGGCCTCGAGGGCCTGGGCATCGACGCTGCGGACCATGCCCCGACCGTGGCACGTGGGGCAGGGCTCGTGGCTGCCCCAGTCGAGGGGGGGCCGGATCCGCTGGCGGGAGAGGACCAGCAGGCCGAACTCGTTGATCTTGCCGAGGAGGTGCCGGGCCTTGTCCTGCTTCATGCCCAGGGCGACGGCCTTCTCGACCTGCCGGCGGTGGCTGGACTCGCGCAGGTCGATGAAGTCGATGACGATCAGGCCGCCGAGGTCGCGCAGGCGGAGCTGGCGGGCGACCTCCTCCGCGGCCTCGAGGTTGGTGCGCAGGGCGGTGGCCTCCATGTCCTTCTCGCGCAGCGAGCGCCCCGAGTTGACGTCGATGGCCACCAGCGCCTCGGTCCGGTCGATGACCAGCGCGCCGCCGCTCTTCAGGGGGACCTTGCGCTGGTAGACCGCGTCGATCTGCGACTCGATGCCGAAGAAGGCGAACAGCGGTCGGTCCCCCTGGTAGCAGGAGAACTTCTTCTTGTGGCGCGGCATCACGGTCTGCACGTAGTCCGCGACCCGCTGGAAGGTCTCCTCGTCGTCGATGACCACCTCGTCGATGTCGGTGGTGAAGTAGTCGCGCAGGGCCCGCAGGACGACGTCCTGCTCCCGGTAGACCAGACCGGGCTTGGCCATGCTCTCGAAGGCCCGCTCGATGCTCTTCCAGTTGCCCTCGAGCCAGTGCAGGTCGCGCTCCAGCTCGGTCTTGGTCTGATCGATGCCGACGGTGCGGACGATCAGCCCGAAGTCGCCGTTCTCCTGGGAGAGTTTGCGCTGGATCTCCTTGAGGCGGTGGCGCTGCTCCTCGTCCTCGATCTTGCGGGAGACACCGCCGCCCTCGGCGTGGGGCATCAGCACCACGTAGCGCCCGGGCAGGGAGATGCGGGTGGTGAGCGCGGCGCCCTTGTTGCCGTCCTCCTCGCGCAGGACCTGCACGAGCAGGGGGTGCCCCTTGCGGAGCACCTCCTCGAGGCGCGGGCGCCGATCGCCGTTGACCGCCTTGGCGTACCAGTGGGGGAGCAGATCGCCGGCCGCGAGGAAGCCGTTGCGGCTCGCCCCGTAGTCGACGAACGCGGCCTGGATCGCCGGCTCGACCTTGACGACCACGCCGCGGTAGATGTTCCCCTTGAGCTGATCCCGGCGGATGTGCTCTACATGGAGGTGGTGGAGGAGCCGGTCCTCGATGACGGCAACCCGGATCTCCTCGCCCGTGGCATTGACAAGCATGCGCTTCTTCATGATGGCACTCTTACTCCCAAACGTTCCGCGTGTCTACAGGGCGCTGCGGTGGGGTCGTCCGGGGCTGCTCCTGGCGATCCTCTGCACCCTGCCGCTCTCGCCGCCGCTGCTCGCCGGTTGCTTCGTCCAGCGCACGGGGGACGAGGGGGGCGAGGAGGGGAGCGCCTGCGTGCTCGACGTCGACTGTCGCGCCGAGGCCGGGCTCATCTGTCGCGACCGGGTCTGCGCACCTCCGGAGTGCGAGAGCGACGATTCCTGTCGCAGCAGCCGTGGCCCCGACTACGTGTGTACGCGCTGGCGCTGCACCCGGATCGCACCCGACGCTGGCCTGACCGACGCCGGGACCGAGCCCGACGGCGGCACGGTCGTCCGCTGCGATCCCCCCTGCCGCGACGGGCAGGTCTGCGTCCAGGGGCGCTGCACGGACCCCTGCCTGGCTCCCCTCCCCTGCCCGGACGATCTCGTCGTCCCCCTCGAGGGCTTCATCATGGACGCCCACGAGGCATCCCGGCCCGATGCGACTGCCACCAGCGCGGGCTGCAACGGGGGCCGGGCCTGCTCCGTCGCGGGGCGGCTCCCTTGGACCGGGCTCTCCTGGAGCCAGGCCGAGGCCGCCTGCCTGGCCGCGGGCAAGCGGCTGTGCACCCTGGCCGAGTGGCGGCTCGCCTGCGGCGGCTTCGAGTCCCGGCGGTACCCCTACGGGGACACCTTCACCGCGGGGGTCTGCAACGGCGGCACCGGGGCCGCGGGCGCCCCCTGGCCCACGGGCTCCGGCGCCGGGTGCGTCACCCCCGAGGGGGTGTTCGACCTGGCCGGCAACGTGCACGAGTGGCTGAGCGACGCCCTCGGGGAGCGGGAGCGCGCGACCCTCGGCGGGTCCCACCTCAACAACGCCACGCAGATCGCTTGTGATTACGACTACTCCCGCGAATCCAGCACATACCGTAGTGATTTGGTGGGGTTTCGCTGCTGCCGCTGAGCCTCCCGGGCGTTGCCCGGCCAGGGCGTTCGTGCTAGTACCCCGTCACGGGGGCTCGAGTCGGTCGTCTGCTGCCTGGTGGGTGCCGGCCTCCGCGCCGGCACAAAGTGCTCTGGTGGGTGCCGGCCGACAGGTCGGCACCTGCACGACCGGCGCTCAGGCCGGTCGCCACCAGATGCTCGACTGGTCAGAAGCGCTGTGCTGAGGAACTAGGACCGCGCCCGACGGGCGAACGACGAGAGGCGACTCGTGGACGATCGACTCCAGGCCGAGCAGCTCAGCGCCGAGCACCACCTGCCCCTCGCCGACTCCCGCCGGTTCGACCAGATCGCGCCCGAGCTGCTCGCCCTGCTGCCCGAGGCGACCCTGACGGCCCTGCGGGTCGTCCCCCTGACCTTGGAGGACGGCTTCGTCATCATCGCCTGCGCCGAGCCGGAGCACCTCCGCTACATGAAGGAGCTGTCGCGCTACCTCCAGCGCCCCGTCCGGCCGGTGCTCGCGGCGCGGCGGGACATCGCCCGCACCCTGCGGCGGCACTTCGGCCAGGTCGGCTTCCCCGAGGGCTGGCTCCCGGAGGGAGTGCGGCTGGACACGGAGGACGACCGGGGGACCCTCCCGCCCAGCCGCTCGATCCCGGCCCTCGGCCACGCCGCGCCGGCTGCGGGTGAGGCGGGGCGGGGTGAGCAGCACCTGCCGGGCGCCGGCGCGGCTCCGGAGCCAGCCCGGGCCGAGCCCGAGGAGCCGCCGCCGCCCGACGCGACCCTGCCCATGACCGCGGACGAGGTCCGGCAAGCGCTCGCCGAGTACGCCGGCCGCTCGACGGCGGCCGCGCCCCCGGCGGCTGCGCCGCCAGCAGCCCTCCCCGCGAGCCTCCCGGTGCGCACGCCCACCCCGGCTCCCCCCGCTCCCCGGCCCGGACCGGTCGTCCTCGCCCTGGGCGCGGCCGTCGCGAACGAGCACGCCGATGCCCCGACGGTCGCGCTCCACGTGTCCCGGGAGGAGCTCCAGGCGCCCGCGGCTCCCTCCGGGGCCCGGCCCGAGGTCGCAGCCCCGGTCGCCCACGCCGCGGCGGCCCCGGTCGCCCACGCCGCGGCGGCCCCGGTCGCCCACGCCGCGGCGGCCCCGGTCCCCCACTCCGCGGCGGCCCCGATCGCCCACGCCGCGGCGGCCCCGGTCGCCCACGCCGCGGCGGCCCCGGCTCCGGCCATGCCGGCCCCGCTCCCGCTCCCTCCCGGAGTCGGCGGCTCGGCCCCCAGCCTCGCTGCGGGCTTCGTCCGGGGCGGGTTCCGGGAGCGCTACCGGCTGGTCCGCAAGATGGCCACGGGGGGCATGGCCGAGGTCTTCCTCGCGAAGGTCATCGGCGCCGAGGGCTTCGAGCGGGACGTCGTCGTCAAAAAAATCCTGCCTTTCTACACAGAAGACCCGAGCTTCGTCGAGATGTTCATCGACGAGGCCAAGATCACCTGCCGGTTGAACCATCCGAACATCGCGCAGGTCTATGAGCTGGCCAACGAGAACGACCAGTACTATATGGCCATGGAGTACGTCGAGGGGAAGGACCTCCTGACCATCATGGAGCACGCCCGGCGTCAGGGCGTCCGGCTCCCGCCCACGGTCTCCGCCTACATCCTCGCCTCGATCCTCGAGGGGCTGCAGCACGCGCACGACAAGCGGGACGAGCGGGGCCGGCCCCTCGGCATCATCCACCGGGACGTCACCCCCTCCAACGTCCTGATCTCCGGGGATGGCCACGTCAAGGTCATCGACTTCGGCATCGCCAAGGCCCGGGAGAAGCTCAACGTCACCCGGGTCGGCTACATGAAGGGCAAGCCGGGCTACCTCGCGCCCGAGCAGGCCAAGGGCGAGCCCATGGACCGCCGGGTGGACCTGTTCGCGGCCGGCATCCTGCTGTACGAGCTGCTCACCAACACCCGCCTGTTCTCCGACAGCGCGTCCGCCAGCGTCATGGCCCGGCTGGTGAGCTTCGACGTCAAGCCCCTCGTCCGCTTCAACTTCCGCATCCCCTGGTCCCTGCGCGGGGTCGTGCGCCGGGCCCTCGCACTCCACCCCGAGGATCGCTTCGCCACCGCCGCGGACATGGCCGAGCCGCTCAAGAGCTTCGTGCGGCGCAAGGCCAAGCGGGACCCCCAGGCCGAGCTGCGCTCCTACCTGCTGCGGGCCTTCCCCTCGGCGGGGAGCTGGGAGGGGCCCACGGCCTGAGGTCCTGGGGGCAGGACGTCATACTCGGGTGGGAGTGGAGCTCTACGGTAGGCTGAATGCAACATCCAGGGGTCAGGACGTTGCATTCGGGCAGGGGTAGAGCTCTACGGTAGGCTGAATGCAACATCCCGGGGTCAGGACGTTGCATTCGGGCAGGGGTAGAGCTCTACGGCAGGCTGGATGCAACATCCAGGGGTCAGGACGTTGCACTCGGGCAGAGGTAGAACTCTACGGTAGGCTGGATGCAACATCCAGGGCCCAGAGCCATCTGCTCACCGGCCGGGAGCTCTGGTGGCCGGTGGGGTCAGAGCCTCGGTGAGGCGGCAGGCGCCGGTGAGGCAGATTCCGTCCCGTCAGAACACTCCGGACAGGCCCAGCCCGTCCGGGCCTGCGAGCAGCTTCAGGCGGGTTGCGGACCTGGTCAATCGTGCGGAGGCCCCCGCAGAGGTTTCCGCCGTGGCCGGGCTGTCGTCGCCGCCGACCAGCAGCAGGATCCCCGCGGTCAGCGCCCCCACTCCCGCGAGCGCGAACCCACCGAGCTGCAGGCCGTTGCCGATCTGGAGCCGATCGTAGGAGTCCTGCATCGCGGCGGCGTCGGCCGCCGACGCCATGCCCTCCTCGTTGGACTGCGCGAGGAGCACCCCCACGCCGCCCGCGATCAGCCCGAGAACGGCTGCGGTCGCAGCCGCCACGGTCCAGCTACCGACGCCACCGGACTCGCGCTCGATCCCCACCGTGGGGCCTGGCGCGGCCAGGGGCGGAGCGGCCTCGGCAGCGACGCGCGGGAGCGGTGGGGGCGCCACGGGCGATTCCCTGGCCAGCGCGGCCGGCGGCATCGTGAGGGGCGCGGCGGGCGTCGCCGCGGCGGTCACGGCCGGCGTTGGCGCGGCGGTCGCTTCCGGTTGCACCGGCGCGGCGCAGCGCGCCTGCAGGGCGGCCAGTCGCTGCGCGCCCGTCGCCTGCTGTGCAGCCGGGAGGTCCGGGAGCGCGAGCACCGCCTGGAAAGCTGCTGGCGCGGCACTGCAATCTTCAGCCTCTTCGAGGGAGCGGGCCAGGTTCCAGGCGTATGGCCAGCGGGTCGGATCCAGGGCCTGGGCCTGGCGGTACAGCTCCGCGGCTTCTCGGTAGGCGTGCGCCTTGAACAGCCGGTCCCCCTCGTCAGCGAGGGCCACCGCGCGCACCAGCGGGTTCGCACCGGTCCCCTCCAGGGGCTGGGCCATGGCCACACCCGCGGGCAGGACGAGCAGCGCGACGAGGCCGAGGGGGACCGGTCGGAGCAAGACGGAAATCTGGGCGGCGTGCCTCATGCATGGCCTCCGGGTGGTTTCATTGCACCACGATCTTTGGCACTAAAGTCACGGCGATGGTCTGGGGCGAGTCGAGCGCCAGGGGAACCCGCCGATCCTCGTGCAAGGGCAACCGCAACAGCAGCATGCCCTTGCCCCCGGGAACCACGGGTCGGGTGACGGTGCAGGGGGTCTGGCCCAGCGGTTGGCCCTGCTCGGAGTAGACCGTCGCCCCGGGGGGCGTGCTGCTGATGCGGTGCTGCAGGACCGGGGACGGGGCCCGAGCCGGGGACGGGGCCGGCGAGGGCAGCGGCGCCGGCCGGGCGAAGGTCACGGTTTTGGGGTGCGGGGTGCCCTCGAGGGGGAAGGTCACCGTCTGCTGCGGGAACCCTGCCAGGACGACCCGGTAGGTGGCCTGCTGCCCCTTGGTCGGCCGGTGCTCCCGGCTCACGGGCGTTGGCCCGAGCAAGTGGCCGTCGCGGGAATAGACCAGCGCACCGCGCGGCACGCTGTCGATGACGTGGCGAACCTTCGGGGGGAGCGGCGTAGGCTTTCCAGGCTTGCCGGGCTTGCCGGCCTTACCGGGAGGTGGCGACGCGGGCACCTCCTGCCGCGCCAGGGGCACGCTCTGCTCGTGCGGCTGACCGTCGCACGGCAGCCGGACACTGGCCGGGCGATGGCCGGCGAGGCGGACCTCGTAGTGGGTCTCGGCACCCGCCCGGGCCTCGACCGGGCGCTCGAACGGCGTGACGCCGAGCTGCCGCCCCTCCTGCCAGACCTCCGCACCGCTGGGCGTGCTGAGGAGCCGGTGTCGTCCCAGGACCGGCGCCGGTGGGCCGAGGTCCGCTCGGGGGCTGACGCCCGTGTCCGGGGTGTGGACGAAGCAGGAGGAGGACCGGCAGCGATGCCAGGAGCGAGAGGCGGACACCGCTCGGTGGGGGTGAAGCGTGGGCCTGGAGTCTCGCGAGCATCAGCAACCTCGGCGCTCACCGCCACCGGCCGCACGGGAGTGAGGAGCGCGGCCCGGCACACGGCGGGAGTCTACTGCGACGATCGCACGAAGGGGCCGGGGAGGTCCAGCCCACGCTCGCCAACGAACTCTCCCCCGGGCCGTCGCCTCGATCCGGGCGACCACCGCTCGGGGCAGTCGACGGGTGAAGCTACTCCAGCGCCGGGGCCGGCAGAAGAGAGAGGAGAGAGGAACGAGGAACGAGGAACGAACAGGGGCACGAGCACGCAGGACGGGCACGAGCACGCAGGACGGGCACGCAGAACGAGCCCGAACAAGCGACGTGACACGACTGTCTGAGGAAGTCAGGAAGAAAGGAATGCACGAAGAGGAAGTGCTATGACTTTCGATCTACTATCTTGTCTTCCTCAGCGGTCCGCGTTCGTCCCCAGGTTCGAGTCCGTGCTCCATCCGGTGCGACCAGCAGCCTGCCCTCCTGCGCCTTGCTCTCTCGGCGCGGTCTCTGGTCGCGGCCGGGTCGCCGGCCTGGTGGGCTGGCTCAGCAGCGCTCCCGCCGCGTGGTGCGGCGAGCTCGATCCCGAGCTCGGCCGGACACCAGGGAATCGAGGATCCAGGGATCAAGGGAGCGACCGGACCGGGCGGAAGCCGAGGTCATAGAGCTGGCCGTCCGGGGCGAAGTCGTACCGGCGGGCCGCCCGCACGCGCCTGGCGCCGCGGTCCCAGGAGCCGCCCCGAGCCACCCGGGGGGAGCCCACCGGTGGACCCAGGTAGTCGTCCGCAGCATCGGCGGGATAGTCCCCATACCGGTCCCAGCACCACTCCCACACGTTGCCCAGCAGGTCGTGCAGCCCCCAGCCGTTGGCGACCTTCGTGGCGACGGGGTGCGTCGTACTGCTGGCGTTCCCGCAGAACCAGGCGATGCCGTCCAGCGCCGCGTTGGGCTGCTCGCAGACCAGGTGTTCAGCATCGAGATCGTCAATGTAGGTCGCGGTGATCGTCCCCGCCCGCGCTGCGTACTCCCACTCCGCCTCCGTCGGCAGACGGTACCCCCGGCACCCCGGCCCCGACCACTCGGGCACCTTCTCTGCAGCGGCATCCGCGAGGGTATACTCTGTCCCGTCGGCCGGATCCGCATAGCAGCCCCCCAGCCCCTCGGCCTGAGACAGGGCGTTGCAATAGGCCACCGCCTCGTACCAGGTCACTTGCTCAACCGGGCAGTCGCTTCCGCAGTCCGAGAAGTAGGATGGCGTGGTGCCCAGCCGCGCGTGCCACTGCCCCTGCGTCACCTCGGTCACCTGCATGAGGAAGGGACGGGTGATGGTCGCCTCGTGGGGGGTCTCGTTGTCGTATCGCCCGGCCTCGCCAATCGGGCTCCCCATCATGAACGTCCCCGCAGGCAGACAGATCCAGCCGTCCGGGATCATAGTACCAGATGGGCAGCCGTTGCAGGGAGGATCGTCCTCGTTATCTGAGCAGCAGGTTCCCACCACGTTCACGTCCTCGTCGGCCGTCCCGTCGCAGTCGTCGTCGATGCCGTCGCAGGTCGCGTCGACCTCATCCACCGGTGTGCAGCCCTCCCCTTCGCCTTCGCCTTCGCCTTCGCCTTCCCCTTCCCCCTCGCCTTCCCCTTCCCCCTCGCCCTCGGCGCCCTCCCCTTCCCCCTCGCCCTCGGCGCCCTCCCCTTCCCCCTCGCCTTCCCCTTCCCCTTCCCCCTCGCCTTCGCTCCCTTCC
>JAVEVO010000329.1:0-2800 GCA_034005005.1 Myxococcota bacterium
GGATGACCTCCTACTACTGGGGCCTTGGCCCTACCTCGCCGGGCTTGAATCGGCGGGGTCCTGAGGCATCCCCTTACCCCTGCAACCCTCTGCTTGGTATAGCTGACTCCGCGCCGGCACCAGCCTCATCCCCCTTCTGGTCCAGGAACTGGTGGGCCGAGGAGCGAAGCGACCGGCGCGGAGGCCGGTCGCCACCAGGAGAGGGCCGGTCGCCACCAGGAAGGGGCCGGTCGCCACCAGGAAAGGCCGGTCGCCACCAGCGCTCCCTGCCGGCCAACCGGTCATCTTCGGTGTGGCGGGGTACTAGCGCCGCAGGTTGACCTGCCGGAGGTTCTCCCGGGCCTCCGCGTGGTCCGGGTCGAGGCGCAACGCCTCCTCCAGCAGGCTTGCGGCCTCGTCGTAGCGCCGCTGGCTGGCCACCGCCGCGCCCAGGCCGGAGAGGGCCGCGACGGAGGCGGGGCGCAAGGCCCACGCCAGCCGGAACGCTTCCTCGGCCCCGGCCGGGTCCCGCAGGGCGAGCCGGTAGCGGCCCAGGTTGAGCTGACCCTGGAAGTCGACGGGGTCGCGGCGCACGCCCTCCTCGGTGACCTGGAGGGCCTCCGGCAAGCGGTCGAGGTGGCTGTAGACCGCGCCGAGGTTGAACAGGAGGCGGGGGGAATCCGGCACGATCCGCAGGGCCGCGAGCAGCGTCTGGCCGGCCCGGGGCCAGCGGCCGGCCGTGCCCTCGTGCCAGGCGATGGTCTGGAGCAGGGCCATGTAGGCCTCCCGGCCGCCCGCGCCGATCGCGATCCCCTCGGTCCATTGTTCGAGGCGATCCAGGTAGGTCTCCAGGTCGACGGGAGGGAGAGGCGGGTCGACGGGCTCGGCCGCGACGCGCCAGGTCGGGAGGCCCGGGACCAGCCGGTCCAGCCAGGGCTGCTCCTCCTCGCCCCCGCCGTGTTCCCAGCGCACGGGCCGCCGTCCGAGCTGGGTTGCGAGCAGGGTCGCGACGGTCGGCGCGTGGCCCGGAGGGATCAGGTCCGCGACCTGGCGACGGCCCGCGGGGTTCCAGATGTGCTGGCGGGCCGCATGCCGCAGATCGGGACGTCGCCCCTCCACGACGCGGGCCTGCGCCAGCCCCGCGGTCAGGGAGTCGGACACGGTCAGGACGAGCGCGTGGGGGCCGGCCACGGCCAGCACCTCGCCCACCAGCCGCTCCGGCGCTACCAGGTGAGGCTGGACCTTGTCGCTCAGGTCGCCGTAGCCGACGGTCGCCAGGGCGCCGCCCCCGAGCACCAGGGCGCCCGCGCCCGCCAGCAGGGGGTCGCGGCCCGCACCGAGCAGCTCGCCACACCCGACCCCGGCCAGGGTCGCGACGCCGAAGACCGTGGGCAAGAGCACCTGGGCCGCGGGGATCCCCATGGGGTTGACCAGCAGGGTGTAGAGGAGATCGAGGCCGGTGACCCCGACCAGCAGCACCAGCAGCAGCCGCGACGCAGGGCGGGGGGCGGGGAGGGTGGGGGGCTCGGCGGGGGCCTCGGTGGGGGCCTCGGTGGGGGCTGGGAGGCGGTGGCCAAAGGCGGCGCGGATCAGCAGCAGCGCGCCCAGGGCCGCGGGGAGCACGAGGAGCGCGAGGTCCACCGTGAGCCGGCCGAGGAGCTGATCGAGGTGGCGTGCGCCGAGGGGCCCCGAGATGACGCCGATCCGGTCCGCGAACGCGAGGAAGATCCGCTCGCCGCTGACATGGCGGAGCAGCCCGTCCAGCTCGTCGACGGTGTCCCAGAGCCAGAGGGGCGCGGCCGCGCCGCGCAGGGGCAGGTACAGGTACACCGCCAGGCCCGCCAGCAGCAGGCCGCCGGCCCAGGGCAGGGCGCGCCACGGCACCCGGCGCCAGGCGACGATCACCAGGGCCGGCCCGAGGAGGAGGAGCAGCAGCCGCAGCTCGCCGTGGTTGCCCAGCCCCAGGCCGGCCAGCAAGGCGAGCAGCAGCAGCAGGCGCGTCGAGGGGCGCTGCTGGAAGCGGACGAGGCCGGCGACGAGCGCGGCGAGGACCAGCAGGTGCAGCCCGTAGACCTCCGCGGCGGTGGCGTGGCGCCAGGCTGCCGCGCTGAGCCCGAGCCCGAGCGCAGCGACGACGAAGGCCAGGCCGGCGCTCCAGGGGCCCCCGCCGGCGCGGCCGGGGAGCTGCGCGGCGAGCCAGCCCGCGAGCAAGGCCGCCCCGACGAGGCAGGCCGCGCCGAGCAAGGTGATCCGCAGGGGGATGGGCCCCACGGGGACCAGGGCCGCCGCCTTGGCGAGGAGCACCCACAGGGGGAAGCCGGTGGGGTGGGAGATGCCGAGGGAGGCCGCCGCGGCGGTCAGCTCCCCCGCGTCGTACCACGCCAGGCCGGGGGCCGCGGTGAAGACGTACGTGGCCCAGAGCCCGAGGCCGAGCAAGGGGACCAGGGTCCCAGGCCAGCGATCGTCGGAGCCCGCGGGCCGTACCGGCGGCGGTGGGGACGGCAGCGTGGGAGGTGAGGGCGGCGGGGGAGGTGAGGGCGGCGGGGATGGCGGGGACTGCGGGGACGGCGGGGATGGCGGGGTTGGCAGCAGGCTCATCGGGCGAAGTCTCGCGCCGCTGGCCGCGGAAGGCCACCCGGCCGCGGTGGGTGCCGGCTGCCCTGGTGGGTGCCGGCTGTTCTGGTGGGTGCCGGCTGTTCTGGTGGGTGCCGGCCTATCTTAGCTCGGTCAAGGGTCTTTTTGGGCTCGGGTATTGCCTCATTATCCCACACGAATCCCGCTGTCAGGACGATCTGTACGACCGCTGACCACCCTCGCCTAC
>JAVEVO010000025.1:0-56071 GCA_034005005.1 Myxococcota bacterium
CGTCGTGGGTCCGGGCGCCGGCTCACCGGGCCAGCCCCAGGTGGCGGTCGGCCCAGCGCAAGAAGACGAGCAGGGCCCAGAGGGGGCGCCCGGCCTCGCGCCGGCCGGCGAGGTGCACGGTCTTGAGCCGGTCGACCTCTTCATGTCGGAGGTACGGGTGGTGGCGGAGGGTGTTGCGGTCGGTCACCTCTTCCAGCAAGGGCCGCAGCTCGCCGCGCAGCCAGGAGGCCAGGGGGACGTTGAAGCCGGCCTTGGGGCGGCGGAGCACCTCCTCGTCGACCAGCCCGGTCACGGCCCGCTTCAACACGAATTTCCCTTGTAATCCGTGGAGTTTCCAGTCGGCAGGGAAGGAGCTGGCGAGGCGCACCACCTCCAGGTCCAGCAAGGGCACGCGGGCCTCCAGGGAGACCGCCATCCCGGTCCGATCGGTCTTGGTGAGGATGTCGTCCGGCAGGTAGAGCTGGCCGTCGAGGTACAGGGCCGTGTCGAGCGGGTCACGGTGCGGCAGCTCCCGCGCCGTGTCGACGAAGAGCTTGGCCGTCGGCTGCGGGGGCGCGCCCAGCGCGTCGTGATCGACCAGCCGGCGGCGCGCGGCCTCGTCGAGGAACTCCTTGAAGGCGTAGTGGGCCTCGACGGTCGGGCGGCTCGCCGCGCGGGTGAACTGCCGGGCCTTGAAGTCCAGGGGGATCTTGCCGCTGCTCGGGGGCAGCCGTCCGGCCAGCCAGGGCAACAGGCCCCGGGAGAGGAGGCCGGGGAGCCGGCGGTACAGGGCCGCGTAGCGGTGGGCCCGGTAGGTCTGGTAGCCCGCGAACAGCTCGTCGCCGCCGTCCCCGGCCAGGGCCACCGTGACGTGCTGCCGGGCGAAATCGCAGACCTGGAGGGTCGGCAAGGCCGAGGAGTCGGCGAACGGCTCGTCCGCGCTCTCGATCAGGCGGGCGAGCAGGCTCGCGGGGGCGGGCCGCGCCGGGAGGACGTGGTGCTCGGCCCCGTAGCGGCGGGCGGTGCGCCGCGCCTGGGCGGCCTCGGAGAAGCCCTTCTCCGCGAAGTCCATGGTGAACGCCTGCACCGGACGGGGAGAGCACTCGGCCATCAAGGCCAGCACCGTCGTCGAGTCCACGCCTCCCGAGAGGAGCATCCCGAGGGGGACGTCCGCGACGAGCTGCCGGCGTACGGCCTCCCGCAAGGTCCGGCGGAGCTCCGCGGCTCCCTCCTCGAGGGTGCCGGCGAAGTGGGGCGCGCCGGCCGAGGTGGGGAGCCGCAGCCGGAAGTAGCGCTCCTCCTGCAGCACGCCCTCCCGCCAGAGCAGGCGGCAGCCCGGCGGCAGCTTGCGGACCTCGCGGAGGATCGACCGTGGGCCGGGGACGTAGCAGAGCGCGAGGTAGTCGTGCAGCGCCTGCCCGTCCAGCTCCCGGGAGACCAGCCCCGACGCGAGCAGGGAGGCGAGCCCCGAGCCGAAGAGCAGGGTGCCGCCGGGCGTGGCGTAGTACAGCGGCTTCACTCCGAGGGGATCCCGGGCCACGAGCAAGGTCCGGGACGGCCGATCCCAGAGCGCGAACGCGAAGATGCCGTTGAGCCGGGTGAGCAGGCCCGGGCCCTCCTCCTCCCAGAGGTGAACCAGGACTTCGGTATCAGTGTTCGAGGAGAATCTGTGACCTTTCTCCTCGAGCTCGTGGCGCAGTTCACGGTAGTTGTAGATCTCCCCGTTGAAGACGATCTGGACCTGGCCGTCCTCGTTGCCGAGGGGCTGGCGTCCCGCGGCAGAGGTGTCGAGGATCGCCAGGCGCCGGTGACCCAGCCCGATCGTCCAGTCGCCGACCGCGTCGAGGTGCGTGCCGCGATCGTCGGGGCCGCGCAGCCGCATGGTGTCGGTCATCCGGTCGAGGAGCGCCTGGTCCGGGCCGGGGCGGGGGGCGGCGAAGCCGGTGATGCCGCACATCGTCGCTACCTCCGCCCGCCACGCGCGGTCGCGATCAGCCGGGTGAACAGCTCCTCGTAGCGGTCCACGAGGGTCTCGAGGCGCAGCTCCGCTTCGAGATGCCGGCGTCCCGCCGCCCCCTCCCGGCGCCCGCGCGCGGGGTCCGCCGCGTAGTCCCGGATGGCCGCGGCCAGGGCCGCGGGATCCTCGGGGGGGACGACCGTCCCGCAGCCCGCGCACGCGATGAGCCGGGCCGCTTCGGAGCCCTCGTCCACCGAGGCCAGGGCCGGGCGGCCCGCGGCCATGATCCCCAGCAGCTTGCTCGGCACGCTGTAGGTGGCCAGCCCGCGGCGCAGGGGCACGAGGTGCAGGTCGGCCGCGGCGAGGGAGTCCGCGAGCTCCTCGCGTGGGGCGGTGGGCCAGAACCGGAGGTTGGCGAGGCCGAGGCGCTGGGCCCGGGCCTGGATCGCGGCCAGGGAGCTGCCGCTGCCCACCACCAAGAACTGGAGCTGGGGGTCGTCGGCGAGCAGGGCCGCGGCGTCCACCACGGACTCGAGCCCCTGGCTGGCGCCGATCCGGCCCGAGAAGCCGACCACGAAGCGCTCCTGCAGCCCGAGGCGCTGCCGCAAGGCCGAGTCCGCACGGGGGGTGATCGCCTCGAGGTCCACGCAGTTGGGGATGACGCTCACCTTGTCCGGGGGCACCCCGCGTCGGGCCAGCAGCTCGGCCATGCCTGCGGAGAGCACCGTCAGGTGGGCGGCGCGGCGGTAGGTGAGCTCCTCGATGCCCCGGAACAAGGCGACGGCGCGTCGGTCGCGCAGCACGCCGAGCTGGATCGCCACGTCGGGGAAGAGGTCCTGCAGGTTGAACACGAAGGGAGTGCCCTTCAGGCGTGCCAGCCACCCGTCGACGAGCCCCAGGGTGATGGGCGGCGAGGGGGAGAAGATCAGGTCGGGGGCGGGCAGCAGGGAGCCCGCCAGGGCCGCGATGGCCGTGAAGGAGGCGTAGTTGGCCAGCTTGAGCAGCCCGCCCTCGCCGGTGGCGATCCAGACCCGCAGCACGTCGACCCCCCGCACCCGCTCGCGCTGCCAGAGCCGGCCCCGGTACTCGGGGGCGATGCGGCCGGTCTCGTGATGGGGCAAGGCGCAGAGCACCGTCACCGCGTGGCCGCGCTGCTGGAGGCCGGCTGCCAGGTCCGTGATGATCGGCGCGTTGCCGAGCCGATCGGGGTGGAAGTTGAGCGCGACGAAGAGCAAGCGCATCAGCCGGAGTGGTCTCCTCGGGTGTGGACCGGTGGCCTCGGGCCGGGGGGCGCACGTCGGACGCGGTGCCCGGGGGACCGTGAGCAGCCGTGGCCGGTCATGGGCGACGGGCCGGAGGCGGGGAGGCCTCCCCGGGGGTCGTCCCCGGGGGGAAGACCGTCGGGTGACGCCGTCGCAGGGCTTCCAGCAAGGTGGCGGCGCGGTCGCCGCCCCGCGCGGCCGCCTCGCGCAAGGCTGCCGCAGCCCCGGTGGGGTCCCCCACGCGCTCCCGCAGCCGGGCGAGGATGTACAGGCTCTTGCAGCTCCGCAACTCCGCGGCCGCGGCCGCATCGTAGGCCTGGATGGCCTGGGCGAGGTTGTCGTGGTGCAAGGCGATGCGACCCTCCCAGGAGTGGTACAGGCCCGCGGCGCGGCCCGAGCGAGAGCTATAGGGCTTGAACTCCTCGAGCACCAGGCCGATGGCATCCCAGTCGCCGAGGCGGGCGAGGAGCTCCAGGCGGTCGGCCCAGGCCTCGTCGCGCCGGGGGGCGAGGGAGGTGGCGCGCTCGAACGCGCGCAGGGCCTCGCCGGTCTGTCCGAGGCGGGCGAGGGCCAGGCCGAGGAAGTGGTGGCTGCCGCCGGCCTCCGGCGCGATCGCGACCAGGTCACGCGCCCGGACGAGGGCCAGCTCCGGGGAGCGGTGCTGCCGGGCCAGGCTGGCGCGGTGCGCGGCCGCGGTCTTGCGCGTCGAAGGGAAGCGGAGCAAGGAGCGGAACACCTCGTCGGCGTCCTGCCAGCGTCCGTGGTCGACGAGTTGCCCGGCGAGCACCTGCAGGACCTCCTTGCGCGGGGGGAGCACCCGCTGCAGCCCGGCGAGGGGCACGTCCCGGCGCAGGAGCTCTCCGATGAGCGGGACCAGCCGGGCGCCGTCGCGCAGGGCCCGGCGATACTCGGAGAGGGCTTGCTCCCGGTGGCCGGTCGCCCAGAGCAGCCGGGCCGTGAGCAGGTGGCCGCCCGGGGCCGTCGGGTTGAGGAAGGCGACCAGGTTCAGCCAGCGCGCCACCTCGCCGGGGGGGAACTCGGCCCGGGGGCGATCGTCGGTCATCATGCCGCGGGCGGTCAGCAAGGGGACGAGGTACTCGGCGGGCTGCGCGTCCAGGGCTTCATGGGCCGCTCGCAGCAGTTGGTCGCGGGCCACCCCGGGCTGGCGGGAGAGCTGCTGCAGCCGGGACAGGCTCACCGGGCCCCGGTCGTCCAGCGCGAGGGGGAGCGCCAGCAGGGCGAGCACGGGCACTCCGGCGAGCAGGGCCAGGCGCAGGGCGCGCGGGGGAGCGGGGAGCGGCGCGGCGCGCGAGGGGCGGGACAGCAGCCCGAGGGCGATGGCCGCGGGGATCCCGACCCCCAGGAACTCCAGGTTGAAATCGACGAGGTTGTGCAGCCCGAGGAAGAGCAGCCCGCACACCAGCCCGACGTCCGTGGCCCGCTGGCTCCGGCGGCGGATCAGCCAGGCCGCGAGCAGCAGGGTGCCGACCACCGCCGCACCGCCCAGGGGGACGCCCCAGTCCGCGAGTGCTTGCAGCGGCTCGTTCTCGGCGTGGGTGAAGCGCAGGTTGACCGGCAGCACCTTGTAGCGGGTGTGGGCCTGGGCGTAGGCGCCACGGCCGGTGCCGACCCAGGGGTTGGCCTGGATCTGGTCCAGCACCGCGGTCCAGGACTGGATCTTCTGGTCGGCGCTCAGGGGGGCGCTGGAGCCGACGAAGCGCAGGGAGCGCTCGATCTGCGGGAAGAAGATGGCGCCCAGCAGGACCAGCCCGAGCGCCGCGGCGAGCAGGGCGCCGCGCGGCTTCTGCCTGTGGAGCGCGGCGCTCTGCAGGAGCAAGAAGAGGGGGAGGATGGCCGCGCCGGCGATCATCGCTCCCCGGGACCCCGACAGGACCAGCCCGACGAGGCTCAGGGCTCCGAGGGCGGCGGCGAAGGCCCCCTGGCCGCGCGGCTCGCGGGGTCCCGCGGCGAAGCCGAACGCGGCGAAGGCCGTGAGACCGAGGTACCCCGCGAGGTGGTTTGGGTTGACGAAGGGACCATGCGCGACACCGGGATCCCAGCTCCCCTGCGGCTCATAGATGCCGAGATAATCGGGGGATTCGAGAGCCAGGCCGGAGAGCGCGACCACGGCGACCAGGCCGCCGCCGAACGCGAGGAGGAAGACGAGCGCGTCCCGTCCCTCCGAGCGGCGGTGAGTGTTGGCGAGGGCGACGACCAGGGCGGTGAGGCCGGCCAGCTCGATCACCTCGCGGGCAGTGCTGCTCGGCACCAGGCTGATCGACCGCCAGGCGCCGGCCAGCTCGGCCGGGAGGTCGCGCAGGACGAAGGCGTACAGCTCGCTGCTGTCGGCGGCGAGCCCCGCCAGCAGCCAGGAGGGCAGCGGGATGAGCTGCAGGGCCGTGCCGAGCAGCAGCACCGCCAGGCCCCAGCCGGCCCAGGGGACCACCAGCGAGCGTCCGCTCCGACGGGTGTGGAAGACGATCAGCCCGCCGAAGAGCAAGCCGCCGAAGGACAGGACGAGGGCCGTGCGGACGTGGACGCCCCCCACCAGCAGGGGGGCGGCGAAGAGGAGCAGGGCCAGGACCAAAGTCCTGTAGCGGCGGGGGATCCCATCCGATCGGTCCAGTCCACCCACGCTGCTACGACCTCCTGCCGTCACGAGGCCTGGCCATACTACCGCTCCCCCGATGACGAGGCAAAGGGCACTCCGTTGCGCGGAGCTCGTGCTCGTGCTCGTGCTCGTGCTCGTGGGGGTGGCTCGTCGTCCGGTCGGTTGCTTGACGCGGCGAGCCGAAGCGGATACCTCCTGGATCTGCAGGGGGTTGCTCGGCAAGTCGATCCGTGGTCCCCGTCGGGGTAGGGAGAGACCGTTGCTGGTGGTGTGCACGGCAGTGGGGGTCGATGGCTGGAGCTTCGCGCAGGAGCCGTTGCGTGGACTGGCTGCTGCGGCCGTCGTCGTGCGCACCGGGGCGCCGCGGCTGGTGGCGACCCACACCTGGCGGTCGGCGACGGCAGGTGCCGAGGACCCGCTGGCCGATTTCGGCGCGTCCCTCCTCCCCCTCGCGGGGGACGAGGCCGCGGTCGAGGACCGCGGCTGCTCCCCGGAGGAGCTGGCCGAGGCGCTCGACGGCCTGGATGGCTGGCTCGGGCAGCTTCCCCGATCACCCGAGGAGGCCCTGCTGGTCTCGGGTTTCGCCGCGGCGCACGATCTCGCGTATCTGCTCTGGGCCTACGCGCGCTGCGGGCGGGTGCCGCCCTTCGCTGCCGCCCCCCTGGACCTGCGTTCCCTCGCCCTGGGCGCGCTCGGCCTCGGCTGGGAGGAGTGCGCGCCCGCGCGCCTGCAGCAGCACCTCCCGCTGCCGCGGGCGGCTGGAGAGGCCGCCTCCCCGCTCGCGGAGGAAGCCCGGACCAGTGCGCTCCTGCTCGTGCAGCTCTTCGAACGGCTCCGGCGCCGGGCGGCCAGCGAGCTCGCCTTCCGCTGACGACTTGGCCTCCCGGGCGAGATGTGCGACGGTGGAGCGGATGATGGGGCATCCTCTCTGGCTCGAGGCGTCTGGCGCGCGTCGCGGCACCAGCCCGGCGCGGCGGGGCTGCCGCGTCGCGCTCGGGCTGCTGCTCTCGCTGCTGCCCCCGGCCATGACCCTCGCGCAACCGCTGCCGGGCGGAGCCCCCTATGCGCTGCAGGAGCTGCGCATCACCGAGCAGACGGGGCAGGTCCAGATCCGCGTCGTCGGGTCGGGCACTTTCCCGGCGTTCAGCGCCTTCAAGCTGGGCGATCCGCCTCGGCTGTTCATCGATATCGCCGGCGGCGACGTGTCCGCCCTGCCTTCGGCCGTCGAGGTGGCCAACGGCCTCGTGGCGCGGGTTACCACCCAGCAGCTCGCCGATCCCCGCAAGCGCGTCGGTCGGGTGACGGTCTGGCTGCTGGGCAATCCCCTGTACCAGGTCGACACGGAGGGCGCGACGCTCTCCGTCACGATCGCCGCCGGCGGCGCCTTCGCCAGCTCCACCCCGGGCCGGGCCGAGGAGCCACCGGAGCCAGGGCCGCAGCTCGCCGCGGCTCAGGCAGAGCTCCAGGCGGCGCAGCAGCAGGGGCGCGTCCTCCAGGAGGAGCTGCGCCAGCTCGAGGAGAGCCGGCGGGGGGCGCGCGCGGCGGCCGCGGACGCAGTTCGGCAGCGGGAGGAGGCCGAGGAGCAGCAGCGTGCCGCCGAGGGCCGGCAGCGCCAGGCCGCGGCGCGGCTGGCCGAGACCGCGGCGCGGCTGGCCGAGACCGAGACGCGGCTGGCCGCGGCCGAGACGCGGCTGACCGCGGCCGAGACGCGGCTGGCGGAGACCGAGACACGCCGACAGCAGGTCACCGCGGCGCTCCAGGCTGCCGAACAGAGCCGCCAGGAGGCCGAGGCTGCCGTGGCCGCGGCCGCAGACCGCCGCCAGGCTGGACGTGATCAGGAGGCCGAGTTCGGCCGTCGTCAGCAGCACTTCGCCGAGCAGCTTCGACGGCTGCAGGCGGAACAGGAGATCGCCGCGCGTGACCTGGCCGAAGCCCGGCGGCAAGCGACCACCACCCGCGACGCGATCGCCGCCCGGCAGGCGGAAGCCGCCACGCTCGCGGCCGAGCTGACCCGGCTCACCGCCGCCACCCAAACGGCCGAGGCCCGCCTGGCCGAGCTCCGGCGTGCCGAGCAGGAGGCCGAGGCCCGGGTCGAGGCCGAGCAGCGCACCGGGGACGCGCTGGCGGCTGCGTCCCGGCGCGTCGCGACGCAGGCGGCCGAGGGGCGAGCCGTCCAGGCCCAGCTCCAGGCGGCACGGGGCGAGCTGGCGGAGGTGCAGGCCGCGGCGGAGGGGGCGCGGTCCCGTCTGGCGCAGGCGCAGCAGGAGCTGGCCGCGCTCCAGGATCAGGCAGCAGCGGCGCGCCGTGAGCAGGAGTCGGCCCAGACCCAGGCGAGGCAGACCCGGCAGGAGCTGGCCGCGCTCCAGGATCAGGCAGCAGCGGCGCGTCGTGAGCAGGAGTCGGCCCAGGCCCAGGTGAGGCAGGCCCGGCAGGAGCTGGCCGCGCTCCAGGATCAGGCAGCAGCGGCGCGTCGCGAGCAGGAGTCGGCCCAGGCCCAGGTAGGGCAGGCCCGGCAGGAGCTGGCCGCGCTCCAGGATCAGGCAGCGCAAGCGCGTCGTGAGCAGGAGTCGGCCCAGGCCCAGGCGAGGCAGACCCGGCAGGAGCTGGCCGCGCTCCAGGATCAGGCAGCGCAAGCGCGTCGTGAGCAGGAGTCGGCCCAGGCCCAGGTGGCGCAGACCCGGCAGGAGCTGGTCGAGGTCCAGGAACAGGCCGCGCAGGCGCGTCGCGAGCAGGAGTCGGCCCAGGCCCAGGCCAGGCAGACCCGCCAGGAGCTGGTCGAGGTCCAGGGCCAGGTCGTCGCGGCGCGGCAGGCGCGTGAGCAGCTCGGGACCACGCCGGTCGCCTCGGCGACCGCGGCCCCGGAGTCGACCGCGGCCGGCCAGCCGACCGACCGACCGGACCTCGCCGCCGCGAGGCTCCGGGAGCAGGTCGCGAGCCTGCGCGCGGAGGAGACCACGGTGCGCGCCGCGGTCCAGGCCGCCCGCACCGAGGAGACGCAGGCCCGGGCCGAGTCGCAGCGCGTCCGGCAAGCGCTCGCAGGTCTCCAGACCTCCCTGGACGGTGCCCGCCGGGCGGCCGCGGCGGCCGAGGAGCGCGCGGCGGCCGCTGGTCGTGAAGCGCAGCAGGCGCAGGAGTCGAGCCTCGCGGCGCGCCGCGAGCAGGGGGAGCTGGCGAGCCGTCTCGCCGCGCTCCGGCAGGAGCAGGAGCGCCTGGCGGAAGAGCTCGTCGCGCTCCGCACCGAGGTGGAGCAGGCGTCGCGCCAGCGCACCGAGGCCCAGCGTGCGACCCTCGCCGCGCAGCAGGAGGCTCGGCGCGCCCAGGCCGCAACGGCCGAGGCGCAGCAGCAGCTCGTCCGGGCGCAGGAGGCCACGAGCGCCGCCCGCGTCGAAGGCCAGGCGCAAGCGGAGCTCGCCGCCGCCCGGCAGGAGCTGTCCGCCCTCCGGGGGAGCCTGGCGGTGGCGACCCGGGAGCGCGAGGAGCTCCGCACGGCTCTCCGCCAGGCGCAGGAGGAGGCACGGCAGCCGCCGCAGCAGCTCGCCACGGCCACCGCGGACCGGGAGGAGCTGCGCCAGCAGCTCACCCAGGCCACGCGACGCCAGGAGCGTGATCAGGCGCTGCTCGCCGAGCTGCGGCAGGAGCTGCAGGTCGCCCGTCAGGAGGCCGAGGCGGCCCGACGAGCCAGTGGCACGGCCGCGGCACAGCAGGAGGCGCTCGCGCAGTTGACGCGCCAGGTGGCCGAGGCCCGGGAGGAGGCCCAGGCTGCCCGTGGCGTGCTGCAGCAGACCCAGGGGGAGCTGGCCGAGCTGCAGCAGCGGACGCGGGCCCTGCAGGAGGAGACGGGGCGGCTGCGGCAAGCGGCCGAGCAGGCCTCCCGGGAGGCCCAGGCGATGGCCGCCCGGGCGCCCCTGGCCCCGCCGGCCCGGATGGAGCCGGGACCGAGGATCATCGCCTCCGGTACCATGGTACCAGTAGCGGACGCGCCCTCCTCCCCGGAGGCGCAGCAGCCGGAGGAGGCTCGCTCCCAGGCCATGGCCCGCCGGATCAGCCAGAGTCTCTCCCGGCGGGTGCGTCCGGGGGAGGCTCCCCCCCCGGACGAGCTCCCGGCCGTCCCCGTGGCTCCTGCCGGTGACCGGACGATCTACCTGCGGAACTGACGCGCCGGCCCCTCGGACCTCCCTGCGGCCCCCGGCCGAGGGCCTTCAGGCAGCGGCCCCGGGCGGTGGGCACGAGACGATCCGCCGCAGGGCGAGCGCGAGCCGACCGAGGCTGCGCGGCTCGATCCACTCCCCGGGCCCGTGCGCGTTCCCGCCCGCCGGGCACAAGGCCAGGGTCGGTACGCCGGCCATGACCAGCCGGTTCTCGTCCGCGGGCGATGGATCGCCGCGCACGGCGCAGGGGATCCCCCGTGCGCCGAGCTCCGGGAGGACCCGGGCCAGCAGGGCCGACTCGGGCGGCAGGCAGTACGGCTCGAGCCAGGGGCCGCGGCGGGCGGGGATCGTCACGGTCTGCGCGATCTCCGCCGGGCACAGGTCCTGCGCGAACGCGACGAGCTGGTCACGTGCCGACTCCGGCATCTCCGGGGGGACGAGGAGCCGGTCGACGTGGAGCTCCGCGCGGGTGGGACGGGACAGGCACCCTGCTGCCGAGGAGGCCACGGCCATGGCCACGGCCCGGCCCTGGCCGAGGACGGGGTGCGTGGCGACGGGCAGCGTGGGGAGCGCCAGCACCAGCCTCGCCGCCTGCTGCAGCGCATCCGCTCCCCGGTCCTCGGCCCCATGGGCCGCCGGGCTGTCGTAGCCCAGCGTGAGCCGGACCCGGCCGCGGCGGCCGATCACCACGCCCAGGCCACCCGGGGGAGCAGCGCCGGCCTCGGGGACGAGGGCCGCGGTGACGTCGTGGAGGAAGTCGCTCTCCGCCAGGATCTGGGCCCCCGCGGACTCGCCCTCCTCGTCGACGAGCAGGGCCAGCTTGAGGCGGGGGCCGGTCCGGGGGTGGGCCGCGGCCACGGTCAGCAGCGCCGCCACCCCGCCCTTCATGTCCCAGGCTCCCAGACCCTGGGCCCGCCCCGGGTGCCGCGCGAGCTCCCAGGGGGAGCCCGGCCAGCCGGCCGCCGGCGGCACGGTGTCGAGGTGGCCGGCGAGCAACCAGGCCGGGCCCGCCGGGCGGCCCAGCTCGGCCGTCAGGTTGAACCGGCCCGCGGCGAGGGGCTGGCGCACGCTGGCGATGCCGCGCGCGGCCAGCCAGCCCTCGACCCAGCAGCCGAGCCGCTCTTCGGCGCCGGTGGGGGAGGGGATGGCGACGAGCTGGGCCAGCAGGGCGAGCAGCGACGGCCGCTGCGCGCTCACGAGTCGGCGCCGGAGGACCCGAGCAGGGCCAGCAGCCGCTCCTCGAAGCCCTCCGGAACGCGCAGGCCCTGCTCCTGGAGGCAGGTCCCGAGGTTGAGCAGGAGCTGGGGCAAGGAGGGGAGCGGGCTCGGGCCGCGGCCGCGGGGCGGGGCCGTGTCGGGGAAGCCCGGCTCCGGGGGCGCGGCCGGCGCGGGGGGCGCGCGGCGGGCGGCCGAGGCGCTGGCGAGCAGCCGCAGGAGCTTCGCCTCGGCCTCCGACTCGTCCCCCGGCGGGTCCGGGGACCGGGGCCGCCACTCCAGCGCCCGGCCCCGGCTCACGACCTCCCCGGCGACCGACGACGGCGAGGGTGTCGGGGTCGAGGAGCGGTGGGGCGCGCCACCGCTTCCGGTGAGGGCCGGCTGGTGGGCTTCCGGGTGCTCGAGGTGCTGCAGCAGGGCCCGGAGCTCCCGCAGCTTCTCCTGCTGCGCCTGCCCCCGGACGAGGGCATCGCCCGGCTCCCAGCCGGCGAGCTCGCCGCCGAAGGCCGCGGCCGCGGCCTGGCAGCGCTGCCACAGCTCGCCGACGGTCGGATCGTCGGCGTCCGGGATCCGGAGGACCAGTGTGTGCTCACCCATGACGCTCCTCCTGCTCCAGGTCTGCCTCACGTCGCGCCTCCACCCACTGGCGCGCGATGCCGACGCGCTGGAGCTGCCGCTGGCTGCCGTAGCCGAGGTGTGGTCGGCCGTCGGGCTCGAAGGCCGCCAGATCGCGCAGCCCGCCCCAGGCGAAGCCCAGCTCGAAGGTCTCCGCGCGGGCCTGGACCAGATCCGCGAGCAGGCTGGCCGCGGTCGAGTCGCAGTCGCCCTCCTGCACGTAGATCCCCAGGTGGAGCTGGTAGCGCTGCTGGTAGTCGGCCAGCTCCCGGACCACGCCGAGCTTGGCGCTGTAGGTGGGGGGGCGGCCGTCGTCGTGCTCCAGCGCGTCCAGCAAGCTCGCGCCGTTGAAGAGGATGCTGGCGCCCGTGGGGAGCTCGCCACGATCGGCGGCTTCCTGGAGGTCGCCCGCGAAGTGGAGGAAGAGGATCTCCCGGGGGCCGTCGAGGAGCTCGCCCGCGATCTCCTGGCGCCCACTCCCGACGCCGGCGACCTCGGCGAGCAGGAACGAGGCGACCGCGACGACGTGCAGGCCTCGTCGGTTGAGCTCCTGGACCATGCTCCCGAGGAACTCGGGAGTGCTGCGCAGGGACTTGATCTCGAGGATCACGCCGAGCTGGCTCTTCCCGGTGATCTCCCGGTAGATCCCCACGACCTCGGGGGCGGGCCAGGGGGTGGCGAAGGTGAAGCGGCGGCACTCCTCGAGGGTCTCGACCCGGGGCTCCCGGGCCATCTCCCGGAGCGCCGCGTCCAGGTCGGTGGCCTGGGAGAGCCGCAGGGCCCGGCCGAAGAGATCGAGCCAGGCGCTGGCCTCGACCCCCCCGAGGTGGGTCTTGGGTGTCGCCCGCACGTCCTCGTACTGGCAGAAGCCGAGCCGCTCCTGCATCGTGTCGGTGCTCGAGGCGTGGGCGATGACCATGGTGTCGACGAGCCTGGCGACGTGGGCCGGCCTCGCCGCATCCGGCGCCTCGTGCCAGCGGGCGAGCTCGTCCCCGTCGAGGAAGACGTCCCACTCGAGCCCCGAGAGATCGTGGGGGCCGGGGGGCTCGTCCTCGGCCCGTCGCTGTCGGACCGAGCGGACCACGCCGAACGCGGCCATCACCGGGTTGTTCTCGAACATCGGGATGATCCCCGAGTCGCGGGTCCCGGCCTGCGCGGCGCGGCTGACCTGCTCGTAGACGTCGGGCATCAGGAAGGCGAGGATCCGACGCCACTGCCGGTCGGCGAGCAGGGCCGGCGCCGCTCCCATGAAGGCGCCGTGGCCGTAGAACTGGTTGTGGACCGGGGAGATCCGCTGCAGGGAGGGTACGAAGGGCAGGTCGTCGACCGCATCCCAGATCCGCACGCCGAGCTGGGCTGCCTCGGCCGCCAGCAACCGCGCCTCGGCCTCCAGCCGGGCCTGGCGTCGCCGGATCAACCGCCAGGCTCGCCGGAGACCATCCTCCAGGCGGCCCCACCAGCGGCCGACGAGGTCGGCCAGTCGGCTCCAGAGCCCCACCACGGTCTTCCTCCCGCGCTCCTCGCTCGGGAGCGAGCTGCTCCCGCGGCACAATATACTTGGCGCGGCCCCGGGGGAAGCGCACCGTGCTCCTCGCCTGGCCGGGGTGGTGCCGGAGCCCGGGGCGGCCCCGCCCGGGAGGGTCCTTGACCCCTCGGCGCGGCGAGCGTAGGCTCCTCTCGTCCTCGAGTCGGTCCGGTCCTGCGGCGCGGCCAGCGCGCTGTCGTTGCGAGGTGCGCATGGCGTTCAGCTTGCTCCCCAAGTCACCGGAGTTCTTCGACCTCTTCGAGCGGCACGCCGCGCTCACGCTGGACGGGGTGAAGCGCTTCCGGGAGTTCCTCGAGGACCTCTCGCACGCAACAGAAAAGGCCAAGGCAATCAAGGAGATCGAGCATCGTGCCGACGAGGTGGCCCACCAGACCGTGGACACGCTCCATCGCACGTTCATCACCCCCTTCGACCGGGACGATATCCACCGGCTGATCACGAAGATGGACGACATCCTCGATGCAGTGGAGGCCGCGGCGGTGCGCATCGGGCTCTACGAGCTGTCGGAGGCGACGCCCGAGTGCAAGGAGCTGGCCCGCATCCTCCAGGCCGCGGTGGAGGCGATGATCCTCGCGGTGGAGGGGCTCCGGGACGTCAAGCACGGGACCGAGGCGATCCATCACGCCTGCGTCGAGGTCAACCGCCTCGAGAACGAGGGGGACGCCACCTTGCGCCTCAGCCTCGCCAAGCTCTTCAAGGAGGGCGGCGATCCGCTGCGGGTCATCAAGTGGAAGGAGATCTACGAGAACCTGGAGCGGGCCACCGATCGCTGCGAGGACGTGGTCGACATCATCGAGGGTGTCGTCCTGGAGAACGAGTAGGTGACGGGCATGCTCGCGGTCGTCGTCCTGATCACCGTGCTGGCCCTGGTCTTCGACTTCATCAACGGCTTCCACGACGCGGCCAATTCCATCGCCACCGTGGTCTCCACCCGCGTCCTCAGCCCCCGGGTCGCGGTGGCCTGGGCCGCGTTCTTCAACTTCATCGCCTTCTTGTTCTTTGGCCTGCACGTCGCCAACACCATCGGGCGGGGGATCATCGACCCGACGCAGGTCAACCTGGCCGTCGTCTGCGCGGCCCTCGTCGGCGCCATCGTCTGGGACCTGGTCACCTGGTGGTTCGGCATCCCCTCCAGCTCCTCCCACGCCCTGATCGGCGGCCTGGCCGGCGCGGGGATCGCCAAGGTCGGCGTCACGGTCCTCGACCTGCCGGGTCTGACCAAGGTGGCGGTGTCCATCGTGCTCTCGCCCCTGCTGGGGCTCGTCCTGGCTTTCGTCCTGATGACGGCCGTCTTCTGGGTCTTTCGTCGTGCCACGCCCGCACGAGTGGACCGTTGGTTCCGGCGGGGGCAGCTCGTGTCCGCGGCCCTCTACAGCCTCGGCCACGGCGGCAACGACGCCCAGAAGACCATGGGCATCATCGCGGTGCTGCTGCTCTCGGCCGGCTATCTCGACCCGGCGCGGGGCTTCTACGTCCCCTTGTGGGTGGTGCTGGCCTGCCAGCTCGCGATGGCGCTGGGGACACTCTTCGGTGGCTGGCGGATCGTCAAGACCATGGGGATGAAGATCACCAAGCTGAAGCCGGTGGGGGGGTTCTGTGCCGAGACGGGGGGGGCGCTGACGCTGTTCCTGGCGACCGGGCTGGGGATCCCCGTCTCCACCACCCACACGATCACCGGCGCGATCGTCGGCGTCGGTGCCACGACCAAGCTCTCGGCGATCCGCTGGGGGGTGGCCGGTCGCATCGTCTGGGCCTGGATCTTCACCATCCCGGCCTCGGCCCTGGTCGCGGGCGCCTGCTACGGCCTCTTCGCCTGGCTGTTCGGCCTGCTCGGCGTCTGAGCGGTTGCCCCCGGGCGGTTGCCGGGGAGGGCCCGTCGGCGCGGCTCAGCCGTTCTCGATCAGCAGGCCCTCGATGATGTTCGCCACGTCCTCGCACCGATCGGTGGCGAACTCCAGGCTCTCGAGGACCTCCTTCCACTTGACGATCTCGAGGGGCTCCGGCTGTTCCCGGAAGAGTCGGGCGATGGCCGCGTGCGTGACCTCGTCCGCCTCGTTCTCGAGGCGGTTCACCTCGATGCAGGCTTCCCGGATCTGGGACTCCGCCCGGGAGAGGTGGCGGAGCCCGCCGACCGCGTCCCGCAGCCGCTCCGCCCCTTCGCGGAGGATCCGGGCCAGCTCGGTCGTGCCGGGTGGTGCCTCGCGCACCTCGTACAAGGCCAGTCGCTCCGCGGCGTTCTCGATCTGGTCGATCACGTCGTCCAGCCGGTGGACCAGGCGGAGGATCTCGTTGCGCGCGAAGGGGGCCAGCACGGCCTTGTGCAAGGTGTCGACCACCGCGTGCGCGAGCATGTCGGCCTCGTGCTCCACCTCCTTGATACGGCGAGCGCGCAAGGCCGAGTTGCCCAGGTCGCCGAGCAGCTCCTCGAAGAGGCGGGCGCCCTCGACGACCCGATCCGCATGTCGCTCGAAGAGGTCGAAGTAGCTGGCCGCCTTGGGGCGCAGGCTCTTGCTCATGATCACCTCGCAGGCACCGCGCGAGCCCAGGCCCGGCGTCGGCCCCCGTGGCCGGGTGGCCGAGAGCAGCGGGGAGGAAGCCTCCGCAGTGTTAGCATGCGGGGCCGGGGGACTCAAGCGCCGGGAGGGATGAGGGCTCGTGGCGCGAACGGCGATGGGGACGTCGGCTCAGTAGTCGGGCGGCTGGAACAGGTCGTCGTCGTAGTCGGGGAAGATCACCGGCATCGCGGTCCGGAAGGCCTCGACCTCTTCCCGGTCCTGGCTCTCTTCGGTGAGCGAGGCGGGCCAGAACCAGAAGCCGCGGGACTGCAGGGCCAGGGCGAGGTACTGGGCGAAGGAGCGGCCCGTGTCCTGGAGGGTCCGGTCCGTGAAGTTGTAGAGCTGCACGAGGGGGGACTTGCCCGGCAGGGGGAAGAGGGCCGCGCAGGTCTCGTCGGTGAAGCAGTCGATGGGGCGCAGCAGCCGCCGCTCGTCCGCCTCCTCCTGCCAGATCGTCGCCTGCCAGCCGTCCAGCACGCCGCGCTGGTGGATGCGGGACTCGTGGCCGCCGCGGGGGGGGAGCAAGGGCAGCAAGGTCAGGCAGTGGTCCTCGGGGACCTCCAGCTCGAGCTCCTCGGAGAGCTCCTCCGCCGCCCGCAGCACCCAGCGGACCTTGAAGCCGTTGAGCTCCCGGTAGAAGGCCTTCAGCTCCCAGGGGAGGGGCCCGCCGAGCTGCTCCTGCACCAGCCGCAAGGTCTCCTCGCTTGCCGGCTCACCGAACTCGAGCTCGACGATGTCGATGCTCGAGTGTCCATCCAGCTCGTCGACGAGCTCCTCGAAGTGCTGGCGGTAGTTCTTCAGCTTCGTGGGAACCTTCATCCGGACCCGACCTCCCTGACCCGCGCCACGGCACGACGCCGCTCGCCCTCCCGTTGCGGCCCTCGGTAGTTGCCACTCCTCGCCGCGCAGGGCAAGCCCTTTTCGACATGGACGGAGCGGACGGTGTGGGCGGGAGCCGCCGGGGCCGTGGTGCGGTCGCCGGAGTGGCGTCGTGGCGCTCCGGGGAGCGGGCGCTGGGGCGTTTCGGGGGGGCTGCGGAGCGGTCGGCCCGGGGAGCACGTGAGGCCGCCGGGCGGCGATCGGGAGGGCTGGTGGGGCTGCCCGGCGGTGGGGATCAGCGCGGGCGGCGGCTGCGGATCAGCAGACCGGCGAGCAGCAGCAGGGGCAGGCCCAGGGCCAGGCTGCCGCCCGGAGCCGCGGTGTTGCACTCACAGCCGGCGATCGCCGCGCCCCCGGTGAGGCTGCGGTCCTTGCCGTCGGCCTCGCCCTCGCCTTCGCCACCATCCCCCTCGCCCTCACCCTCGGCGCCCTCGCCCTCGCCCTCGCCGCTCTCGCCGGGGACGCAGACCGTGCCGAAGCAGACGTAGCCCTCGGGGCAGTTGTCGATGATGCAGTAGCCGTCGATGCACTGCGCGCCGTCGTCGCACTCGCCCTGCAGGCACCGGCCGGTGCAGGCGCCACAGAAGCAGCGGTCCCGGTCGGGATCCGTCGTGCAGAGGTTGCCGTCGTCCTGGACCCCGTCGCAGTCGTTGTCGAGGCCGTCGCAGACCTCGGCCGGCGGATCGGGCACGGTGCAGGGCTTCAGCTCGCCGTCGACGCACTCCCGCACTCCCTGGCCGCAGTCGTTCTCGCAGGCCTGGCTGGTCCCTTCGTCCGTCTGCCCGTCGCAGTCGTTGTCCTTGCCGTCGCACTGCTCGACCTGGGGCTGGCGGCCGCCGACGCACTCCCCCCAGACGCCGTTGGCGCAGGTCTGCTCGCCCTGGGTGCACTCGCCGCGGTTCACGCCGCAGACCTGGGTGTCGCCGTTCTCGCAGACGCAGCCCTCGTCGGTCTCGCCGTCGCAGTCGCCATCGATCCCGTCCCCGCAGGCGTCGCCGACGGTCGGCTGGCGGGCGGTGCAGCCCTCCCAGTCTCCATCGACGCAGGTCTCGACTCCGTCGCCGCAGTCGTTGCTGCAGTCCCGGGTCAGGCCCTCGTCGATCTGGCCGTCGCAGTCGTCGTCCTCGCCGTCGCAGGTCTCGTTGCTGGGCTGGGGTGCGTTGCAGGCCCGCCACTCGCCGTTGAGGCAGACCTGGGTGCCGGGGCCGCAGTTGGTGGAGCAGTCCCGGGTGAAGGAGTCCACGGTGCCGTCGCAGTCGTTGTCCTTGCCGTCGCAGACCTCGGCCACCGGGCCAACGCCGCCGACGCAGTCGCCCCAGCTACCGTTCGTGCAGGTCTGGACACCCTTGCGGCAGGTGCCGACCGCGCTCCCGCACTGCCGGGTGTCGCCCTCGGTGCAGACGCAGCCCTCGTCGATCTGGCCATCGCAGTCGTCGTCGATCAGGCCGTCGCATTCCTCGGGCACGGGCTGGCGAGCGGTGCAGTTGACCCACTCGCCGCCGACGCAGGTCTCGGTGCCGGGGCCGCACGCGGTGTTGCAGGCCTGGGGCGGGATGTCCTCGTCGATCCGGCCATCGCAGTCGTCGTCCTCGCCGTTGCAGCTCTCGGGGAGGGGAGCCTGGGCGTCGCAGTCGCCCCAGCGGCCGTTCTCGCAGGTCCGCAAGCCGGGCCCGCACGCGGTGTTGCACTCCTGGACGATGCCGTCGACCTGGCCGTCGCAGTCGTTGTCCAGGCCGTCGCAGGTCTCCGCGGCGATCTGCCGGGCGATGGAGTCGAGGAACTCGTTGAGCTGCGCATGGTTGCTCGCCTGGTAGTAGCAGGGGTTGGCCGCGGTGCTGTTGCAGCCGGGGCGCGCGGTGCCCGCAGCGTTGGCCGCGCGGTTGAGCATCGTGGCGTCCACGACGTCGGGATCGCCGAAGCCGATGACGAAGGTGGTGACGCCTTGCTGCTTGAGCTGGGTCACCTTGTCCACGGGGATGAACCGCTCGGAGGCTAGGTTGGCACAACTGCTGCCAGTGGTAATGCAGCATTGCCAGCCGTCGGTGACCAGGATGACGAATCGGCGGTAGTTGACGTTGCCCAGGGGAGCATAGCGGGCAGCAGCTTCGAGAGACTGCCAGGTGGGGGTATAGGCTCCACCTTCAGGTGGATCCTGAATGAGCGCTTGCTGAATCGCTGCTGTCGTGTTGCGGTCGATATCGACCACGACCTCGCCTGTGGTGCACTTCGGTGAAGCTACCGTGCAAGGCGTATAGCAGGCTGGGACCGCGCCTTCGATCCCATTGGCGCCCGTGCCCGAGGGGCCGGGGTAGATCATCAGGCCGAAGTCGATGCCACCCCCGAAGTTGCCCGTCATGGTGTTGATGGCACCCTCGGCGATGGTCCATTTGCTCGGACCAGCCACCCCTGCGGCCGGGTCATTCATGCTCGAGGAGCGGTCGACCACCAGCAGGGCCCGGGGATACTCGCAGTTGCCCTGCGCCAGGGCGGCCTGGGACAGCCCGCTCAGCACCACCACGGCCGCGGCCGCGGCCAATCGCCTCACGTGTTCGCTCTTCGGACCCAGCATCGCGCTCCTCCTCGACTCTCCGGACGGACCCCGCGCCGCTCTCCGGGGGCACTTGGTGCGACCAGTCTAGACGAAGGGTCGCGAGGTCGCCAGGCAAACTCGTTTCCTTCGCCAGACCGGCCGGTTGTTGCCGGGTCCGCTGCCGCTCGCCTCGACCGGCGGCGGCCAGGCCGCGTGCGCCGGATCCTTGACCCATGAAGGTTCGTGTAGTAGGATGTGTTCATGGGTAGTAGCAAATCCGGCAGCAAAGGTGGGGGCAAGGCCGGGGGCCAGGGCCCACCACCGGCCCCGAAGAAGGGGGGCCAGGGCAAGAAGGGCCGGGGAGGGCTGGTCTTCGTCCTGCTCTTCGGCCTGCTCGGGGTGCTGCTGGCCATGCTGGCCATGGACCTCCACACCGTGCCGGCCGGTGAGGGCAGCCGCTGGTTCGACCCGGGCGACACCCTGCTGCTCGATCGCCTGAGCGCCGAGCTGGGCCAGGTGACGGCCGGGGAGGTCGTCCTCGTGCGCAGCCGTACCAAGGGCCGGTTGCTCCAGCCGAGCACGGCCGTGCGCCGGGTGGTCGCGGTCGAGGGCGAAAAGGTGCGGGGGCGGGTGGTCGAGCGCGGCCACCTGCTGCTGGAGAAGGCTCCCGCCAAGGGGCCCCGTCCGGAGCTGGAGACCTTGCCCGTCGCGGACGTGCTCGCGATCGCCCGCCTGCGGCTGCGGGACAAGGGGGAGCGCTGGGCCGTCGACCCCCTGCCGTGATCTCCGCGCGCCGGCGCTGACCTGGCCGTGGGCCCCGCCGGGTCGTGCCGGCGGTCTCCGCACACGCCACCTCGTGTCCCGGCCTCGCTCGGATTTCGGATCTTCCGTCTGGATTCCTCGCCTGGATCTGGGCCTAACGTCCCGGCGTGCCCCCTTGTCTTCTGGCCAGGATCGTGGGAAACTGGCTGTTCGAGCAGCTCGCGGAGGGACATCGATGTTCGCAACCTCACCAGGGGAGCGCTTCCAGGCGTTCCCGCTGCGCTCTCACCTGACCTCCTTCGACCACGAGGAGCGGGCCGTCATCGAGCTGTCCGCCGTGCTCGAGGCGCCGGTGGAGCGAGCCCCCGTCGCCAACCTCGCCGACTGCTTGCTGCTCTGCAGCGGCGGCGTCGAGAAGGAGGCCGTCCGCCTGCTGCAGGCCGGCGCGGCCCGGGTCATCCTCGCCGGCGAGGCCCACAACGCGCACGCGGCCGGCGCGGAGGTCGTCGCCTGGGCGCGGGATCTGGGGCTGCCGGTCCACCTCCAGCTCGTCTCGCCGGCCACGGGGCCCACCTTGCGCTGCTGGCTCCAGGCCCAGCGCGCCCTCGTCCGGCTGCGGGAGGCCCGCCTCGGCGTGCTCGGGGGCTCCGCAGACTGGCTCGTCGCCTCCTTGCCGGACCCCGCGACCCTGACCCAGCGGTTCGGGGTGAGCCTGGCCGCGGTGTCCTGGCCCGAGCTGGCCGAGGCCATCGGCGACGACTTTCCGTTCCGCAAGGCGGTCGAGGCGGAGCGCTGGACCTCGCTGCCGCGGGACGCCGAGGTCTCCAGCGCGGACATGCGTCGGGCCCTCGGCTTCACCGCCGCGCTCGGCGCGTTCGCCCGGCAGCGTGGTCTGCAGGCGGTCACCCTGAACTGCTTCGAGGCCATCCAGCGCCTCGGCGTCACCGGCTGTCTGGCCCTCGCCGATCTCGACGAGAACGGCGTTCCGTCGGCCTGCGAAGGCGACATCGTCACCGCCCTGACCAAGCTGATCATCCACGAGGCCACCGGCTGCGTCTCCTGGATGGCCAACCTCGTCTCGGCGTCCGGGACCACCGTGCGCCTGGCCCACTGCACCGCCCCGCCCTCCCTGAGCCGCAGCTCGCGGCTCCGGCGGCACCTCGAGACGGGCCAGGGGGTCGCGTTCGCCGGCCGCTTCCCGGCGGATCAGCCGGTCACCCTGCTGCGCCTGAGCCGGGACCTGAAGGAGGCCGTCTTGCTGCGCGGCCGCACCGTGGACGAGGAGCCCTCCGCCAGCCGGTGCCGGACCCAGGTGCGCGTCGAGCTCGATCACCCCCTGCCCGCGGTCCTCGGCAACCACCACGCGCTGGTCTTCGGGGACCAGTGGCTCCCCCTGTTCGCCTTGCTGGGCCTCGCGGGGGTGCGGGTGCTCGGCTGTCAGGCCGAGCCCCTGGTCTGGCCAGAGCCCTGCGACGAGCTGCTCGTCTGAGCCCGCCTCCGGCCGTGCCCCGCGTCGAGCCGGGCGTTCGGCCCGTCACGGCGTGGCCAGGTTGCCCCGGACCTCCACGCGATCCACGAACAGCTCGCGCCGCGGGTAATTGGAGTGGGTGGTCATCTGCAGGTAGAGGTAGGCCTTGTCGAAGCGGAAGCCGGCGTCTTCCTTGGCGGTGAGCTCCTTGCCGTTGAGCGCGAGCCGCAGCGCCCGCCCCGTGAGCGCGAGGGTCACCCGCTCCCGGCCCATCTCCCGGCCCGGGCGGATCCCGGGCCAGCCGAACCGGTCGACCTCCTGGAGGTTGCCGTAGTTCTTGCGGAGCAGCTCGGGGCGTGCCGTCTGCCCGGGGGGGACGCCGACCAGGTTGAAGGCGAGCCAGTCCGGTGACTCCTCGGGGTTGGCCGTGGTGAAGGTCGGCGAGAGCAGGAGCTGCCAGCTCAGGTAGCTGCCGTTGACCTGCCGGTTCCAGTCCAGATCGACCGTGATCGTCAGGGGTTGGGTGAGATCGAACGGCCGCGGGTGCACCACGCCGAGGCGCTTCACGGTGCGGTCGTCGGTGCCGATGGTCGCCGCGCTCAGGCGCAGCCGGCCGTCTCCCGAGTCCAGGGGGTCGGCGACGACCTCCACCGCGGCCTCGGCGAAGTCGTTGTGCCGGGTCTCCACCCAGCGCTCGGGCAGCAGCGGCCCGGGCCGGGCGAACTCCTCGAGGATCAGGGGCGGGGTCACCGCGGGTGCGGTCACCGGTTGCCCCTGGCTGGCTGCGGTCGCGGCCTGTCCGCTCCCGCTCACGGGCTGCTGGTCCGCCGGCGGGCTGCACCCTCCCCGGCACCCGGGCGCGCTCCCCACGCCCACCGTCAGCAAGGCTCCCAGCAAGAGCCGCGCCGCCGCTCCCCGCCTCACCCTCGTCACCACCATCCGAACCTCCTCCATCGTCGTCGTCACCGCCCGAGGATCCCCACGCTGGCCACGCTCATGCTCGGGAAACCGCCGAGGTTGTGGGCCAGGGCCAGCTCCGGCGCCTTCACCTGGCGTTCCCCGGCCCGCTCGAGGAGCTGATTGTACAGCTCGTAGAGCATCCGCAACCCCGAGGCGGCGATGGGGTGCCCGAAGCACTTCAGCCCGCCGTCGGTCTGGCAGGGGAGCGGGCCCCCCAGGTCGTAGAAGCCGGCGAGGAGGTCCTCGGCCGCGTGGCCCTCGGGGGAGATGCGGAGGTCCTCGAGGGTGACGAGCTCGGTGATGGAGAAGCAGTCGTGGACCTCGAGCAGGGAGAGCTGCCGGCGCGGCTCGTCGATCCCCGCCTCCCGGTAGGCCCGGTCCGCGGCGCGGCGGGTGGTCTCGACGTGGGTGCCCTCCCAGCCGGTCCAGGCCTGCTCCTCCCCCGAGGTCACCGCGACCTGCAGCGCCTTGACCTTCACCGGGCTCTCCTGCCGTCGCCGGGCGATCTCCGGCCGGGTGACGATCGCGCAGGCCGCGCCGTCGCTCACGCCGGAGCAATCATAGAGGCCCAGCGGCCAGGCGATCAGCGGCGCGGCGAGGATGTCCTCCATGGTCACGTTGGCGCGCAGGTGGGCCTTTTCGTGTAACCGCCCGTTCTGGTGGCTCTTCCACGAGACCCGGGCGATCACCCGCTTGCCCTCCTCGGCCGAGAGGCCGTAGCGGGCGAAGTAGCGCGTGGCGAGCATCGCGAAGGCGCCGGGCGCGGTGACGTTGGGGAAGAGGGTCCGGTTGCGCGTCCCCATGACGGTGCCGAAATCGGGCAACCCGCCGTAGCCCGTGTCCTTCAGCTTCTCGACGCCGAGGGCCAGGGCCACGTCGCTGGCGCCGGAGGCCACCGCATAGCAAGCGGCGCGGAAGGCCTCCATGCCCGTGGCGCAGAAGTTCTCGACGCGCGTCGCCGGGATGAAGGGGAGGCGCAGCGTCGTGCTCAGGGAGATGGCGCTCTTGCCCAGGCTGATCTCGTCGAAGCAGCAGCCGAGGTAGGCCGCGTCGATCTGCTCCTTCTCGATCCCGGCATCGGTCAGCGCCTCCTGGAAGGCCTCGACCATCAACTCCTCGGCCCCGCTCTCCCAGCGCTCGCCGAAGCGGGTGCAGCCCATCCCGAGGATCGCCACCTTGTCGCGGATGCCCTCTGCCATGCTGTCCTCCTCTAGTGCGCTCGGGGGGAGGCGTCGTCGGGTGGTGTCCAGCAGGGACAGGCCTTCCAGAAGTAGCCGTGCACGCCGCCGGCGGGGTCGAGGTACTTTCGTCTGAACGTGGGCTCGACCGACAGCCCGACCGCCAGCTCCTCGGCCCGGCAGTCGGTGAGGTCGAGGAACAGCCGGCCACCCCCGGCGAAGTCCACCAGGCCGTAGAGGGCCGGGGGATCGACGCTGAACGCGAGGTTGTCCGAGGTGTAGGTGAAGAGGGTCCCGGTGCGGTCCGCGAAGGGGTAGGGGGAAAACTCGTCGACCGCCCCACAGCCGGGCACGACGCAGGTCCGCAGGGGCGGAAAGTGGGGCGTGCCGCAGCGGGTGCAGCGGTGGCCGTACAGGCCGTAAAAGGCCCGCCGGTTGCGCCAGAGGACCGACAAGGCGGTCGGCGCGACCGTCTCGCCGCGGATCCCCAGCTCGAGGGGGAGCAGCCGGCGGAAGGCCAGGAGCTTCTCGTAGGATTCGAGGGGGCTGCGGCGCGCGAGGTGGCCGGCGACACCGCGCGCCGGACGGGAGTCGGCGATCCGGTCCGTAGTACGAAAGAGCAGGGCGTCGGCGCCACTCGAGTAGGAAAGGACCAAAATGTCCTCTGCGGGGGCCGCTTGCTCGAGGGCCGCCGCCAGCAGCAGCAGCGGGAGCGCCGCGCCGGCATCGCCCACCGTGGAGGCGAGGTTGTCCTGTAGGCGGTCCGGGGGCAGCCCCAGCTTCTTCAGGAGCGCGCCCGCCAGCCGGGCGTCAGCCCCCGCGACCACCACCCGGGCGAGCGCGGCCGGCGCGACGTCGGCCCGCCGGAGGCACTCCTGCGCGGCCTGCCGGAGGAACCGGGCCGGCCCCTCGTCGCGTGCCCAGCGCTCTTCCCAGAGGCGCGGGAACTCTTCGCCGACCGGGCGCCGCAGGTCGCCCAGATCGGCGTGCACGGAGGCCGAGGCCACCAGGGTCGCCAGGCACCCTTCGTCCCCGAGCAGCAAGGCGGCGCCCGCGTCCCCGTAGAGGTGCTCCTGGCGGCTGCCGGACCGGGCCTGCCGGCAGTCGGCGGCGGCCACCAGCACCTCCCGGCAACTGCCCGCGGCCACGGCGTCGAGGCCGGCCAGCACGGCGCTCGTCCCGCTGCGGGTCGATCCGCCGAGATCGGTGGTGCGGGCCCCTTCCGGCAGGTCGAGGGCCGCCGCGGCGATCGCCCCGTTCTGGCGCTCCGCGTAGGGCAGGCTGGTGGAGGCGACCACCAGGCCGTCGACCTGCGTCCGCTCCCGGCCGGCCAGGGCGTCCCGGCCGGCCGCGACGAGCAGGGTGAGGCTGTCCTCGTCGTGGTTCGCGACCGCCCGCTCACCCCGGGCGGCCGAGGCGGTGGCGGGGTTGAACCAGCCCATCGCCTGGTGGATGAGCTTCCGCGAGAGGCGGAGGCGGGGGATGTAGGCTCCGAAGGAGACGATTCCTGCCATGGCTGCCTCACCTGGCCCCGGGGGCGCGGTACGCGGACGGCTGCGCTGCACGCTCAGCCTACCCCGGGCCCCTCCGGGGATCAACCTCCCTGCCGCGCGGCGGGCGGTCCGGAGGTTGACAGAGGCTGCCGAACCGACCTACGTTCGCGAGGGACTGGTTGCCGTCAGGGAGGTGTGCATGTCCGAGCCCGATCACCGGACTTCGACCCCGGGGGAGCCCCTCGATCCGGAGCAGCGGATCAGCGAGCTGCGCGAGCGCCATCAGGCGCTGGATCTGCGCCTGCAACAACTGGATGGGCAGATCTCGTTGACCCCCGAGGAGCAGGTCGAACGCAAGCAGGTCCAGAAGCTGAAGCTGCTCTGCAAAGACCAGATCGCGATCCTGCAGCACGCGGCCGAAAAGAAGGCCTGACCGGCGGCTCGGGGCTCAGGCCCCTCCCCGCAAGCCCAGCTTCTTGACGAGGTATTCCGCACTCTTGCGGTGGATACCCGCGCGCCGTGCCGCCTCCGAGATGTTCCCGCTGGTGGCGACCAAGAGCTGGTCCCAGTAGTCACGCTCGAACTGTTCGATCAGCCGGGCCTTGGCGTCCTTGAACGGCAAGGACAGGTCGATGGTGAGGCCGCGCCCCTCGTCGACCGCGACCGGGGCGGGTGGGCTCGCCTCGAGGAACTGACCGCTGAGGCTCTCCCCCGTGGAGAGGACCAGGGTGCGCTCGATGAAGTTGCGCAGCTCGCGGACGTTCCCCTGCCAGAGGTGGGCCTTGAGGCGCTCCATCGTCTCGTAGGAGACCTTGAGGCGGTCCGGGTCGCCGCCGAGCTGCTGGATGAAGTGGCGCACGAGCAGCGGGATGTCCTCGGGCCGCTCCCGGAGGGGCGGCAGCCGCACCTTGATCACCGCCAGCCGGTAGTACAGATCCTCCCGGAAGTTGCCGTCCTCCACCTCCTGGAGCAGGTTGCGGTTGGTGGCCGCGAGGATGCGCACGTCGGTCGCCACCGGCTTGGTCGCGCCCACGGGGCGGATGGCGCGGGACTCGATGGCCCGCAAGAGCTTCGGCTGCAGATCGAGGCTGAGCTCGCCCAGCTCGTCGAGGAAGAGGGTGCCGCCGCGCGCCTGCTCGAACGCGCCCGTCCGGTTGCTCACCGCGCCGGTGAAGGCGCCCTTCACGTGGCCGAACAGCTCGCTCTCGATGAGCTCGCGCGGCACGGCCGAGCAGTCGAAGACCACCAGGGGGCCGGCGGCACGTCGGGAGCGGGCGTGCAGCTCCTGGGCGACGACCTCCTTGCCGGTCCCGCTCTCGCCCTCGATCAGGACGGTCGCCTCGGTCGGCGCGACCCGCTCGAGGATGGCGAAGATCTCCCGCATGACCAGGCTCTTGCCGCGCAGGGCGCCGAAGCTCTGGCTCGGCGAGAAGCGGACCTCGACCTCCTGATCGCCGGGAGTCCAGCGCAGCTCGGTCTCGCCGAGGCCGATGACCGCACCCTCGTCGAGGTAGGCCTCCCGCACGCGGTACGGGCCCAGCCGGGTCCCGTTCTTCGAGCCGAGGTCCACCAGCCGGTAGCCCTGGTCATCCACCTCGATGCGGCAGTGGCGACGGCTGACGGTCTCGTCCGTCAGGCAGAGCCCGTTGTCCGGGGAGCTCCCGAGGACCACCTGGCGCTGCTCGAAGGTCTTGCGGACGCCGGTGTCGGGCCCCTGGAGCACCTCGAGGGAGTAGCGGCGCAGGGTCAGCCCGACGGGGACGCCGTCGAGGTAGATGGTGCGGGTCGCCGAGCGGTCGGGAGGCTGGGCTGGCATGGACTGGGGGCTCCTCATTTCTCGAGGTTGATGGGGATGAACTGGGGGTCGCGGCCGCGCGGCTGGACGACCACGGTGAGGCTCTTCTGCAGGCCGAGGTCGGGGTTGTGGCACTGCAGCACCGTCGGGCCCACGGGCAGCTCGATCCCCTCCTCGCCCGTGGCTCCCTTCTCGAAGGTGCGTCCGGCCACCTCGAGGATGCCGTAGGGGAGGCAGCGGGCCTTGACCCAGCCCAGGGGCAAGGGGGCGGCCTCGACGGGCGGGGGGCTCGGTCGCCCGAGGGGCTTGCCGGGGGCCGTGGGGAGCACGCGGCCGCCGGGACGGCCGCCCGGCGGGACCGCCTCGCGGCCGGTCACCCGGGAGGGGAGCGTGGCGGCCTCGCCGGCCAGCAGCACGGCGGCGGCGTCCAGCCAGGCCCGCGGCAGGTCCTCCGGGCCGCGCACGCCGGGGTGGTGGGGGTGGTACAGCGCCCGCAGGCGCTGCTGCTCGGCGCTCAGGGTGCCCAGCCCGAGGCGCTGGGCGGTCTCCTCCTGGACCGTCCGCGTGGGGCGGGGCACCTCGGCCAGGGCCAGGGGCAAGGTGACGCCGGTCTTGGACCAGGGCTCGTAGCCGGGCCAGTGCACGGCCAGGGAGTGGACCGCGGGCCCGGCGGGCAGCCGCTGGATGACGAGCGGGGAGGTGCCCCGGCCCCCCGGCGAGCGGTCGATGGCCACCCAGATGCCGTCGACCACCACCCAGGCGGCCGGCGGCTTGGCCCCCACCTCGAGGGTGCCACCGTCGCGGCGCGACAGCCACCACGAACCGCCCGCGAGCGAGCCGGCGAGGAGGAGCCCGAGGAGCAGGCCGATGAGCAAGGAGCGCCGGATCCCCGGCCAGCGGCCGACGGGCTGGGTCTGCCCCCCGCCTTGCTCGCCGGGCCAGGAGCCCGGGGGCGTGGTGGAGGGGGGCCAGGAGCCCGGGGCCGGGGCGCTGGGCCAGGAGCCCGGGGGCGCGGCGCCGGGCCAGGAGCCCGGAGGGGGCGCGACGGCAGGCCCTCCGGGTGGACCGGGCGGCACGAGGGAGCGGGTCCCCGGGGGGGGCGACGGCGAACCGCCCTCGGCGCCAGGGGACGAGGTGAAGGTCGAGGCGTCGGGGTCGATCTCCGCTGCGAGGTCCTCGAGACCGGCGCGCAGGAGGTCGTCGAAGCTGGGCCGCGTCGGGGGGCGCGCGCCGGGGAACTCCCCCGGGAAGATCCCGCCCAGAAAGGCCGAGAGGCCCGAGGAGGTGGTGCCCGGGAAGCGGCGGACGAGGAGCCCGGTGAGCTCCTGCTCCAGCTCGTCGGCGGTGGCAAAGCGCGCCCGGCGATCGCGCGCCAGCGCCCGCAGGATCGGGCCGTCCACCTCGGGGGGGATCTCGGGGCGCACGCTGGAGGGCGGATTCACCTGGCAGACCTGGATCTTGCGCAAGATCGCCGTGTCCGAGTCCGCCTCGAATAGCCGCTGGCCAGCGAGGACCTCCCAGAGCACGACCCCCAGGGAGAAGATGTCCGAGCGACGGTCGAGGGAGCCGCCCACGGCCTGCTCCGGCGACATGTAGCCGAACTTGCCGCGGAGCATCCCCGAGACGCTGTCGACCATCTTGGACGCGGCCTTGGCGATGCCGAAATCGGTGATCTTCACCACCCCGTCGCGCCCGAGGAGGATGTTGGACGGGGAGACGTCCCGGTGGACGATGGCCAGCTCCCGGCCCTGATCGTCGCACTTGCGGTGCGCATAGGCGAGGCCGCGGGCGACCTCGACGCCGATGAGCAGGGCGAGGGGGATGGGGAAGGGCTGCTGCCGATCGGTGCAGCGCTGGAGCACCGTCTTCAGGTCCCAGCCGGGCAGGTACTCCATGGCGATGTAGTACTCGCCGGCTTCCTGCCCCATCTCGAAGACCGGGACGATGTTCCCGTGCTGGAGCTGGACGACGATGCGCGCCTCGTCGATGAAGCGCTGGACGAACTCCTCGCTCCCCGAGAGGTGCGGCAGGATCCGCTTGATCACCACCGGGCGCTCGAAGCCTGCCGGGCCGGCCATCTTGCCGAGGAAGATCTGGCCCATCCCGCCGGCCGCCAGACGGCGTTCCAGCAGGTAGCGACCGAAGGGGAGGCCCGCGGCAGGAGGACGACCGGGAGGCGTCGAATCCATCGGCTCCTGGCTCAGCCCGGCGGCCAGCCCAGCTCGCGCCCGGCCAGCAGGTGGAGGTGGAGGTGCGGCACGAGCTGCCCGGCCTGCGGCCCCGTGTTGATCACGATCCGGTAGCCCGTGGCGGCGATCCCGAGGCGGCGGGCGACCTCGGCCGCGGCGAGCAGGAGCCGGCCGAGCAGCTCCTGGTCGTCCGCCGTGTCGTCCGCGAGGCTCGCGACGTGGCGGCGGGGGACCACGAGGACGTGCGTGGGGGCCGCGGGGTGCAGGTCCGGGAAGGCCACCACCCCATCGTCCTCGTAGAGGAAGGTGGCGGGCAGCTCGCCGGAGACGATGCGACAGAAGACGCACTGCGACATGCCGTCACCCTCCTCCTGGTCTGCGCACGGGGTCAGAAGGCGCGCTTGCTGTCGAGCAGCAGGGTCACCGGCCCCTCGTTGAGCAAGGAGACGTCCATCAGCGCCCCGAAGCGGCCGGAGGCGACCTCGACACCGGCACCCCGCGCGCGCTCGATGAAACGTGTCACCAGTTGCTCCGCCCGCACCGGCTCCAGGGCCGCGCTGAAGGAGGGGCGGCGCCCCCGACGGCAGTCGCCGAACAGGGTGAACTGGCTCACCACGAGGAGCTGGCCCTGGACCTGGCTCAGGTCGAGGTTCATCTGCCCCTCGGCGTCCGGGAAGATCCGCAACCCGAGGACCTTCCCCACCAGGTAGTCGGCGTCCTCGTCGTCGTCTCCGGGCCCGGCCCCGAGCAGCACCAGGAGCCCTCGCCCGATGCGGCCGACCGTCTCGCCGCCGACCACGACCTGTGCCTCCCGCACCCGCTGCACGACTGCCCGCATTCCGACCCCTGCCCGCGGCGATCTCAGGAGGCGAAGATCGTCTCCATCTCGTCCTCGATCTGCGCCTCGGTCAACTGCTTGGCCACGCACAGCTCCTGCAGCAGCAGACGCTTCGCCATGTCCATCATCTTCCGCTCGCCGAACGAGAGGGTCTTCTGATCACGCAAAAGATACAGATCTCGGAGCACTTCGGCAACATCAAACACCGAACCGGTCTTGATCTTGTCGATGTAGCCTCGATAGCGCCGGTTCCAGGTTTGAGTATCGAGCTGAACGTCGCGCTCGCGCAGGATTTCGTAGACCCGGGCCATTTCGGAATCTGAAATGACCTCTCTCAGCCCGACCGAATCGACCTTGTCGACGGGAATGAGGATGCGCTTGTCGGTGTCTAGTACTTTCAGGACATAGAACATGACCGGAGTACCAGAGATCGACTTCTCCTCGATCCCCGTGACGACGGTGACACCCTGAGCGGGATAGATCGCCCGATCCCCGACCTTGAAGCGCATCGTGCTCATCCGCGCTCCTCTTCTCGCAGAGTGGTACGCCTGGCGCCCGCTCTTCCCGCGTGGTGGCCCGATGCTCCTCCACGCCTTGCCCGGCCGGGCGACGAGCAGGTCGGAGAGCCTCTCCGGGTACTCCTCGAGGTCAGCCCGCAACCGGAGAGCTTACCAGGTTTCGACGCAACGCGCCAGGGGACTTCCGGGATCGGGCAGGCTCCCGTCCGGCGCACTCGTCGGCGGGCGGACACCTGCCCTGACCCGCCGCGCCGCCGGATCCAGGCGTCGATGCTCGCCGCGAGCTGGCCGGGAGTGAGACCACCGGCGGCGATCCCTCGTCGGTCGCCCCGCGGGGTCTGCCTCCGGTCGCCGGGGAGAGCTGGGCCGGAGGCGGTGCGGTGGAGGAAGGGGGATCAGCCCTTGGCGAGGACGCCGTGCCGGTCGAGCAGCGTGCCCACGGAGGCCTTCAGCAGCTTGGCCCGGTAGTCCTGATCCACCTTCTTGGTGCCGAAGCGGAGGGCGCAGATCGCGTCGACCAGCTTCTCCCGGGAGCCGAAGCGCTCCTGGAGCTGGGTGTGGATCTGGTGCAGGTGCAGCAGCTTGCTGTTCGGCACGCTCGTGAGGCGGGAGATGCTGTCGGCCTCGGTCTCCCCTGCAGGGCGCTCGATCATGGAGGCGACGCTCTTGACGAGGGCCTCCTTGCTGCCGAAACGCTCCTTAACTTCTTGCAGTGGGGTTTTTTTCATCCTATACCCTCCGGTCCTGAGGGCTGAGCAACCTAGCCGAGGCTCTGGCCGTCCGCAAGGGGAATCAGCCTGCTCCCGCATCCGGACCACGGGGGTCGATGTCCGTCCCCCACCGGGAGAGGAACCGATGACCCGTCACCAGCTCCTGCGCGCTCGCTTCTCCGGCCGGACCCTCGGCCTGCTGCTCTCGCTCGGCCTCCTCACCGCGCCCGCCGGAGCGGCTGTGGCGGAGGGCGTCCGGCCGTCCGGTGAGCGGCTCGCCGGATCGGTCGAGCCGGCCGCGGTCGCGGGGGTGCGGGTGCTGGGCGGTGGCCTGCTGACCTTGCGGGGGACCTCCGGGCTGCCCCGCTGGACGAAGGACCTCCGCTGGGTCCCGCCGGTGGGGGAGACGCCGAGCTGGCGGATCGGCGCGGCGGAGGCGGTGCGGATCGCCCTGGGGGCAGAGCCTCCGGGGATCCGGGGGCCCGGCGCGCCGGCGCTGGGTGGCGAGCGGGCCGTGCCTGCCGTGCTGCCTCTCGGCGAGACCGGCGTCCCGCTCTGGATCGTCCACCTGCCCCCGCTCTTGCCCCTCGTCTACAACCCCGTGTTCTACGTCGAGGCGCGTCACGGCCGGGTCCTCCACCAGGAGAACCGGGTCTGGACCGCGGGGCGGGTCAAAGTCTTCCGCGGCAACCCCATCGCCACCCCCGAGCCCGTGGAGGTGGAGCTGAGCAACCTCGACTCCCGCGAGCCGGGGAGCCACCTCGTCGGGCCCCTCGTCCGCTCGTTCAACTGTCCGGATCGCCACGAGCTCTTCGACGTGAACTACCTGGGGGCGCGGGCCGAGGTCCACCTCTGCTCCGAGGTCCACCTCGCCAAGGCCGATGCCCAGGGGGACTTCCTCTACGACGAGACCTCCCCGAACGAGGCGGAGGACCTGTTCGCGGAGAGCCACATGTTCTACCACGTCAACTACGCGTACGACCGCTTCCGGGCCTTCGGGTTCGACACCCTGCGGCAGGTGCCCCTGCGGGCCGTGGTCAACTTCCGCATCCCCGACGTGCTGGGGGCCTTCTCTCCCGATGGCGAGCTGCAGCCCTTCGACAACGCCTTCTTCCTGCCGGCCGCGGACCTCGCCGGGGTGATCGTCCGGGACGAGGACTCCATCGTGTTCGGCCAGGGGACCCGGGTCGACTTCGCCTACGACGCCGACGTCATCTACCACGAGTTCACCCACGCGGTGGTCGACACCGAGGCCCGGCTCTGGATGACCGCGCTCGACCAGTGGGGCGTCTCCGTGGCCCCCGGCTCGCTCCACGAGGGCTATGCCGATTTCTTCGCGGCGACCTTCACCGGGGACCCGGCGGTGGGGGAGTACGCAGGCTCGGGCCTCCTCGAGGAGGGCGGCCCGATCCGGGACATCTCCGGTGAGGCGACCTGTCCGGGCTCCCTCATCGGCGAGGTCCACGAGGACGGCCTCCCCTGGAGCGGCGCCCTGTGGGAGATCCGCTCCCTGCTGCTGGCCGATGGGGTCGCGAGCGACGATATCGCCGCCGCGGTGTTCGCCGGGATCCAGGCCCTCCCCGAGGACGCGGGCTACGAGATCGCGACCGAGGTGACCCTCGCGGCGCTCGCGGCCAGCCTCGGCGAGCCGGTCGCAGCCCGGGCCCGGGAGGTCTTCGCGCGCCGGGGCGTGCTCGACTGCGCCCGTATTTTTTTGGTGACCAGCAAGCCCCTCATGTACCTGCCGGGCAAGAGCGCCTGGAACCTGGAGAACTACGTGCCCGGCGTCTTCCAGTTCCGCTTGACCCCCGAGCTCGCCCACGGTCGGGCCGTCGTCGAGTTCCTCCTCCCGGCTCCGGGCCTCGCCCTGCTCGGCGGGGGAGAGGCGAAGCCCTTGCTGCTGGTCAAGGCCGGCGAGGAGCCGCTGGTGATGACCTACCGGCTCGTGGACGGCGACCCGCGCACCCTGCCCAACGCCGACCGGATGGCCGTGGTCGAGGACCTCGACGCGGGCAGCGGTCGCTACCCCCACCGGATGCGCGGGGTCGTCCGCTTCACGCCCGGCCAGCAGACCGTGCACGTGATGATCGCCAACCGCGGGGACGGCGAGGCCTACCTCGAGGACATCGTCCTGCGCACCGAGGAGGACCCGGACAACCCCTGGATCCCCCCCGAGGACGCCGGTGCTGCCGACGTGGGCGTCCGCGATGGCGGCGCCGGCGGCGACGCGGGGGGGCTCACGGACGCCGGGCCTGCGGCGGACGTGGAGGAGCCGGTGGACGAGGGGGGCACCTCCCGCGACACGGGGACTGGCCGCGCGGACGGCGGGACCCTCGACCAGGGGGCCGCCCCCGCGGACCAGGGGAGTGACGCCGGGGGCCCGCCGGTCGACCCGGACGCAGACGACGACGCGGCCGATGGCTGCTCTTGCCGGCTCCCTGCCGGCGACCCGTCCGCGGGGGCGCGCTGGGGCCTGCTGGGGCTGGTGCTGCTCGGCCTCGGCCGCGCCCGGTCTCGCTGAGGCCCATCGCCGGTGCTGTCGCCACCGTCCCCTCCCCGGAAGGATCCTCGCCCCCGATTGGCCACGAGTCTGCTCTGCGGCCTCCTCCTCGTCGCGGGCTGTCGGCAGGACCGTCGCCCGTCCCCGGACGCCGGGGAGGGAGCGCGGCCGGCCGCGCTCGCTGGCGCCGCGGGGGCTTTGCCAACGGCCGGTGTCGTCGCGCGCTTCGGCGACGGGCGCATCACCGAGGCGCAGCTCGCGGAGGCCTTGCGGCTCACCGCCGCCATCGCCCGGGCCCGCGGCGCACCCCCGCCGCCGCTGGAGGACGAGAGGCTGCGCCGGGGCCTGATCTTCGACCTCGTCGACCGGCAGCTCATCCGTGAGGAGGCCCAGCGTCGCGGCTTGACCGTCGATCCGGCCGCCTTGCAGCGTGAGCTCCGTCTCCCCGGTGGGGACGGCAGCCCGGCCTGGCGTCTCCTCCAGGAGGACCGGCTGCTCGCGCACGCGCTGGCGCGGGCCCTGCTCGACCCCCTCGACGAGCAGGCGCTCCGCCGCTTCTTCACCCACCAGGAGGAGCGCATCGAGCTCCGCTGGGTCAAGGTCCCCCGCACACCGACCTCCGGGGAGGTCGATGGGCTCCTGCGGGAGCACCCCGAGGAGGTGGATCGGTACTATCGGGAGCACAAGCGGGACTTTCGTACAGACAGCCGCCGCACGGTGCGCCTCTTCCAGCAGGCCGTGCCACCGGCGGCGAGCGCGGCGCAGCAGCAGGAGATCCAGCAGCAGGTCGGGGCGTTGCAGGCGCGGGTCGCGCGACGGGAGATCACCCTCCTCAGCCTGGTGCCCCTCTCGACCCACCCCTCGCGCGACCAGCAGGGGCTGGTCGGGCCCCTGACCCGGGCCCAGCTCCCGGCCGCCTTCTCCGTGCCCGTCGGTGGGATCAGCCGGGTCTACCAGAACCTGGAGGGCTTCTACTTCGTCGAGGTGCTCGCGGCCGAGGAGTCCCGGGAGCGGCCCCTCGACGACGCCCTGCGCCGGGAGGTGGCGGCCCGGGCCGTGGTGGCCCGGCGGGAGAACCGGCGGGCCTGGATGCTCGCCGAGGAGGTGCGCCAGGCCCTGGCGGGGTCGGGGCGGCTCGCACCCTTGCTCCAGCCCAACGGCTTGGTGCTGCAGAACACCGGCTTGTTCGCCCGGGGGAGCGGGAGGTCGATCCCGGGCGTCGGTCTGGTGCCGGAGAGCCTGGTGGAGCGGCTGTTCACCCTCCGTCCGCCCGTTGCCCCCGAGCCGGTGCTCGAGGTCGGCGCCGACCTCCTGGTGGTGCAGCTCGTCGGCCGGCGCGAGCCCGACTGGAGCCGCTTCGAGCGGGAGCGGGCCCAGCTCCCGGAGGCGATCCTCGCGGACCAGGCCCGTCCGGCCCTGACGGCCTGGCTGGCGCGCCAGCCCGCCCGCCGGGAGATCCAGGTGGATATGGAGCGGTTGGCCCTCGTCCCCTCTCCCCCGGAGGCTCCTCTCCCCTGAGTGCGGGCGCAGAGGCCGCTTCCTGCTCGTCGAACGGCCACCGACGTGCTATCTGGGCCGGTCGGGACGAGCCGCAGGCCGCGAGGAGAGAGACGTCGACGATGCAAGGCAGACGCGTGGCAGCTCCGAGCGACGATCTGGACCGCCGTGCCGGCACGGCCCACGGGAGACTCCGCCCAGTCCCCGGGCTGCTCCCGGCTGGGCTCTGCCTGCTGCTCGTCCTGACCGCGGCGGGCTGTCGCCGGGAGCAGGCCGCTGCTCCATCGCCCGCGGACGCGGGCGGCGCGACCTCTCCCGCCTCGCCCGAGGTCGCCCTCGACCAGCTCACGCAGCGCTTCGCGACCGACCTGCCGCAACACCTCCAGGCCTGGCTCGACATGACGACGCCCTTCGCCGGGGTCGTCGAGCAGCAGCTCCAGCAGGCGCCGCGGCGTGAGCTGCAGGAGCGCCGCACCCTGCGGCTCGCCTACGTCGAGCGGGGAGACCAGCCCCGCTTCACCTCCGTCGTGGGCCTCGCACCGCCCGCCGAGGCCCTGCGCACCGTGATCGCCGCGGCGGGCGAGCACGGGCTGCGGCCCGAGGAGCTGTGGGTCGAGACCCGCCAGCAGGAGGCGCTCGCCCAGCTCCAGGCGGCCCAGCAGGCCCTCGCCGCCTTGCCGCCCGTGCCTCCGCCCGAGCGGGCGGCCCTCGGCGCCGCCCTCGCCGCGGTCGACCGGCCGGCCGGCGATCCCCAGGTGCCGGCCCAGGTGCTGGCCTACCTCGCCGCGGCCGGGAGCCCCCAGCCGGCCCTGCAGCAGGCCCTCCAGCAGCGCGCAGCCGCCTACGCCGGTCTCGCCACGGCCCGCGCCCGGCTCGAGCTCCTCGTCGCCGATGCCTTCCTGCGCTACGCCCGCCTGATGTGGGCGGGCAACGTCCGCCGGGAGCTGACCGAGCAGGAGCGGCAGCGCGAGGCGATCCTGCGGGGCGGCAAGGAGCGTCCCGACAGCGACGCCGAGCCGGGCGATCGCGAGGCCGCCAAGGATGCGGAGGACCTCCCGGAGGGCGGGACGCCGAAGGCCCTGCCTCCCCTCCGCAAGGCCGAGGACTTCGTCCGCGAGAAGCTCCTCGCCCTCCTCCTCCAGGCCACGGACGGGCCCGCGACCACCAGGCTGCTGCACGGGCTCGTGCCCACCCATCCCCAGTACGCCGGGCTCCAGCGCGAGCTGGCGCGCTACCGCGCCATCGCTGCGGCCGGCGGCTGGACCCGGGTGAAGGGCCGACGGGGCACCAAGCTGGGGCCCGGGATGGGCAAGGGCCTGATCACCGCGCTCGAGGAGCGGCTGGCCCGGGAGGGCTATCTCGCTGGCCCCGCCGATGGCCTCTTCGATCCGCTCTTGCGCCAGGCCGTCCGGGACTACCAGCAGACCCACCAGCTCGCCGAGGAGGAGGAGCTGGGGCGACTGTTCTGGGACAGCCTGGCGGTGCCCGTCGCCGAGCGGATCGCCCGGATCGAGCTGACCCTGCAGCGCTGGCGGGAGTCGGCGATCGGGGATGACGCGACCTATGTCTTCGTCAACATTGCCGATTTCGCGGCCGAGGTCTGGACGGCCGGCCAGTCGATCTTTCGTACCAAGGTCATCGTGGGAAACCGGGACCTTCGCTGTGACGAGAAGACGAAGCAGCTCGTCCTCGGCTATGCGACCCCCATCCAGTCGGCCCGCGTCACCTACCTGGTGATCGCGCCCACCTGGAAGGTGCCGCCCAAGATCAAGCGGGAGGAGCTCGACGTCGAGCGCGAGAAGGACCCCAACTACTACCAGAAGCAGGGGTTCGAGATCCTCAATCCGGGCTCCCCCGCCGAGGCGGTGCGGCAGCTCCCCGGGCCGGAGAACTCCCTCGGCTTCGTCAAGTTCATCTTCCCCAACTCCCACGCCGTGTTCATGCACGATACGCCGGCCAAGAACCTGTTCGTGTACCCGATCCGGGCCTTCAGCCACGGCTGCATGCGGCTCGAGGACCCCCTGGGCATGGCCCGGACCCTGCTCACCCTCGACGGCCAGTGGAACGAGCAGGTGTTCACCGAGCTCTACCAGAAGTGGCAGGAGATCGACTTCTCGCCCCTGCGCGCGACCTACGACGAGGCGCTCTACGAGGAGCTGCGCAAGCAGGCGGCCGCGCTCGAGCGGGGCATCTCCCTGAAGCGTCCGATCCCGATCCACATCGAGTACTACACGGTGCGCATCGACGAGCGCGGCCGCGCCCAGTTCCTCGCCGATCCCTACGGCTACGATCAGCAGCGGCTCCACCCGACTCCGCCGAAGGAGTGCACTCCCGACAGCGAGAAGGCCGTCGCCGCCTTCGCCAGCGTCCCCGAGGAGCTGGCCCGCCTGGAGCGGTCCATCGAGGAGCTCGGCGAGGAGGCGGGGCGACTCGTCGCGCAGGTGGCCCGCCTGGATCCGCAGGCCAAGGGGACGGCGCGCAGCCAGGCCCTGGCGAAGAGCCTGGAGGAGAAGATCCTCCAGGCCCGCACCCTTGCCGGTCAGGTCCGGGCCCTGCACGGGAGCCTCGCGGCGCCGGAGGAGCCCCCCGGCGAGGCGTGGGACCGGCGGCGCACGGCCTCGGCCATGAAGCTGAAGCGGATGATGGATGAGCTCCAGCGGCTGGAGCGGGGGGTCCCCAAGCGGCTCGAGACGCTGCGCGGGCGGCTGACGAGCGAGCCCGCACCGTGATACTGGCACGGCGAGGAGCAGGAGGTGACGGCGAATGATCCCGACACTCTTTGAGCTGGGTCCCTTCAAGCTGCACAGCTACGGGTTGTGCCTGGCTCTGGGGCTGATCTTCGGCCACTGGCTGCTGACCCTCGAGCTGCGCCGCAAGAAGCAGCCCGAGGCCTTCGCCGGGACCGTGATCCTGCTCGCGGCGGTCTTCGGCATCATCGGCTCACGGCTGTTCGACATCCTCGAGCATCCGGAGGCCTTCAGCGCCAACCCCTTGAAGACCCTCTTCTCCGGCGCCGGGCTGACCTGGTACGGCGGCTTCCTGATGGCCACCGCGGCCATCTGGATCGCGGCGCGGATCAAGAAGATCCCCTGGTGGAGCCTCATCGACTCGTGCACTCCGGGCCTCGCCATCGGCTACGGCTTCGGGCGGCTGGGCTGCTTCCTCTCGGGAGACGGCTGCTACGGTACCCCCTGCAACGCGGGGCTCCCCTTTCCGCTGTGCATGTCGTTCCCCAACGGGATCGTGCCGACGACCGAGGTCGTCTACAACACGCCCCTCTGGGAGATCGGTGGCGCGATCCTCACCTTCGCCTTCATCTGGTGGGCGCGCACCCGGGTCTCCCGGCCGCCGCTCCTCTTCTTGCAGTGGATCGTCATCCACGCGGTCCTCCGGCTGCTGGTGGAGTTCGTCCGGCGCAACCCCGAGCTGGCCTTTGGCCTGTCCCAGGCCCAGGTGATCTCCCTCGGGCTGATCGTCGTCGGCGTCGTGGGGCTGCTGGTGCTCCGCGGTCGGCCGCCCGTGCCGGCCGCGACCGCGGGGACGGCCACGACCGCCGCGGCGGGGGCGACGACCGCCAGGGACGGGACGGCGGCCGCGCGTGGTCCCAAGGGCAAGGGCAAGGGCAAGCGGCGCTGAGCCACGATGGCCCCTGAGGCGGGCCACGTCGGGGGGGAGGGGAGGGTTACTTCTTCGCCGGCGGGGGGCCGCCGCCGATGCGGACCTGGCCCGCCGGGGCCTTGGCGCCGGCCGCCCCCGGCTTCGGCGTCGGGCTGACCGTCCCCTCCGGCTCGTCCTCCTGGGGCAGGCCGACGGCCTGCCGGAACACTTTCTTGTCCAGGGCCTTCTCGAGCGCGACCTCGGGGTCGACCTTCCCCGACTGGACCAGCTTGATGAGGGACTCGTCCATGCTCTGCATCCCGAGCTTGCGGCCAGTCTGGATCATCGAGGTGAGCTGGTAGGTCTTCCCCTCGCGGATGATCGTCGCCATGCCCGGCGTGGCGAACATGATCTCCAGGGCGGCGACCCGGCCGCCCCCCTTCTTCCGCAGGAGCTGCTGGGCGACGACGCACTTGAGGTTCTCGCCGAGCACGTTGCGCACCGAGGCGGCCTCCTCCTGGGGGAAGACGTTGACGATCCGGTCGACGGTCTTGGCCGCGGAGTTGGTGTGCAGGGTCCCGAAGACGAGGATGCCGGTGCTCGCCGCGTGCAGGGCCTGGCTGATCGTCTCCAGGTCGCGCATCTCGCCGACCAGGACCAGGTTCGGGTCCTCGCGCACCGCAGCCTTGAGGGCCTCGGCGAAGGACTTGGTGTTGGCCCCGACCTCGCGCTGGGTGATCAGCGATTTCTTGGGGGGGTGGACGAACTCGATGGGGTCCTCGATGGTGATGATGTGCAGGCCCCGCGTCGCGTTGATCTCGTTGATGATCGCGGAGAGGGTGGTGCTCTTCCCGGAGCCGGTGGGGCCGGTGACCAGGATCAGGCCGCGATCCATCTCGACGACCTTGCGCACCGCCGGCGGCATCCCGAGCTGCTCCAGGGTCATGAGCTTCGTCGGGATGATCCGGAACACGGCCGCGTAGCCACGCTCCTGCATGAAGAGGTTGACGCGGAAGCGCGCCAGCCCCTCGACCTCGTAGGAGTAGTCGGCGTCGCCGCAGCCGAGGAAGTGCTTCCAGATGTCGGGCGGGGTGATCGGCTCCATGAACGAGACGAAGTCCCGGTTGGAGAGCCGGCGGAAGCGGATCGGCTCGACCTGGCCAGAAGCTCGTAAGATCGGTGGGTTACCGACGGTGAAGTGGAGATCGGAGGCTCCCCGGTCGTTCATCAGCTTCAGGAAGCGGTCGATCTTGTTTTTGAGCTCCTTCTTCTTCTCCCCGAGCTTCAGGGTCGGTCGGCTCTTCGCGCCAGCCGGGCCGGCGGCCGCTGGATCCGGGGCTCGACCGGCCCCCGGCGGCGCGGTGGGGAGGCGGCCGGGGAACGGGGTCGCGGTCTTCCCCCCGGCGGGCGTGGGCACCTGCTGGGGGAACGGCGTCGGTGTGCGGGCTGGCGCCCCGGTCGGGCTGCCGCCGACTGGCGGCCGCGCCGCGGGTGGACCGGCAGGGCGAGGGGGCGCGCCGGGGAGCGGCCGGGAGGTCCCGGGAGCAGCCGGTGTGCGGAGCGGGCCGGGGCCGGGAGCCTTCGGGATGCTGCTCATGCCTTCACCTCTTGCGCTTGCCGGATCATCTCGCGGGCCTCGGGGGGCAGGAAGGGCTCGAACTCGGCCTTGCTGTTTGCCCGGTTGTAGGCGGTCTCCGCCGTGATCAGCCCCTCGTCGAGGAGCTCCTTGAGGGAGTCGTCCAGGGTGCGCATGCCCTGGAGCTTGCCGGTCTGCATGACCGAGGGGATCATGATGGTCTTGTTGTCGCGGATCATGTTGGAGAGCGGGCCAGTCATGAACAGGATCTCGAAGGCGGGCACCCGCCCCTCGCCGTCGGCGCGGGGCAGCAGGCTCTGGCACACCACGGCCTTCAGGGACTCGGAGAGCGCGACGCGGACGGCCGGCTGCTCGCCGGGGGGGAAGGAGTCGATCATCCGATCGACGGTCTTGTGGGCCGAGGTGGTGTGCAAGGTGCCGATGACCAGGTGGCCCGTGCCCGAGGCGGTGAGCGCCAGGTTCAAGGTCTCCGGATCCCGCATCTCGCCGACGACGATGACGTCGGGATCCTGCCGCAAGGCGCCGCGCAGGGCCGCGGCGAAGCTCGCCGTGTGCTTGCCGACCTCGCGCTGGTTGACCAGGCAGTTTTTGAACGTGTGCACGAACTCGATGGGGTCCTCCATGGTGAGGATGTGGTCCCGCTTGGAGTTGTTGAGCATGTCGATGATCGCGGCCAGGGTGGTGGTCTTGCCGCAGGAGGCGGAGCCCGCGATGATGATCAGCCCCTGGTGGAAATCAGCGAAGCGCTTGAGGACCAACGGCAGCCGCAGCTCCTCGAAGGTCGGGATCCGGTTGGGGATCACCCGGAACGCACCGCCGAGTCCGAGGCGATCACTGTAGACGTTGCCGCGGTAGCGCCCGACATTGGGGATGGCGTAGCAGTAGTCGAGCTGGTGGTTCTCGTCGAACACCTTGCGCTGGCGCTCGTTGAGGGAGCGCAGGAGCATCTCCTGGGTCTGCGCCGCAGTGAGCGGCTCTTCGCCCTCCACCGCCGCGAGGCGGCCATGGGTCCGGAAGGTCGGCGGGACCCCTACCCGCACGTGGATGTCGGAGGCCCCCTGCTCCCGGGCCGCGACCAGCAGCGCGTCGAGGTGGCTCAACTTCGTCGGATCGGTCAGGGTGGCGACGTCCCCTAGCTGCGTCACCGCCTGCCCCGTCTTGTCGTTGGCCTTGGCGATGGCGGCGTGCACCTTGGAGGCACGCTCCCGCACCTCGAGGCTGGGGTCGAGGGAGGCGCACTTCTCGACCAGGGGCAGGACTCGCTCGTCGCCGAACTTCTCCAGCGCGTTGAGGACCTCCAGGCGTACCTCGGCGGCCGGATCGGAGAGCAGCCCGGCGATGGGGCGCAGGGCGCGGGGGTCGCCAATGGCTCCCAGGGAGCCGACGGCCGTCCACTTGAGGTCCTCGTCCTTCAAGGCCTCGATGAGCACGTCGACGGCCCGGGCGTCGCCGAGCTTGCCGAGGATCTGCGCGGCCGTGATCCGCAGCCACCAGTCGGGGTCCTTCATGAGCCGGATGATCGGCTCGACCAGGCGGGGGTCCTCGAAGAAGGCGGCGAGCATCAGGCCCGAGACCCGGACGTCGTCCTCGGGATCGCCGAGGAGCTCGACCACCGGCTCGATCAGGCTCTCCTCGAACTCCTGCAGCGTCTCCATGGCCCGCTCGCGGATCCAGCCGGCGAGGGACTTGGCGCGATGGATGAAGGCTCGCAGCACGCCCGCGGTGTCGGGGATGTTGAGCAGCACCCGCACCGTGCGCTGGCGCAGGTCGTTGTCGCCCTCCTCGAGCAGGGGCACCAGCTTGGCCTGGAGCTCCTTGGACAATCTCTCGCGGGCCCAGTCGCTGAGGTGCGCGATCGCGACCTCGAGGATGTCCGGCGAGTCGTCGTGGAGGAAGCGGTCGAGGACCAGGTCGAGCTCTCGGTCCCCGTTGATCGTGACCAGGATGTCGAGGATCTTGGCGCGCACCGCGGGATCGGGGTCGTTGGCCAGGGGCGTCAGCCGCTCCTTGACCTCGGGCCGGGCCGCGAACTTGGGGTCCTGGGCGAGCTTCTCCAGGACCTTCTGGCGCGCTTCGGGCTCATCGCCGGAGAGGACGTCGAGCAGGATGCTGCCGGTCTTCTCCAGGGGCAACTGGGCGAGCAGGTCGAAGGCCTGCCGGCGGGCCGCCGGGTCCTTGTCCTGGGCCTGGCCCTTGAGCACCTCGAGGATCATGTCCTCGGGGAAGCGCATGAACAGGCCCAGGATGAACCGCTCCGCGTGGGGGTTCTTGCCCTGGGTCTCCGCGTAGACCGCAGCCGCGACCGCGGGGGACGCCTTCTCCAGCACGATCTCCGCACCGAAGTTCCGCACCGCGTTGGAGGGGTTGGAGAGGGTCCAGAGGATCTCCGTTGGCGCCAGGTCCATCCCCTTGAGGTCTGCGACCAGATCCTGGAAGTCTTTGTCGTTCTTCCATTTTCCGTCGCTGAGCCGTTGAAGCGCCTTGTTCTTCTTGAGTCCGTCGAAGATGGCCACGGGTGCTCCTTGAGTGCCAGGCTCAGGGGGCCGGGGCCTCGTCAGGCAGAGCGGCCGGGGCGCCGCAACGAGGAAGCGAGCCAGGATCCCGTGTGCCGCGCCTCTCCGCAGGTCCCTGAGCAGTGGACTTTTCGGACCGTCGATATAAAATGAAACGCCGGCTGCTGTCAACGAGGCCCCTGCCGTCGTGCGGGGGTTCATCCGATCCGGGGTCTCTCGCCGGGCGGCTCCGGCAGGCTGGCCGCCTACCGACCTGTTGGAGGTTGCGCCGTGGGTTCTCCGACCGATTCTTCCTTCGACGACTGGGCCAATCTCTACAGCCCGCCCACCCAGGTGGAGGATCGGGTCGAGCTCGGCGGCAGCGCCAAGGGCGGGGCGGCCGATCCCGTGCCCGAGGTGGCCATCTCCGCGCCCGTCGTCCCGACACCGCCGCCGGCCGCCCCGCTGCTGGGCGTCGCGCTGCCCGAGGACGAGGGTGAGGGGGAGGCGGCTCCCGCAGCCGGGCCGTCCCCGTCCCGGGCCGCGACGCGGCCGGCCGCGCCGGCCGCTCCGGTAGATGAGGTCGCGGCGGCCGACCAGGAGCCTCCGGCTGCGCGCGACGAGACCCGGACCCCGACGGCGCTCGACTCGACGCGGGCCGGCTCGCGGCCCCCGGTCGCGAGCGCCCCGCCCCCGGGGCGCGGCGCGGTCGCCGCGGCCACCAGCATGCGGGCTGCCACTCCGCCCGTCCTGCCTCCCCGGCGGCGGCCGGTCCTCCCTCCCCGGGAGCAGCAGCCGTCCCCGGCAGCGGCCCCGGCGGCGGCCCCCGTCGAGGCTCGCTCCCCGCGCGTGAGCGAGGAGGAGAGCCGGCGACCGACCCAGCCGCCGGTCGCGGTGGCCATCCGCAGCTCGAGCAGCCCCGAGGTCGCCGCTCGCTCGGCCGCCGAGTTCGCGGCGCTGGGACCCCTGGACCCCCCGCCGCCACGCCCGGCGGCGCCGGGGCTCGACCCGGCCCGGCGCACTGGCGGCTACGGCTTCAGCCGTCGCAGCACCACCGCCTCTCAGCGCAAGGTCCGTCCGGCGGTGCCGCTGCCCGATGCCGAGGGGACGGTGCACCTGCTGCTGGACAACGTCCTCACCTCGAAGGTCCCCGCGGAGGAGCTGGCCAAGCTCGATCTCTCCCCGGCAGAGGCCTATCTGCTGCTCCAGCTCGACGGTCATCGCTCCATCGGCGAGGTGTACAGCCTCATGAGCCACCTCGATCCCCACGACGTCCGGGACGGCCTGACGAAGCTCCTGGGCGCCGAGCTGGTGGCGCCGGCTTGAGCCCCCTGTCGCGTTCGTGCCTCTGTCCCTGGCCTCCCCGTGGGTCCAGGGGCCGCCCCTCTTGACGCATTCTGCCTGGTGAGCTACCCACACGCTGTCGTCCGTCTGAATGAACCTTCATTCGCCAAGGGAGGAAGAAGGATGAGAATCGTTTCCTTGACCCCGTTCGTCCTCGGTGCCCTGCTCACGCTCGTCGTCCCCTCTCCGGCCGCAGGCTTCACCTTGAAGCCTTTCGGCTACATCAAGGCCGACCTGGCCGTGGACATGGGCAACCCCAACGGTATCAGCACGGGGACGTCCGGCGAGAGCGGCAAGGGCACGGGTTTCGGCGGCAACTACGTGCGCTGGATCGACCCGAAGCCGGAGGACCGCCCCACCACGACCACCCTCCATGCCCGCCAGAGCCGGCTGGGATTCGACTTCATCGCCGACAAGGTCGGTGAGACCGAGGTCATGGGCCGCATCGAGACCGACTTCACCAACACCAGCGCCGAGTACGCCTACATGCTCAAGCTGCGCAAGGCCTTCCTCAAGGTCTCCACCCCGCGCTACGAGCTGCTCGCCGGTCAGGAGTCGGACCTGATGTCGCCCCTGGTGCCCGAGACGGTCAACTACCTCGTCGGCTGGTGGGCGGGCAACGTCGGCTTCCGTCGCCCCCAGATCCGGCTCACCGCCAAGAACCCCCTCGGCCCCGACAAGGGCTTCGACATCGCGCTGGCCGTCGAGCGGGCCATGGGGACCGATTCCACGGTCGACAACTACGACGTCGCCATGCCCGTGCTCGCGGCGCGCTTCGGCTACCGCTCCCCGGCGCTCTCCTTCGGCCTCAGCGGGCACTACGGCAAGGAGCGGGAGTACTTCAAGGCCGCCTCCGCGGAGGCCGGCCCGACCTCCGAGGTCTTCGATACCTGGTCGGGGAACCTCGATCTTTCGCTCAACCTCTCGAAATCGTTGACCTTCCTTGGTGAGTTCTACTACGGCAAGAACATGGACGCCTTCTTCGGTGGCATCGGCCAGGGGATCATGATCCCCGACGGCGAGACCGAGAACGTGGCGGTCACCTCCATGGGCGGCTGGCTCGACCTCGGCTTCGTCGCCTCCGAGAAGCTGAAGCTCAACCTCGGCGCGGCCATCGATCTCCCCAAGGAGGACGACCTGAAGATCGGCGCCCGCCTGAGCAACATGAGCGTCTTCGCCAACGGCTACTACACCCTGGTCAAGGACGTGCAGCTCGCGCTGGAGCTGACCTACTGGAAGACCGGCTACAAGGAGGCCGAGGGCGCCGACGAGCTCGACTCGGACGACATGCGCGCCCAGCTCGCCTTCATCTACAACTTCCGGTAGCCCAGGGCCTGCCCCGCCCCCCTGACCGCAGCCCGGCGGTCGCTCCCCTCGCTTTCCTCGCTTTCCTCGCTTCCTCCGCCCGTCATCAACTCAGAGCTGCCCGCCGAAGGGCCGCTCCCCGTTGTCCAGGGTCTGGTCGCCCAGTCTCCCGCGTCCGGGTCCTCCGGGGACGGTCGTCGCGCCGTGGCGCTCGGCACTGGGCAGCCAGGGCGAAAAGCCCTCGCCGAGGAGCACGAGCACGCCGCACGAGCACGCCGCACGAGCACGCCGCACGAGCACGAGCACGCCGCACGAGCACGATCTTACGGCGACCGAGGTCCGCTCAGTTACTTTGGATTGAAGTTTTTCTCGAGCAAATCTAGCGGTTGTCGCAGCTTCCGATCTTCCAGGCGGGGACGCCCTCGATGCCCCCCTGCCGGCCGCCGATCTGGTCCACCAGCTTGGTGCCCTCGCCCTCGTCGAAGGTCGCCAGCAGGACGTCGGCATCATTGAAGCGGCTCGCACACTTGGGCGGATCGAAGACCTGCGTGCGGTGCTCGGTGCCCGACAGCAGCAGGTCGTCGATCATCCCCACGAAGGGCTCGCCGCCCTCGGGGAGATGGCCGATCCACAGGGGCGTGCCGTCCACCGGTCGGGCCGGCATCTTCTTGAAGGCCCCCTCGCCAGCGGGCGTCCCGTCGAGGAAGAGGCGCAGCATTCCTCCCTCCGTGCCCGAGACGGAGACGTGGAACCAGCGTCCCGTGGGCGGAGTCGTGCTCGAGGTCACCCGGCTGAGGACCACGTTTCCGCCGTCCAGACCGTAGACCGCCATGGTCAGGGTCGTCGGCACGGAGGTCGGGTCGACGTACAGGCTCCAGCCTGCGTTGCTCGACAGGTACCCGACGATCGCCATGGGCTTCTCGGCGGGCAGCTTCTCGAGGAAGAGCCACAGCTCGACGGTCAGCGCCTTGCCTTGCACGAAGGCGAGGTCGGCGTCCCCCGGGAAGTAGGCCATGGCCTCGCTCAGGCCCAGCCAGGAGCCGGGGAAGTCCTCGTCCACCTCGCCGTCGCAGTCGTTGTCGATCCCGTCGCCGGGGATGTCGCTGGCGCTCGGCGGCTGGAGGGGCCGGCAGGCCTGGGGCACTCCGCTGACGCAGGCGGGGACCTCGTTCTTGCAGGCGCCCACGCCGCAGACGTGCTTGGGCAGGTCGTCGACCTGGCCGTTGCAGTCGTTGTCGAGGCCGTCGCAGAGCGTCTCGCCGCCAGCCTCGTAGTAGGGTCCGTAGGTGCAGGTCGGGGCGTTCGTCGTCTTGGCGCAGAAGGCGCGCGGGGTGGCGCAGACGCCGGCCTTCGGCGGGCAGCCGAGCCCGGTCACATCGGGCAGCAGCAGGCTCTCCGCCTCGTCGACGCGACCGTCGCAGTCGTTGTCGAGGCCGTCGCAGATCGTCTCGTCCACCTGATAGGTCACGGGCAGGTGGCAGTTCCAGCTCAGGGACCCGTCGCAGGTCGCGAGACCAGCACAGACTCCGAGCTGGGGGCAGATGTCGTCCGGGACGATGGTGGCGTCGTCGATGGTGCCGTCGCAGTCGTTGTCCTCGCCGTCGCAGCTCGTCTCGGTGGCCTCGTAGCCATCCGGGTAGCTGCAGGACCAGCTCCCCCGCTGGCAGACCACCGTGGAGCCGGCGCAGAGCCCGCTGGTCAGGCAGCGGAGCGCGCCCGTGTACGGCGGCAGATCCTCCGGCTCGTCGATCTTGCCGTCGCAGTCGTTGTCCTGCCCGTCGCAGAGGGTGTCCTTGAGCTTGTAGCTGGCCGCGTAGCGGCAGCCCCAGCCCAGCGGCCCGTTGCAGGCCGGCTGCGCGCCGGCGCAGACGCCGCGGGCGAGGCAGCGGAAGTCGTCCGGAGGCTCGACCAGGTCGTCGATGGTGCCGTCGCAGTCGTCATCGACTCCGTTGCAGGTCTCGGCGCGTGGGGCGACGCCGCTGCAGTCCGACCAGGTCCCCGCGGTGCAGGTCTGGGTCCCCGGAGTGCAGATCCCGGTCTTGACGGCGGGGCCGCATGCTCGGGTCTCACCATCGGTGCAGCCGCCGCAGCCCTCATCGGTCGTGCCGTCGCAGTCGTTGTCCAGGAAGTCGCAGAGGCTCGGGTCGCCCTCCTCGACGAGGGCGTGGGTCGCGGGCAGGTCGCACACCCAGCCGCCCTGCGGCGGGGCGCACTGCTTGGTCGCGTCGGCGCAGACACCGAAGCGCGGGCAGAGGCCGGCGGGCGCCGCGGCGGCCTCGAGCTCGTCGGTGCTGCCGTCGCAGTCGTTGTCGATCCCGTCACAGACCTCGGTGGTCGGCTCGATGGCCCCGTAGCAGGGGGTCCATCGGCCGGCCCGGCACTGGCGCTGGCCGAGCTCGCAGGCTCCCAGGGCGCCGCTGCCGCAGACCTCGACCGATCCGCTCTCACAATCGCAGGATTCATCCGTCTGAGCATCGCAATCGTTGTCGAGACCGTCACAAAGTGTCTCGGTGCTCTCGAAGCGGGGAACGGGTTCACACTTCCAGGCTGCCGCGACGCAGATCGCTCCTCGACCCTCGCAGACGCCACCGGAAAGACTGCAGTTGGCATCTTCCTTCCAGAGATTGTCGTCCACCAGCCCGTCGCAGTCATCGTCCTTGCCGTTGCAGCTCTCGGGGCTCGGGGCCGTGTCGCAGGCGGTGAGCTTCCCGTTCACACACTCCTGGGTGCCCAGATCGCAGAAGCGGGTCTTGCACGCCGCCTGGTAGTCGGGCGCGCAGGCGCAGCCCTCGTCGGTGCTGCCGTCGCAGTCGTTGTCGAGTCGATCGCAGAGCTCGTCGGAGACCGCGGTCGCCGCCTCCTCCGAGGGGACCGCCGCGTCGGGCAGGTCGCAGGTCCAGGTACCCTCCGTGCAGACCGTCCGGGTCGCCGCGCAGACGCCGAGGGTCGGGCACAGGCCGTAGGGCGGCGTCAGCCCTTCGTCGACCTGGCCGTCGCAGTCGTTGTCGAGGCCGTCGCACAGGGTCTCGACCTGCTCGTAGGCGGCCGGGAGCTCGCAGCCCCAGGTCCCATCGGGGTGGCACCGAGCGGTGAGCCCGACGCAGACGCCCTTGGCCTCGGGGCAGGTGTTGGGCGGTGGGGTGAGCTCCTCGTCGATCAGCCCGTCGCAGTCGTTGTCGAGGCCATCGCAGCGGGTCTCGGTGGCCTGGTGGCCATCGGGGTAGACGCAGCTCCAGCCGCTCTGGCCGCCGCACTGGGCGGTCACCTCGCTGCAGACGCCGAGCTTCGGGCAGGCGCTGGTGTCGGGCGGCAGATCCTCGTCGACCTGGCCGTCGCAGTCGTTGTCGAGGCCGTCGCAGGTGGTCTCGTCGGCTTCCAGCCCTGGGGCGACGCAGCCCCAGCTCCCCCGTCGGCAGGCGCCGGCGCCCTGGAGGCAGACACCCTTGTTGGGGCAGGCATCGACGGGGGCGTAGATGTCCAGCTCCTCGTCGGTCTGGCCGTCGCAGTCGTTGTCGAGGTTGTCGCAGGAGACCTCGCCGAGGTCTTCGAAGCCGTCCGGGTAGGGGCACGTCCAGCCCGTCACCCCGTCGCAACGGGGGGCGATCCCGGCGCAGATGCCCGCGGTCGGGCAGGGGAAATCCTCCGGGGGAGCCACCCCCTCGTCGAGCTCGCCGTCGCAGTCGTTGTCGATCCCGTCGCAGGTGAGCTCGACGTCCGGCTCGTAGGTGGGGTCGATGGGGACGGGGCACTTCCACTCCCCCGTCTCGCAGACCGCGGCCACCTGCCCGCAGGGGCCCTTCAGCTCGGCGCAGCGACCGGCTCCGTTGAGGTCCTCGTCGACGCGGCCGTCGCAGTCGTTGTCCAGCGTGTCGCAGGTCTGCTCCACAGCCTCGAAGTTGGCATCGCCGGGCTTGCCGCAGATCCACTGGCCCGCGGCGCAGCGGACGAGGCTGGCGCAGACCCCCTGGAGGCTGCAGCTCGAGGTCGCGGGGTCCATGTCCGCGGCCTCGTCGGTGGTCCCGTCGCAGTCGTTGTCGACCCCGTCGCAGGCCGTCTCGACCTCCTGGTAGCCGAGGTCTCCGGCCGTGGCGCAGGTCCAGCGGCCCTCCGCGCAGCGGACGAGCTGGAGGCAGACGCCGAGCAGGTTGCAGCCCGAGCTCGTCGGATCGAGATCGGCCGCCTCGTCGGTCTCGCCATCGCAGTCGTTGTCGGTGCCATCGCAGACCTCGGCGCCGGTCGGTACGCAGGGCGTGAGATCGCCCCCGTCGGCGCCGCCGTCGCTGCCGCCGTCCGCGACACCCTCGCCCTCGCCCTCGCCCTCGCCCTCGCCCTCGCCCTCGCCGGCCTGGCAGCGACCATCCGCGCCGCAGACCTCGCCCTCGTAGCAGTCTGCGGCGGTCGTACAGCTATCTTTCAGCGCGAGGTCGGGGAGGCAGCCGGCCAGCAGCAGCAGAGGCGCCAGCAGCAGGGAGAGCCGGCCGCTCGGGAGGAGAGGAGTTCGGGGCAGTTCGTGCATCGCCATTGGCTCCAGCCTGATTCGCGTGGACACTGTGTCCAGGATAGCCCGAATCGGTGGCGAAAGAACAGATCCGAATGTACGGATCCGGCGGACGTCCCGGGAGAGTCCCGACCAGGGCCGCAGTGCGTCGACCGGACGGGCGATCTCGTCGACGACGAGGTACTTTCGGCCTACCTGCCCGGGGTGGGGGTGGCCGGGTGGAAGTCCTGGGAGTTGTCCTCGCTGTCCTGGTGGCGGTCGTCGCGGGAGAGCGCGACCCCCATCCCGGGGATCGGGGCCGCAGTCCCCTCGCCGGCGAAGACCTCCTCCGGTCCGAACTCGCCGTAGCCCAGGGCGTCGAGGACCTCCTCGTCCCGGACCAGTCGCAAGGAGTCGGGGCCGTTCTGCAGGTCGGCGCCGTTGTCGACCTGGGTGGCGAGGTCGGCCAGGGCGGGGATCGCCTTGTCCGTCACCACCAGGTAGAAGCCGCTGGCAGGGATGGTCTGCGTCAGGGGGATCCGGTCGTAGACCTTCCCGTCGCCGTTGACCGCCACGAGCTGGTGCCCGTTCAGGGCCAGCCCTGGCGGCCCCCACAGCTCGATGAAGACCTCCTCGCCGTCCGTGCCCTCGTCGTCGAAGAGCACCTCGTTGATCAGGGGGCCACGCGGCTCGACCACGACCGGGCAGCGATCGTCGACGCAGGCCAGCCCGCTGGGGCAGTCCTGCGCTGGCCCCCACTCGTCGCAGCCGTCGTCGTCGTAGTCGCTGCAGAGGACGTACTGCGCTCCCCGACACGCGACCGCGCCGTGCTGGCACGTGGAGACGCAGGGCTGGACGACCGCCTGGCACGAGCCCTGCGCGGGGTCGCAGCGGAAGCCCGCCGGGCAATCGACGGCCGCCTCCCACTCCAGGCAAGGGTCGTCGTCGGCCTGGCCGCAGGTGGCGAGCTGGTCGCCCGCGCAGCGCTGCTGCCCCGGCGCACACTCGTCCTGGCAGTCGGCGACGCAGACGCCGTCGCCCTGGCAGCTTCGTCCGGCGGGGCAGGGCTGCGCCGTGCTCCAGTCGAGGCAGGGGTCCGGGTCGAAGTTCCCGCACGAGGCGACGCCCCCCGCCAGGCAGCGGCGCGTCCCGGCGCCGCAGTCGTCGGTGCAGTCGGGCACGCACTCGGGGCTGTCCGTGGAGCAGCGCCAGCCGATCCCGCAGACGCGCTCGAGCCCCCACTCGCGGCAGGGATCCTCGTCGAACTCGCCGCAGCGCTCGATCCGTCCCTGGCTGCAGCGGCGCTCTCCCAGGACGCGGCAGGCGTCCTCACACGGGGTGCTGGCATCGACGCACTGGCCGTTGTCGCACTTCTCGCCGGGCTGGCAGAGGATCGGCTGCTCGAAGCGGCGGCAACCATCGACGAGGGAGACCTGACAGACCTGGTAGCCCCCCGTCGTCGCGCAGCGCCGCTCTCCCTGGACGCATTCGTCGCGACACTCGGGGACGCAGCTCCCCGCCTCGCAGCGATAGCCTTCGGTGCAGCGCCCCCCCGAGATCCAGACCAGACAGCCGTCCCCCGCCAGGTCGAGGCAAGTCTCCACCAGGTCGCCGCTCCCGCAGCGTTGCTCGCCGGCGGTGCACTGGTCGACGCAGGGGCCCGCCAGATCCGGCGGGGGCAGGTCCGGCGGCTCGCTCCCCCCGTCCGCCGGCTCCGGGCTCGCGTCCCGTCCGGTGGTCAGGTCCTTCTCCGCGAAGAGGCAGGCGGAGAGGGAGCCGGCGAAGGCCACGAGGAGCAGCAGCCAGCCCCCCGTAGCCGTCGCCGGGCCCAACCCGCGGTGGATCGTCTTCGCTGCGGCCATGGTCTCCTCGTCTCGGCCGGCCGGAGCGCGCGGCGGCTCAGGAACCCTCGCACCACTGGGGCGGCGGCGGCTCCGCCCCGGCGAAGTGCTCGGGGACGAACCACGGCGCCGCTTCCGGCATCGGCAGCGCGTTGTGGTAGCAGAACGAAGCCACCCCGAGGGCCAGCTTCAGCGTCGGCGCATCGAGGGGGCGCCGGCCGATCCAGCAGAACGCCGCGGCGAAGCGCAAGGCCGTCGCCACCACGTGGGTGACCCGGCCGAAGCTGACGGTCGCCTCACCGACGAAGCGGCCGAGGCAGTTGAAGTACCGGTGGGCCAGGAACCGGTTGAGGAAGGGCCGCAAGGGCTCCTCGGCCGGCTCGACGAACAGGACCAGCCCCTCCGGCCAGCGCTCGAGGGCCTCCTCGAGGCCCGTGCTCGGCTGCAGCAAGGCCTGCAGCTCCGGCTCGAAGACGAAGCGGCCGTAGCGGCGGGCGAGCTCGGCGAGGTAGCGACTGTCGTGGCTCGCCAGCGCGTGGCCGAAGAAGCGGGCGAAGGGCTCGGCCGGCTGATCGTAGCGCAGCTCGAAGGCCCGCGGGTCGCCGGTGCGGATGACCGCGGCGAGGCCGTAGCCGATGGCCTGCAATTGCTCCAGGGCCGGGCGCTGGACGTCCTCGAGCCCTCGCAGGATCTCGTCCCGCAGCCAGAGCAGCTCCGCGGCGGCGATCTCCACGCCGCCGATCTCCATGGCCCCGGCCTCGTCGACGCGCTCCAGGCGACGGAGGAACATCTCGTCCAGCTCGGTCACCCGCTCGATGCAGGTCGGCTCCGGGCTGGCGAAGATCGCGTCGAGCACCCCCGGGCAGAGGGTGACGAAGCCGAGCTCGACCCGACCGGCGATGCGCCAGCAGGCCACGGGGAAGTCGACGCAGATCGACGGCAGGGACGCGACGCCGAAGCGCTGCTGCAAGGTGCAGCCGCCATCGGTGCCGAGGAAGCGGCAGAGCTGCTCCTCGCCCCGCAGCGCGAGCTCGAAGTGGTCGAGCCGCTGGCGCTCTTCGTCGAGCACCACGATCAGCCCGTCGCCGACCGCGGCGGGGAGCTCTGCGGGCGGGAGGTACTCGGCGAGGCGCACGATGTCGTCGCCCCGGAAGTGGATCTGCCACTCGGAGCAGCAGCAGCCCTTCAGGTTGCAGCGATACGCACGCATCGGCCCCGTGAGGAAGACCCCCGCGGCGGCCAGCTCGGCCGGCGTGGGCGGCGGTTCGCCGGGCTGCTCGGGCAGGGGCGGGGCTGGCGAGGAGGTCTCCATGGTACGAAAGTCCTGTTGCGCGTGACGGGCGGCCCACGCATCTTGTCGGGGCCCTCGGCCGGGCACGCCGCCGCGGCCCGGGAGCGGAGCGTTGTGGGCTCGTCCGTCGCGCGCGCTGCCGCGCGGATCCATCTTGCGCGACTGCCCGAGGGACGACAAGGGGATTCGCCGAATCTCGCCGGCGGGGCTGCCCGGGGCGGCCGCGCGGGGGGAGTTGCCGGGGCCGGGGGGGCTGGCGGAAGATGTCCCCGGGAGAGGAGGCGGCATGGGTGGAGTCGAAGGTCGGGCTCGGTCGGTCCCGGAGCTGGTGGCCCCGGCGGGCACTCCCCAGAAGCTGCTGACCGCCTTGCGGTTCGGGGCGGACGCGGTCTACCTGGGGCTGAAGCGCTTCTCCATGCGGGCGGCGGCCGGCAACTTCACCTTCGACGAGCTGGAGTGGGGCATCGGCCAGGCCCGGGCGCAGCAGCGCAAGGTCTACGTGACCCTGAACATCCAGCCCTTCGACGACGATCTCGCCGGGCTCGAGGAGAGCCTGCGCGTGCTGGCCGCCTTGCGGCCCGACGCGGTCATCCTCGCGGATCCGGCAGTGCTGCTCCTCGCGCGTCAACTCGCCCCGGCCCTGCCGCTGCACATCAGCACCCAGGCCAGCGTCACCAACGCTCAGGCCGGGCTCTTCTGGCACTCCCAGGGCTGCCGGCGGATCGTCGTCGCGCGGGAGCTGAGCTTGCCGCGCCTCGCCGCGGTCACCGCCGCTTTGCGCGTCGCCGGCGGCGAGGCGGAGGCCTTCGTCCACGGGGCCGTCTGCATCGCCTTCTCCGGCCGTTGCCTGCTCTCTTTGTACTGGGCGGGCCGCGATCCCCGGCGGGGCGCCTGCGCGCAGGGCTGTCGCTGGGAGTACCGGGAGGTCGAGGACGGACGCCGACCGGGGCTCGGCAACCCGGTGCTCGAGGACGAGCGGGGGACGCACTTCTTCGACGCCAAGGATCTGTGCGCGCTGCCCCTGCTCGAGGAGCTGGTCGCCACCGGCGTCCACGCCCTGAAGATCGAGGGGCGGACCCGCTCGCCCAACTACCTGGCGGGCACCGTCGATGTTTACCGCCAGGCGCTCGACCTCCTCGCGGCCGGCGACCTCCCGGGGCTGCGGGCGGCGCGTCCCCGGATGCAGGCCGAGCTCGCCCGCTGCTCGCCCCGCCCCTTCTCGACCCACTTCTACGGCGGCGAGGAGGACCTGCTGTCGAGTTACTCGCCCGGGGGCTCCCCGGCTGCGGGCCCCCCGGAGTACCTCGGGGAGGTCACCGGCGGCCGCGCGGGCGAGATCGAGCTCGTCCTCTGCAACCCCGTGAAGCCCGGGGACCTCATCGAGGTCCGGGACGTCGGTCTGCAGCAGACCAGCGGCGTCGTACAGGGGCTGGTCGATGGGGCCGGTGACCCGCTGGCGGCGGGCCGGCCCGGGCAGGTGGTGCGGATCCTCGGCTCCCTCGGCGCGGCGCCCGGGGCGATCGTCCGTCTCGCCCCGGCCGCGAGCCAGCCGGGCCTCAGCGGCCTTCCATGATCAGGGCGATGGCCTCGCCCAGCTCCTCGAGCAGCGGTGTCCCGGCACCCGGCGTCATGTCGAGGAACGCGGCGAGCGCGTAGCGCTGCTCCTGCCAGAGGATCAGCCCGGCGTCGTGCTTCTTGGTGCTCGTCGTGCCGGTCTTGCTCAGGTACAGCGCATCGTCGGGCAGCCCCTGGTAGATCCCGTCCCGGTAGAGCTGGTCGCCCAGGATCTCCTGCATCCGCAGGCGCGCGGCCTCGCCGAGGAACCCGGGGCCCCCGTCGAGGATCAGGGCCAGGAGCTGGGCGGTCTCCAGCGCGGTCATGCTGTTGAGGTGCACCCCGTCCCAGAGGGGGTCGTCATAGGGCTCGCAGCCGAAGACGTAGCGGTAGAGCTGGAGCCCGGGCAGCCCGAGGGCTTCCATGTAGGCGCGGAGCCGGTCCCGGCCGACCGCGTCGATGAGCACGTTGGTGGCGCTGTTGTCGGAGCGGGTGATCATCAGCTCCTCCAGCTCGCCGACGGTCCGCGGGACCCCCGTGCGGATCTGGGGGCGCAGGTCGCCCTCGGGCTGGCCGGTGCAGGTGGTCTGCTGCTCCGTGGGCGTCAGCAGGGTCTGCAGGGTCAGGCGTCCCTCCTCCACCTCCCGCTCCACCCCGACCATCACCACCAGCTTGATCACGGACGCCGGGTAGATCGGTGACAGCCCGTTGATCTGCGCGGTCTCGGGGCGGTCCGGGACGGTCAGGTCGATCAGGGTGATCCGCTCGGCCCCCAGGCCCAGGCGGGCGGCCGCGGCCTCGAGGGCCGGCTGCAGGCTGTTGAGCGGCCGGGGGCGGCCGTCGCCGGCCAGGGGCACGCAGGCCTGGGCCAGGAAATCGGGTTGCGACTGGCGCGGCACGGCCGCGCAGCCGTAGCCGGGCCGGCAGCCGGTCCCGGGGAGGAGATCGGGATCGCAGCGGCTGATGCAGGTCCCCTCGCCATCCTGGTCCGCGACGCAGAACGTCATCGAGTAGTCCTCCTCCGGGTGGTCCGGGCAGAGTCGTTCGCAGGGGGTGGTGCACAGGCCCCCGGGGAAGCCGAGCTGCTCCGTCAGGCAGCGTCCGCCCGCAAAGGGGCAGTCCTCGTCGGTGCGGCACGCCCCGCCGATCCAGCCCAGGTTGACATCGTCCGCGACCCCCTCGCCCTCGCCCTCGGCTCCTTCGCCCTCGCCCTCGGCTCCTTCGCCCTCGCCCTCGGCTCCTTCGCCCTCGCCCTCGGCTCCTTCGCCCTCGCCCTCGGCTCCTTCGCCCTCGCCCTCGGCTCCTTCGCCCTCGCCCTCGGCTCCTTCGCCCTCGCCCTCGGCTCCTTCGCCCTCGCCCTCGGCTCCTT